>CAZQSF010000033.1:0-37160 GCA_964595955.1 uncultured Saprospiraceae bacterium
GTCACCGCTACCAACGGCGCCTGTGTAGTGACCGAGTCCTTCACCATCAATCCCACGGAGGTGCCGGTCATCACCCTTGCGGTGACTCAGCCCACCGACTGCGGTGAGTCCGGCGCAGCCGACATCTCCGTCAGCGTCGGCACCTTCACCGTACAGGATGCCAACGGAAACGACGTCACCGCTTCCATCGCAAGCCTCCCGGCCGGCGACTACACCGTCACCGCTACCAACGGGCCTTGCGTAGCTACCGACAACTTCTCCATTCAGGATGCCGGAACACCCGTCATTGCGATTACCGCAAACGATCCGACTGACTGCGGAGGAAACGGTTCGGCTTCCGTATCGGTCGACCCCGGTACCTTTGAGGTCACCGATGCCAACGGAACCCCGGTCAATGATCTGGCCGATCTGGCTCCCGGCGACTACACCGTCATTGCCACTAACGGGGTTTGTGTAGTTGAAGAAAGCTTTGTCATCAATCCAACCGAACTACCGGTAATTACGGTGGATGTAACCCAGCCTGCCATTTGCGGAGGGAACGGCTCCGCTTCGATTTCGGTTTCGGTAGGAACGTTTGAAGTAACAGGTCCGAATAACCAAAATGTTACAAACGACCTGATGGATCTTCCGGCAGGAATGTATCAAGTTACGGCTACCAACGGTGTATGCGTGGAAACGGCCACCTTCATGATCAATGATGTAGCTCCACCGACTGTTACAGTCGATGTGCAACAACCCATGACTTGCGAGGGTAATGGTTCGGTTACATTTGACATATCCGGCGGTACGCTTACTGTGCTCAATGCGTCCGACATGGACGTCACTGCTGGCCTGAACGATCTCGAATCCGGTATCTATACCTGGGAAGTCGTTGAAGGGCTGTGCACGGTTTCCGGTTCCTTTACCGTTAATGAGAACCTTCCGCCCACCGTCGACGTGACGGTAACCCAGCCGGTTGTCTGTGAAGGCAATGGCTCGGCTTCCTTTGCCATATCATCCGGTATGCTCACAGTACTGGATGAAAACGGCAATGACCAGACGGAAAACATTACCAGTCTGGCACCGGGCTTGTACACCTGGGAAGTCGTGGATGGATTTTGTACAGTAGGTGGGTTCTTTTCCATCGATGCAGAGGTTCCGCCTGTTCTTAATCTGGATGTGACGGATGCGGCCATTTGTCTGGGTACGGGAAGCGTTTCCATTGACACGGATGCAGATAGTTTCACCGTCACCGACAGCAACGGCGATCCGGTCATGGACCTGCTCAACCTACCCGAAGGCGCCTACACGGTCACAGCCGTCAAAGGCTTGTGTACTGTGGTCGAAACCTTCACAATTTTCGCTCCGCCTGCCCCTGAGATCGTAGTTGACGTTACCTATCCGGATCCCTGTGGAGAAAACGGAGCCGTCGAGATCGAGGTAATCGGCGGAGGACGCGATCCCATTATCATCATTGAAGGTCCGAACGGGCAGCCGGCTGACCCGGACAACCTGCCTCCGGGCACCTACACCTTCACGGTTGACGATGGCGAATGCGTCGTTACGGGTACATTTGTGGTCGACAACCAAGACACGACACCGCCTACGGTGAGCAATTGCCCCACCAGCAACGTCATCACCCAGAACGAGCCCAACACTTGTGGTGCATTCGTGACCTGGACCGAGCCCTTATTCGAGGACCCCTGTACGGATGTGACGGTGAGCTCGACTGCTGAACCGGGCGACTTCTTCCCGCTGGGCACTACCCCGGTAACCTACATTGCTGCGGATGCGAGCGGGAACACATCCGAATGCACCTTCAATGTAGTGGTGACCGCCAGCGGTGCGATTGCAGCTTGCAATGACATTACCGTATTCTTGGATGAGAACGGCGAGGCCTCGATTGCAGCTGTCGACGTCTTCGATGGCGATCCTGCTGGTTGTGGTATCGTTTCACTGGATATCGACCAAGACTTCTTCACTTGTGATAACCTGGGTCCCAACCCGGTCGTTCTCTCGGTGGTAGACCTCTTCGGCAATACGGCGAGCTGTGTAGCCACCGTAACCGTAGCGCAGGGCGGCGGCGGATTGCCCGACGGCTGGACAAGCGAAGACATCGGTAATCCCAACCAACCCGGCTTCGCATCCTTCCTGGCCTGTGACGATCTCTGGGAAGTGGGCTCTTCCGACCCGAACACAAATTCTTTTGCGGACGGAATCCACTTTGTCAGCCAAATCGACTGCAATGACGGTCCGGTTGAGGTGATCGCCAAGCTGGAAAGCATCAGCGGCACCGGAAAAGCCGGCCTGATGATCCGCCAGAATAACAATCCGGGCGCCATGTTTGCAGCTATTCAGACCGATCTGGGACCAATAGCGGAGGGCAAGGCGCGTAAAGCACCTAACGTCCAGGCCACGATCGTGGACGATGGTCCGGCTACGGGAAGCTGGCTGCGCCTGGTGCGGTCGGGTTCCAATATCAACGGCTTTACGTCGCCGGACGGTCAGAATTGGACCCAAATATTCAACACCCGGGTCGGTTTTGACGGTTGCGTAGAATTTGGCCTGTTTGCCGAAGGCAATCCCGACGGCACCGAAAATGTGGCCACCTTCTCCAACGTTTCCTTTGTAACGGAAGCGCCCCTGGACGGTATGCTGAACGTGGAAATCGAGCAACCGGTAGCTGACATGCAGCTGCAGCCACTGAGCATGCAGCTTATGCCCAACCCGGTGCAAAACCAGCTGACCGTCGAACTCAATCAGCCTATTGAGGCACAAGAGGGCGGCGAGCTGTTCATCTTCGACATGTTCGGCCAGGTGGTCGGCCAGCTCGATCTGGAATTGGATCAGCAGGTATTCCGCTACGATGTTTCCGGACTGGCGCCGGGCACCTACCTGATCAAGATCCGGGAGGGAAGAGAAGTTATTGGCAAGTCCTTTGTAAAAGCCAGTAATTAACCGGCTCCCGCACCGCTAGGCGCGCAAAAAGCCCAGGGTTTTGTTACCCTGGGCTTTTTCTTTTCCTGCTTTTCGGCAAGCAACAGAAATACCTTCTCGAAGAAAAGGGGTGCTACCTTCCCTGGAAAGCAGGCTTGCGTTTTTCAATAAAGGCAGAAGCACCTTCCTTGAAGTCTTCCGTGCCGGTGGTCATCCCGAAAGCAAGCACCTCCTGCTCATAGCCATCCACGCCAGCTTCAAAGTAAGCATTGACGACTTGAATGACCTTGGCTATGGCAATAGGACCTTTACCGGCAATTTTCTGGAGCAGGGCTTTAGCCTGGTCAACTTCTTCCCCTGCGGGCACTACGGCATTGACAAGCCCCAACTGGTTGGCTTGTTGGGCATCAATCATATCTCCGGTGAGCAACAGTTCAAGCGCCTTGGTCTTACCCAGGTACTGAACGAGGCGCTGGGTTCCTCCAAAGCCCGGAATAATGCCCAGGTTGACTTCCGGCTGTCCAAAGCGGGCCTTTTCCCCGGCAACACGCAAATGACAAGCCATTGCCAATTCACAGCCCCCGCCCAGGGCAAACCCATTGATGGCGGCAACGACCGGCTTGGAAAAGCGCTCGATCAGAAAAAAGACATCCTGGCCGTGCTTGGCCATTCGCTTTCCCGATTCGTCGTCCAGATCGAGAAACTCCTTGATATCCGCTCCGGCCACAAAGGCCTTTTCCCCTGCCCCGGTGAGAACGATGCCTTTCAGATGAGTCCGCTGAGGTGCGTCTTTACCGAAAAAATCGGCCAGTTCGCGCATGGTTTCCTGGTTCAGGGCATTGAGCGCTTTTTCCCGGTTGATGGTAAGCACGAGGATCCCGTCCTCTTCCCGGATCAGCAAGTTATTGTACGTCATACCGATGGTTTTGGCTAAAGATAGCCCTTTCGCGGAGGGTTCTCAGTTCTTGGCCTGTACAGCTTTTTCAGCGGTATGCAACACGTTCATCTGGTGGTTGATGGACTCCTGGTGAATGGCCTTGAGTAATATGCGCACAAAGGCCCGGCTGAGGCCGAGTCCTTCCCCACGCAAAAGGGCTTCCTGAAGCACTTCATTCCAGCGGTCGGGTTGAAGGATCGCCATATTGCGGGCTTTTTTGTACGCTCCGATCTCCCGGCTGAGTTGCATCCGGCGACCCAGCAATTGAAGAAGATCGTGGTCGATCTCGTCGATTTCGTGGCGCAGGTGCTTCAAGGGTTCCCGCAGGGGCGTATCGGGCCGTTCGGGCTCCCTGGCAACCAGCGCATGCAGAAGCTCCTGAAATCGCTCGGGGGTAATTTGTTGGGCGGCATCACTCCAGGCTTGCTCCGGATTCGGATGTACCTCCAGCATGAAGCCATCGTAATTGAGGTCCAGGGCCTTTTGAGCCACTTCCCGCAGCATATCCCGCCGGCCGCAAATGTGGCTGCTATCCACCAACAGGGGCAAGTCGGGCAATTCCCTTCGGAATTCGATGGGAATCTGCCAGCGGGGCACATTCCGGTAGGGGGAGGTACCGTGGAACGAGAAGCCCCGGTGAATAGCCCCCAGCCTTTTGACGCCGGCCCGCTGAAGCCGCTCGATAGCTCCGAGCCAAAGCTTGAGGTCCGGATTCATGGGATTTTTAACCAAAACGGGGATGTCTACCCCTTGCAGGGCATCGGCAATATCCTGCACGGAGAAGGGGTTGCCCGTACTGCGGGCCCCAATCCAAAGCACATCGATGCCGTATTTCAAAGCTTCGTAGACGTGGGCCGAACTCGCCACCTCAGTGGTGACCGCCAGGCCGGTTTCTTGTTTTACGCGCCGGAGCCAGGCCAGCCCGGTTTTGCCCACCCCTTCAAAAGAATCGGGACGCGTGCGGGGCTTCCATAACCCGGCTCGAAACAAATGCACCCCCGAGCGGCTTAGAGCCCGGGCCGTTTGCAAGACCTGTTCCTCGGTTTCGGCACTGCAGGGGCCGGCAATCACAAAGGGCCGCCCGGGCTTCCGAGCGGACCACCAGGAGTTGAAAGATGAGTTCATGGTTCATGTGGTTTGTCAGTATGGAGAATTTTTTTGATCTGATTGGCTTCCCGGATCAAACCATAGAAGCGCTCGTAATCCTTTTTAATGAGCAATGTCCGGAATCGAGCCAGCTGGTTGATGTGCTCGTCCAGCACATCCAGCACGTGCTCGCGGTTCTGGCGAAAAATGGGAACCCACATATCGGGAGAACTGCTGGCCAAACGAACCGTGGAATCAAAGCCTGCACTGGCCAGTTCGAAGATCCGGTCTTCATCCGTCTCCTTGGCCAGTACCGTAAGCGCCAGGGCAAAAGAACTGATGTGCGATATGTGGGAGACGTAAGCTGCGTGTATATCATGGGCCTTGCGCTCGAGGTACACCAGCTGCATGGCGAGCGACCGGTAGAGATCCTCAACCCGTGCCAGGGCATCGCGATCGCTGTCTTCCCGATCCACAATAACGGCCGCTTTGTGGGCGAATAAGTTCGGAATGGCCGCCTCCGGTCCCGAATGTTCGGTTCCGGCCATGGGATGGGCGGCTACCAACCGACCCCGATGGGGATGATCCTTCAGGGATTCCAGCAAAACGTCCTTTGTAGAGCCCACCTCGGTAACCACTTGTCTCGGGCTGATTCGATGCAACACCTGGGGCAATAGATCGTACAAGCCATCTACCGGGATAGCCAATATCAATAGGTCTGCCCGTTCGATCGCTTCATCCAGGGAAACGGCCTCGCGGATCAGCCGGCGACGGAGGGCTTTGTCCAGGTTTTCGGACTGCAGGTCCACACCCAGAACGTCATCGGCAAAACCATTTTCCTGGAGGCTGATCCCCAGGGAACCGCCGATCAATCCTACCCCGATAATTGCTACGGTCATTGTCAAGCGTTTTGAACTCTCACATCCATTTTTTTCGGTCAGATCCCCCTTCTCGCCCTGCATGCGCTGATTCGATCCGGTGGAGCGCATTCTCGATTTCCGGTTCCGGCCTGCAGAGGGAGGCCCGGATATATCCCTGGCCTTGAGGGCCAAAAATGCCTCCCGGGGCCAGGAATACACCGGCTTGCTCGAGCAACCAGTCCGAGAGGGCATAGCCGTCTTTCCAGGCTTCAGGAACCCGGGCCCAGAGGAATAACCCGACCTGCTCAGCGGGGTGCAACCGGCACCCAAGGGTTTCGAGCAGGCGCCGCACCAGCGCTCTCCGACCTGAGTAAACCGCTCTGAGGGGCTCGTACCAGTCGGCATCCAAGGCCAGCGCTTCGGCAGCAGCTTCCTGAACAGGGCGAAACATGCCGGAATCCATTTGGCTCTTTAAGCGCAATACCGGCAGAATAAAATCTTCCCGACCACAAAGCATTCCGATCCGCCAACCGGCCATGTTGTGACTCTTGCTAAGGGAGTGCAACTCCAATCCGACCTCACGCCCCTGGTCGCGCTGGAAAAGGCTCAGGGGCGGCTGCGCCCCCAACAAGGCGTAGGGATTGTCGTTCACGAGCAAAAGACGGTGCGCATGGGCAAAGGACACCAGGGCGCTGAAAAAGCCGGGATCGGCCACAGCCCCGGTGGGCATGTGCGGATAATTGATCCACATGATCTTGACCTGGCTGAGGTCCTGCCGGGCCAGAAGATCCAGGTCGGGAAGCCAGCCCTGAGGCTCAGATAGCGGGTAGGTACGCAGCCCGGCACCGGCAAGCAGACTGGCAGCCCGGTAGGCCGGGTACCCGGGATCGGGCACCAGCACCTCATCGCCGGGGTCGAGGAAGGCCATGCTGATGTGCATAATGCCCTCTTTTGAACCCAGCAAGGGCAAAATTTCAGTTTCCGGATCCAGGGCCGATCGAAAGTGCCGGCGATACCATTCGGAAAAAGCGCTTCGCAAAGCGGGAAGGCCGCGGTAAGGCTGATAGCCGTGCGCATCGAGCTGCCGGGCCCCTTGCCAAAGCCGGTCTACAACCTGCTCCGGGGGCGGCAGATCCGGGCTGCCGATCCCCAGATTGATGATGCCGGCACCGTCCGCATTTCGCTCTGCGATGTCGCGCAGCTTGGCCGAAAAGTAATACTCGCCAATGCCAGTCAATCGGCCTGCCGGGCGAATAAATGCCTTTTTCGGTGGATTAGTGCTCTTCATAGTGATTCCCTGCTTTGTAGACGCCCAGTACGGTCACTTCCGCTGCCCTCGCTTCGATCTCGCCGAGCAAGCTCGGCAGCTTGGCCTTCCCGCTCAGCAGCAGGTCAGCAAAAAAACGGTATTCCCAGGGGCGCCCCAGGATCGGGCTCGACTGGATCTGGGTCAGGTTGGCGCCAAAAGAGGCCATGCCGGCCAATACCCGGTGCAAACTGCCCACCTCGTGGGCCAGATCAAAACTCAGCGATATCTTTACATGCCCTCCTTCCCCTTTCGATAAGGATGCTCGCGTTTTTGGGCGCAGCACTAAAAAGCGGGTATAGTTTCGGGGGTGGGTCTCAATGCCCGACGCCAAAACCTGCAGCCCATAGCAGACCGCAGCCTGCCTGCTGGCAATCACACCAATATGAGATCGGGGGTGGTCGGCCAGCCAGCGCGCACTGCCGGCCGTGTCTTCCGCTTCGATCAGTCGAATGTGAGGGTAGCGTTCAAAGAACAAACGAGACTGGGCAATGGCCATGGGATGGGAGTATACTTCCCGCAGATCCGCGATCGCGCCGCCGCCCGTTCCCAAAAGGTTCTGGCTAATGCGGAGGTATACTTCCCCGCAGATCACCAGATCCGAATCGTAAAGGAGTTGGTAGTTGGGCAGAAGGCTTCCGGCCACACTGTTTTCTATGGCCATCAGGGCAAAATCGGGGCCGGGCCTTTGCTCCATTTTTTTCACGAGCAAGGGGAACGAGGAGGCCGGCACAATTTCCAGGGGCAGGTTTCCAAAATAGCGTCGGGCTGCCAGGTGGTGAAATGAACCCGCAATGCCCTGGATTACGACGCGGGTACCGAGATCCTCGACCGCATCTAGCTCGCCGATAGGTTTTTGTTCAGGCATAGGTTTTGCATTCGTGGACAAAAAAAAAGCCCTGCCAGCGGGGCAGGACTTTTTTGAGCTTTGGATGACGAGATCACGACCTCAAGTCCTGCCTTGATGTGCTAAAAAAATAGTAGCCGAAAAAAGCCTGCTGCTTGGACTTCAGCCTTGGAGCGCTGCCTGCCAAACGGGCTCTGCCAATGCAGGAAAAAGAGGAATAGTGCTCGAGTATCATGTATCCAGGTCTTAAAATGAAAAAGGCCCCGCACAGCGTCCGGGACCTTTTCGTATTTGTTGGATGTTCGCGCAGCGTCACACAACCGGCAGGTCCCTTTATCCTTCGGGATAAAAGAAATAGCGGAAGTGAAAATAGCGGACGCGCATCGACATCATAGAATTTCTTCTTCTGGCTTAAACCTAGGCAAAACCGCCAGGACATCCAAGAAAAAAAGACTGCCGGGCCAGTATTTTTTTCAGCTTACCATTTTACAAAGCGCCTGGAAACGGTCTTTTGTCCCTGGCGGATCCGCAAGAAATACAGGCCGGCGGGCATATTTTTAACCGAGAGGTTGCGCGAGAAGGATCCCTGCAGATTTTCTTCCCAGGACCGGATCACCTGTCCTTCCGCGTTCAGGATCTGAAACTGATACGCCCCCGCCTGGACCGATTCCATTTGAAGGAGAATGCGCTCGGAGGTGGGATTGGGAGAAAGCTGAACCTGCGCGAATGCGCTTACCTCTTCGGTCTTGGTAACGGTAGAAACGATGCGATACACCGCACCGTCCAGGTCAGCGACATAGAGCTCGCCTTCCAAATCCTCGCCAAAGCTGCTGATGGAGTAAGGCGTATTGAGCAGTTCCTCGTTTACCCATTGGTCGTCCTCGCGATAAAGGGCCCAAATGCGGCCGGAGCAGTAGTCGGCGTAGATGTATTTGCCCTGAAGCGCAGCAATGGCAGCCCCGCGATAGACAAAGCCGCCCGTAATGGAACAATCCCCACTCTCGTGAAAATACTCCCAGACCGGGAACTCATAAACGGATGCATCCTCGCAGCCGTTGGTGTTGAACGGATTGGTTCCTTCATAACACCTCCAGCCGTAGTTTTCTCCACCGCTACTGGTGATCGGTTGGCGGTGGATTTCCTCCCAGAAATACTGGCCCACATCGGCGATCCACAAATCACCGGTCTGTCGGTCGAAGCTGTACCGCCACGGATTGCGAAGGCCCAGCGCCCAGATCTCATCCAGGGTGGCATCGTCCTGAACGAAGGGGTTGTCTGCCGGAATGGCGTAAGGGTCGCCCTGATCTACATCGATGCGAAGCATTTTTCCAAGAGGTGTGGAGCGGTTTTGCCCGGCGTTGATGGGATCTTCCGCCGAACCCCCATCTCCAAAACCGATGTAGAGCATTCCGTCGGGACCGAAGGCCAGATCGCCTGCATTGTGATTGGTGAACGGCTGATCCTGCTCGATCAGCACTTTTTCACTTGAGGCTATGACCTGGCCGGCAGCCAAATCTACCTCGAAACGCGAAATGCGGGTGCGACCGTCGTTTTCGGCCGTATAGTTTACAAAAACGTAGTTCACATCGGGGTATTCGGGGTGAAAAGCCAGGCCCAACAGACCGCGCTCATCCCCCTTGGAATTGCTGGTGCGGACCTGTGCGCGGATGTCGAGGAAAGGCGTACTGCTGACCGTTCCGTCGGGTGTCAGTTCGAAAATTTGTCCTGGGCGCTCTACGATGTAAAGCGATTCATCTCCGGAGGAAACGATATCTACCGGTCGAGTCAGGCCGTCGGCCAGCTGCTGCAATTCGATCTCAACCGACTGGCCGTACAAGGCAGCCACAGCCAGGAAATAGGCAATAAAATGGGTAACTATTCTCATGCGTGTATGGATTTTAAACATGGATGGGAAGCGAAAACCGGATTATGCGTGAAAGGAGTTTCCCAAATTCGCACTCCGTCACTTTCGCCAATAATTCTATCTTTAGCACTGGTGAGAAAATCTCCTTTATGCAACGCTTGCTTTTGTCGTTCATTGCTTTACTCGCGAGCCAGCTTGTGTTCGCCCAGTTTTCCCCCTCAAACGTATTTCTTTTTCAGTTGTCGGTCAACGATTCGATCTACACCTTATCCAACCCCAGATACCTCACCGGGTTCAATCCCAATGGCTACAATGATTACCCGGCCTTCCTGAATGCCAACGAGATCTATTTGAGCGTGATGACGCCCAACAGCCGGCAAACCGATCTTTTCATGCTCAACCTCCGGGACACGTCGATTACCCGGATTACTAAAACCCCGGAAGCGGAATACCTGCCTCAACCGACCCCCAGCTCGTACAATTTCTCTGCCCTGCGTTGGGAGCCTCAAATGCGCGACACGCTCTATCGCCTCTGGGAGTTTCCCATTGACGGCGTGACCGATGGGCGGCCGGTCTTTAAATACGCCGATGACATTCTGGCTTACCACTGGATCAATAGCCAGCGCATAGCTGTGTATCGCGACGGGTCGCCCCCGCAGCTCGTCATCATGGACGTGAATTCCGACCGGGAGCTGGCCCGAATCGGTCAGCCCGGCGCAGCTATCGGCCGCTGCTTTAAAATGCAACCCAATGGAAAGCTGCTCTTTCTGCAAAAGAAACCGCTGGGGCCGGCCGAGTTGCGGGAATACCAACTGCGAGACGGAACCGATCAGCTTCTGACCGAAGCCCTGCCGGGAATCGAACACTTCGAAGTACTCCCCAACGGGGCCATTCTCATGGGCCGGGAAAGCAAGATCTATCTGTTCGACCGGTTTCGCGGCAAAGGCTGGCGGGAGATCGCCGACCTGAAAGCCTATCAGGTGGGTTCCATCACCCGCCTGGCCCTGAGCCGCGACCTGAAACTGGCCGTGGTCAGCAGCCGGTAATGGCCCGCATCCGTTCCGGCCTTGAGGCTGGTCCTTCTCCCTTTATCCGGGGCTTTTGTTTTTGCCCAGCTGTCGCCAGCAAGCCCAGACAACCTCCAGGTCCCGGCTGGGGTGGTAATCTTTGGCATACAAAAAATTAAGTCGGCGGCGGGTGGCTGCATTCAACTGGAGATGCGGATGGACATCGGCCGGATTGAGCACCCCGGGGCGAAGGGGAGGAAGGTTGCGGTCTTCCACCTCGGCGGGGATGTAACCCACCCAACTCATTCGCCCCAGCAGTACGGCTCCGATATGGCGAAGAAGAACCAAGGGCCGCCTTACCAGGATCCACTGCAGTGGCCAGGTAAACAGTAAAAAAACGGCCAGGGCGATATCCTGTACGCGCTTGTTGCGCTTGTGCCAGGGTTTGAGGATCTGATATTGGATGTCGATGGTATACAGCTCGCCTGCTGCATTCCGGTCGCTGCTACCGATGATGCTGAGGCTCTCTGCCGGCACGATCTTATAGCGAACCGAAGGTCCCAGGCGGGTCATCCAGCGCATGATATCCTGGGCCCGCAGATCCCGGGCACAGAAAATGAGTTCTTCCACCCGGTAGATGCGCACTACTTCTTCGAGTTTATTCAGGGAGCTCAACGCCCCCTCTATATCGCTCTCCGAAGAAGCTACCCTTCCGATAAAGTTCTTGTGTACATGGGCTTCCGTCAGCAGGCGGCGCACGCGGGTACTTTCCTCCGGGCTGCCTACGATGACCAGGTTTTCCGGCTCATCCCGGTGGAGGTTGAGGTTTCCGGAGCGAAGGAAGTGGATCAGATAGCGCATCCCCACCGAAGCCAACACGGCCCACAGGGCTCCGAGGAGGATGAGCGCCCGGGACGAGCGCCAGGACAAATCCAGAAAGCCGTACACGGCAGCCAGCACTAAGGTACCCACCAATAAACCGCGCACCAGGCGCCGGAGATCTCCTCCGCGATCGTAGCCCCCGCTGAAGAAAATGGCAGCTACCCATATAGCCGTGTAAAGCGGAAAATTCCAGTACAGAATGCGATCGTCAAAATAGTCGGGGTCTCGAAAATGGTAGGTCGCCCAGAAGGATCGCAAGAAGGCCAGCCCGCCATAGATCAAAGCAGCGTCGAGCAGCGGCCAGAACAACCGCCGCATCCATTGCGAAACCAGGGTGAGCCCCGCCCGCAGGTAAATCCCCGCCTGGAGCATGGCCACAAAGAGGCGGGCCTGCCCACCCTGAAAGTGTTTGCGGGCAAAGATGATCATGGCCTGATAGAAGGTACGCACGTAATTCAGGCTGCCCTTCTTGGTGCTTTCGCCTTTGTAGTGCAGGATGGTCGTCTCGGGAAAGTAATAGTTGACATAGCCCGCCTGAACGATCCGGTACGACAGGTCGATATCCTCCCCATACATAAAAAAAGCTTCGTCGAGCAGGCCGATCTCGTCCAGTACCTCTTTGCGAAGCCACATGAAAGCACCGGCCAGCACATCCACTTCATTGACCTCGTTTTCGGGCAAGAAGCCCAGGTGGTATTGATTGAACCAGCGCGAGCGGGGAAAAAGGCGAGAAAGTCCCACGGTCTTGCAAAAGGCCACCCAGGGGGAGGGAAACCCCCGCTTGGATTCGGGCAGAAAAGTGCCGGCCCCGTCGATCATGCGCACGCCCAGGCCACCGGCCTCCGGATGCGCATCCATAAAAGCGATGCAGAGCCGGAAGGTGTCTTCTTCCACCACCGTATCCGGATTGAGCAGAAGCACATAGCGCCCCCGGGCCTTTCGGATAGCCTGATTGTTCGCCACGGCAAAACCGGGATTATCCGCATTGGCCATGAGCTGCACGTCCGGGAATTTTTCCCGGACCATGGCTACCGAATCGTCCACCGAATTATTGTCCACAACGAAAACCTCGACCGCCAGGCCTTCAGCGGCCCGGCGCACCGATTGCAGAGCTTGCTCCAGAAAATGGCGAACGTTGTAATTGACGATGACGACGGAAAGGACTGTATTCCCGGCTTCGGCCATGATTAGTCGTCCTGCAGTTTGTAAGGGGTTCGGGCAACGATGGATCGCCCCAACGTAAATTCATCGGCATACTCCAGTTCACCTCCGAACGCCACGCCCCGGGCAATGGTGCTGATGCGCACTTTCTTGTCCTGAAGCTGACGCGAGAGGTAAAACATGGTCGTATCTCCTTCAATGGTAGGGCTGATAGCCAGAATGACCTCCTGAACGCTGCCGGAATCGATGCGCTGAACGAGCGCGTCGATATGAAGCTGCTCAGGCCCCACCCCCTCTATGGGAGAG
Organism: uncultured Saprospiraceae bacterium; assembly: GCA_964595955.1. Classification (GTDB taxonomy): domain Bacteria; phylum Bacteroidota; class Bacteroidia; order Chitinophagales; family Saprospiraceae; genus JAJDFU01. Next base: position 13,173 of record CAZQSF010000033.1, read on the forward strand.
ATTACGCCGCCCAACACGTGATAGACGCCGCGATATTGCCCCGTATCCTCGATAGCCATAACATCCCGAATACTTTCCACCACGCAGATCACCGACCGGTCGCGTCGATTATCCCGGCAAATGGTGCATTGAGCGTCATCTGACAAATTGAAACAAGTGCTGCAATATTGAATACCCTTTCGCATGCCGGCAATAGCTTCCGCGAAGCGAAGGCTCTCCTCTTCTTCCTGCTGAATGAGGTGGAGCACCAGGCGCAGGGCCGTCTTGCGTCCGATGCCCGGGAGGCTCGCAAAAGCTTCCACGGCTTGCTCGATAAGCTTGGACGAAAAATTCATAGCCGTAAAGGTAACACTTTGTCGCTCACCCCTCTACCCTCTGCTCGCCGGCGGGCACCGCCAAAAAGTAAACCCCTTCCATTGGGCAGCTGTTCTTTAAGCCGTACCTTTAAGCGCTAGCACGCATCTAAACGCATCCTCATGGCAGAAGTTATTCGCATGCCCCGCATGAGCGACACCATGGAAGAAGGTAATATCGTGGAGTGGCTCAAAAAAGAAGGCGATACGGTCGAAGCGGGAGACACCCTGGCCGAAGTGGAAACCGACAAGGCGACCATGGAACTGGACAGTTTTGTCGACGGCGTACTCCTCCACATCGAGATTGAGGAAGGCCCTGTACCGGTCGATGGCGTAATCGCCGTTGTGGGCGAAGAAGGCGAAGATTGGAAAGCAGCCCTGGAAGCGGAAAAAGCCCAAAATGGCAAGGGCGAAACTCAGGATACCCCGGAAGCCAAACCGGAGGATAAAAAGGAAACTTCCGAGGCGGAGCGTTCAACCGAAGCTACCCCCTCCCCCATCAGCGAGGCTCCGAAAGCCCCTGCCTCCGAGGGAACCGACCGGCTGAAAGTGTCTCCGCTGGCGCGATCTATGGCCCGGGAGGCCGACATTGACCTCAGCCAGATTAACGGCACCGGCGATGGCGGGCGCATCGTGAAGCGAGATATCGAGGCCTTTCTGGAGCAGCGAACGGAGCAGCCCCAGCCGGAAGCACAACCCGCCCCCCAGGCGAAACCTGAGAAAGCCCCCGAACCCGCGAAGAAAGAGCCAGCCGAACCGGTCACGCCCTTCACATTCAGCCCGGGTGAAGCGCAATACGAAGACAAGCCGCTGAGCCAGATGCGCAAAACCATCGCGCGTCGCCTGAGCGAGAGCAAATTCTCTGCTCCGCATTTTTACCTCACCATCGAGATCGACATGGCCAAGGTGATGGGGATGCGCAAACGGGTCAATGAGGTTGCGCCGTCCAAAATTTCTTTCAACGACTTCATCGTCAAAGCGGCCGCCATGGCACTCCGCCGCCATCCGGCCGTCAATGCTTCCTGGCAGGACGACCACATCCGCTATCACAAAGACGTGAATGTCGGGGTCGCCGTTGCCATAGACGAAGGCCTTATGGTGCCGGTTGTTCGCTATGCGGATATCAAAACGCTGTCTCAGATCAATGCCGAGGTGAGAGAAAAAGCGGGTCGCGCACGCCAGCGCAAGCTCCAACCGGAAGAGATGCAGGGAAATACTTTTACGATCTCTAACCTGGGTATGTTCGGCATCGAAGAGTTTACGGCAATCATTAATCCACCCGACTCCTGCATTCTTGCTGTAGGAGGCATACTCGAAAAGCCGGTAGTAGAACAGGGAGAAATTCGCCCTGGCCATCGCATGAAGGTCACGCTTTCCTGCGATCACCGGGCCGTAGACGGCGCCACGGGAGCTCAGTTTCTGCAGAGCTTCAAGGAGATCCTGGAAGACCCGGTACGCCTGCTGATCTAAATCCCGAACTATGGAAGGCAAGAAAACGCTGGTGCTGGGCGCATCGCTCAATCCGGACCGGGCGTCGCATGAGGCTGTCCTGCGCCTTTTGGCCGCGGGACACGAAGTGGTTGCCGTGGGGATACACCAGGGCGCTATACAAGGCGTACCTATATTACAGGGACAGCCCGACCTGGAGAATGTACATACAGTAACACTATACCTGAATCCCCAGCGCCAAAAGCCTTACTACGATTACATATTGAATCTGGCCCCCAAGCGCATCGTATTCAACCCCGGCACGGAAAACCGGGAACTGATGGAATTGGCAAAAGAGAGGGGAATTTTTCCCGAGGTGGGGTGCAATCTGGTCATGTTGTCGCTGGGAACCTACTGAGTCGAACGAGAGGCATAGGGCTTCCGGCCGTCGACTTCCGGCATTTTGCAGGCCTCGTCGGCCTGTTTGCCGCAGACCTCACAATCACCGACCTGGTTTTTCAGCATGGGATTGTTGGTGGCACAGGTACCCCGAAACTCATTGCCCGTAACAATATGGCGAATATTGATCATGGCAAACGCCAGACCAAAAAATCCGAAAACGATACCTAGAACATACAGAAACTCCATGGAACGGGTCTTTACTTTTAAGAACAAGGCCTGCATGCCGCGGGTTTGAAAAGCGGCTGGAGGATTGCAAAGCTAATACTTTTATGCAGAAAAAACTCGAGGCCTTCGGCCGCCTGCTCACCATTATGGACGAACTGCGGGAGCAGTGTCCGTGGGATCGCAAACAAACCTTCCTGAGCCTGCGCAACCTGACCATCGAAGAAACCTACGAACTTGCAGACGCCCTTCTGGAAGAAGACCTGGAGGGCATCAAAGAGGAGGTAGGTGACCTGATGCTTCACATGGTCTTTTACGCAAAAATAGCCTCCGAAAAAGAAGCCTGGGACATCGCCGATGCCCTCCATGCCCTTTGCGACAAGCTGGTCAAACGCCATCCGCACATTTACGGCGATCTGGAGGTGGCCGACGAGGCCGAGGTCAAGAAGAACTGGGAACAGCTCAAGCTGCGCGAAGGAAAAAAATCCGTCTTATCTGGGGTGCCGGCCAGCCTGCCGGCCATGATTAAAGCCTACCGGATGCAGGAAAAGACCAAGCAGGTGGGCTTCGAGTGGGCGAACAGCGAACAGGTGTGGGCCAAGGTAGAGGAAGAGATCCGGGAATTGCGCGAGGTTCTGCAAAGCGAATCGACCGCCGCCCGGCGGCGAGAGGAAGAGTTCGGAGATGTGCTTTTCTCCCTGATCAATTACGCCCGTTTCGAGGGTATAGATCCCGAGACGGCCCTGGAACGGGTGAATCAAAAGTTCAAACGCCGCTTCGAATACATCGAAGCTCATGCCCAGCGAAACCTGGAGGACATGAGCCTGGAAGAAATGGATGAGCTCTGGAATCAGGCCAAAGCCGGGGAACAGCCGGCCTGAAATCGATTGAGGTTTGAGAAAATGGGTTTTCGTTGTAATTTTCACGCGCCTGAAAGCCCGATTCGGTTGATCAAAGCAAAGCATGCGCGCCATGAGGAAAATTGAACTGGATATTGTTGCGCTATCCCACAGCGTGACCCAATCGCAGAACTACGCTGTGGTGTTAGGTGAGATAGGGGGCAATCGGCGGCTGCCCATTGTGATCGGAAGCTTTGAGGCCCAAGCCATTGCGGTGGCAACCGAGCAAATGACCCCCAACCGGCCGCTCACCCACGATCTGTTCAAGAACACCCTGGAAACGTTTAATATCGACCTCAAAGAGGTGATCATCAACAATCTGCTGGACGGCATTTTCTACGCCCGTCTGGTATGCATTCACAACGGGGAGGTGGTCGAGATCGACTCCCGCACTTCCGATGCCCTGGCCCTGGCCGTCCGCTTCGATTGCCCCATTTACACCTATGAGTTTATCCTCGACGCTGCCGGCGTCTCGCTGGAAGAAGAAGACGAGGAGGATTATGCCGAAATGGAACCCGCTCCTTCCCGCACTCGCCGGCGCAAGCAGCACTCCCTCACGGAACTCTCCGACGATGAACTGAATCAAATGCTGGAAGAGGTGCTGGAAAAGGAGAATTACGAAAAGGCCGCCAAGATCCGCGACGAGCTCAATCGGCGGGAACGCGGAGAGGACTAACCCGGAAAATTCATCGAATTTTCCGCCCGAAGGGCTGACGAATTGCAAAACTTTGTAAATCAAACAATTAGGAATAACACAGTTCCATTCTTACTGTTATTATCCGTATCCAAATTTGGGTACACAAAATTTTTCAATGGTCAGGGCTATCCTGACGATCCTGCGGATGTCAGCACTAAAGACCCTGACATAAGTGGTTGAAAACAAGCGTGTTTTCAGCCACCTATCGTCATTATTCACGGTAATCCGTGAATAATCCGGGCTAAGTTCAAAACCAAGGTTTTGTCGTGTGCGTTTGAATTTGAATGTGGGAGTGGTTGATTGCACACGCCCCTCTTCGATACGTTTGAGATTGTACTTAGCCTGAGGCCAAAGCCCGCAACACCTCACACACTTCGTCGATCATGGCATCATGCACGTCCAGATGGGTGACAAACCGGATGGTTTGCGGACCAAAGGGTGCGGCTTTGATGTGATGGTTGTTCAATTTACCCAGAAAAGAGGACGCTGTCCAGGGGGGCTTCACATCGAAAATGACAATGTTGGTTTCTACGGGACGCAGCTCCTCTACATAGGGCAGATCCGCCAGCAGCGCTCCTAACTGCTTCGCTTTTTGGTGGTCTTCCACAAGCCGTTTTACCTGATATTGAAGCGCGTACAGCCCGGCAGCAGCCAGATAGCCGGCCTGGCGCATGCCGCCACCCATCACTTTCCGGATCCGCCGGGCACGCTGAATGTGCTCGGTTTTACCCAGCAAAAGCGAGCCGACCGGGGCGCCCAGGCCTTTCGAAAGGCAAATGGAGATCGTATCGAAACAACTGCCCCAGTCCGCTGTAGATTCGCCCGTTTCAGCCAGGGCATTGAACAGCCGGGCGCCGTCCAGGTGCAGGGCCAGTCCGCGCTCCTTGCACAACGCCCAGATGGGATGCACATCCGATAAGCGGTAGTAGCTTCCGCCCGCTTTGTTGCAGGTGTTTTCCAGAACCACCAGGCGGCTTCGCGGGAGCCAGTCGTATTGAGGCTTGATGGCCGCTTCGACCTGTTCGGCCCGAAGCCGGCCTCGATCTCCCTCCAGCAGGTTGATACCCAGGCCCGAATGGAAAGCGTAGCCGCCCACCTCGTATTGGTAAATATGGGAATTCACATCACAGATCACTTCGTCCAGCGGGCGGGTGTGCAGATGTAAGGCAATTTGGTTGGTCATGGTGCCCGATGGGCAAAACAAAGCAGCCTCCATGCCGAACAAACCGGCCGCATAAGCCTCCAGGGCATTGATGGTAGGGTCTTCCCCGAAAACGTCGTCTCCTACCTCGGCGGCAAACATGGCTTGTAACATGCCCGGACTGGGCTTGGTAACCGTGTCGCTGGTGAGATTAATCCACTTCATCATGGAGATCAGGAAGTTTTTTGAATCCAGCGGCCTTCGAAAACAGCCTGAGCAGGACCGCTGAGCCAGATATCGAAAAATGCCTGTCCGTCCTGCCGGAAGCGCACCTCCAGCAAGCCGCCTTTCGCCTCTACCTTTACCGGGCTTCGGGCCTTGCCGGAGGCTTTGAGGGCATAGGCCAAAGCCGCAGCCGTCACGCCCGTCCCGCACGACAGGGTCTCGTCTTCCACACCTCGCTCATAGGTGGCCAGTTGCAGCCGGTCGTCTTTTACCACGACAAAATCTACATTGATACCTTTCTCGGCATAGCGTTGGTTGTAGCGTATGGCCCGGCCGGCCGCGACCACATCCAGGCCGTCCAGGCGGTCCAGGAAGACGACATGATGGGGCGAGCCCGTATCCAGTACGTACGAATCGCCGCTCTGCTGCACTGAAGTGACGTCACCCATCTGCAGGTCCACCCATTCGCCTTCCGGGTCGATCTGCGCCCGATGGATGCCGTCGGGCCCTTTGAATTTGCAATCGGTACCTATCCAACCCAGGCGAAAAGCGTGGGCTACCGCACATCGCCCGCCGTTGCCGCACATGCTCCCCGGCCGGCCGTCGGCATTGAAGTACAGCATCTCAAAGGCAGTTGCAGGATGGGCCTGCAGCAGGATCAGCCCATCGGCCCCGATCCCGAAACGGCGGTTGCACATGGCTCGGATCAGAGCCCCGGAATCGGGAGCTAACCAGGCCTTTTCCCGCTGATCGATCAGCACGAAATCGTTGCCCGTACCATGGTATTTGACAAAGGGGATTGGGTTCATTTTTCGGTTGCCTCATCGGTGGTAGAATCGGATTCCATGATCTGATCCTGCCGGATCTCTTCGAAGCCCAAAGGCACGTCCAGCGCGTAGTGCCGGTAGGCGATCAAACCCAGAAAGAACACCAGGACGATCAGCCCGATCAAAGAGAGCTTCCACCCCCAAATGTTGCCGATGTATTCCCCGTCAAAAGGGTCTTTCTTTTCAGAATCCATAGCGGGAAAAATCTGCTTTTTTGCGGGAAAATTTAAGTTTTATACGGTTTTCAGGATAAAATGACCTTTTTACCAAGACCTATTTTATCCTGAAAACCGTGAATACCGATTCCGGTTCGATCACCGCACAAGCTTAGCCCGAATGGCGCAATATGACTGAAAAACTACAGCTTCGCCCGCAGCCGAAAAACACAAAATTCCGTTTGGTGTTTGGAATGAAATGCGGGGATAAATCGTTATTTTTCTACGCCACGCCCCAAATGAAGGGCCGGGACGGCCAGGCGGTTGCCTTAAACCGCTGCCCGATGAAAGCATCAACCTCTAAAAAAGCAGAGCTTGCCTTTGCGAATCGATTCCGCGCTTGTAGTTCTGAAAAGCCTCCGAAGCCCAAAACGAAACAACGAACAGCCATATGAAAAGAGTAGGCCTACTGGTTTTCACCTCGGTGTTGAGCGCCCTGATCGCCATCTTCCTGTATCGCATGATCGAAAAGCCCAGAGAAATCATTGTCCGGGAGGCCTCGCCGGTTCGGTACACGCCTTCCAAGCGTTTTCAAAACCCGCCGGTTTCCTCCAGCCTGGCCGAAGGAAAAGCACCGGCATTGGCCCCGACAAACTTCATTTCGGCAGCTGAGGCCGTTACGGCTGCCGTGGTCAATATCCGCACCAAGGAAAATTCCGGCGTTTTCAATTTTTGGGAATCCGGCCAGTTTGGGGCTTCCTCCGGCTCCGGGGTGATCGTTTCGCCGGATGGCTATATCGTGACGAATAACCACGTCGTGGAAGATGGAGACGAGATCGAGGTCACGCTCAACGACAAGCGCGAATTTTCGGCCAAGCTCATCGGCACCGACCCCTCCACCGACCTGGCTCTCCTTCGCATTCAGGCCGAGGGTCTGCCCTTCCTGGATTTCGGCGACTCGGACAGCCTCCGCGTAGGCGAGTGGGTACTGGCCGTGGGCAACCCATTTAACCTGGAAAGCACCGTTACGGCCGGGATCGTGAGTGCCAAAGGCCGCAGCATTGACATCCTGGAAGGGCAGGACCGCATCGAGTCTTTCATCCAAACCGATGCCGCGGTCAATCCCGGCAACAGCGGCGGGGCATTGGTCAACACCGGAGGCTTGCTCATCGGTATCAATACGGCTATCATCACCCGGTCGGGCCGTTATGAGGGCTATTCCTTTGCCATACCCGCCAACCTGGTCCAGAAGGTGATCAACGACCTGCGCGATTACGGGGCTGTGCAGCGCGGCCTGCTCGGCGTATTCATAGACGACATGACGAGCGAGCGCGCCAAATCCCTGGGGCTGGATGCCGTAGAGGGCATTTACATTACCCGGATCACGGCCGACAGCGGTGCCGACGATGCCGGCCTGAAAAAAGGCGATGTCATTGTGGGCATCAACGATGTGAAGACCAAAACCGTGCCGGAAATGCAGGAACAGGTGGGGCGCTACCGCCCGGGCGATTACATTACCATAACCTATATCCGGGAGGGCGAGTCCTTCACCACCGATGTCGTCTTGAAGAACAAGATGAACTCCACCGCCCTGATCGCTGCCCCAGACGAATCGCGACTCGAAGACTTGGGGGTCGAACTGCGCAACCTCAGCCTGGAAGAACGCAAGCGATTCGGACTGGAAGGCGTGCGCGTGACCAGCATTCTGCGCGGCAGCATCATCGAAAAGACGAACATGGAGCCGGGATATGTCATCACCAGAGTAGACGGCGAGGACGTCCGAAACCTGGACGAACTGCTGCGCCGCTTGCGCATCGCACGGGGTATGGTGCGCCTGGAAGGTTTCTACGAAGACTATCCCAGCGAATACTATTACGAGTTTGAGCTGGAGTGATCCGGCCCGGACTGCTTACGAAACGGGAACGTCCCGACTCCCCTGGGGTGTCGGGGCTTTTTTGTTTCTTTGGTCTAGCAAGATTCCAACCGAATATGACCAAAGCAGAACTGGAAAAGAACCAATTCGAAGACCACATGAAGCTGCTGCTTTCCCGCCTCGAGCACCGGCTGAATCTCGTCGAGCAGGGCGGAGGCGAAAAAAAGATCAAAAAGCAACACGACAAGGGAAAAATGACGGCGCGCGAGCGGGTGGATTACCTGCTGGACGAAGGCCGCCCCGTATTGGAGATCGGCGCTTTTGCCGGCTATGAGATGTACGAGGAATACGGCGGCTGCCCCGCAGGCGGCGTAGTCGTCGTTATCGGATACGTGTCGGGGCGGCAGTGCGTGGTGGTGGCCAACGACGCCACCGTGAAAGCCGGCGCATGGTTCCCCATTACCGGCAAAAAAAACCTGCGGGCTCAGGAGATCGCCATGGAGAATCGCCTGCCCATCATCTACCTCGTGGACAGCGCCGGGGTTTTCCTGCCCATGCAGGATGAGATCTTTCCGGATAAGGAGCACTTCGGCCGCATCTTTCGGAATAACGCCCGCATGTCGAGTATGGGGATTCCGCAAATTGCCGCCATCATGGGCAGCTGCGTGGCCGGCGGAGCCTACCTGCCTATCATGAGCGACGAGGCCCTGATCGTGGAGGGTACCGGCTCCATCTTTCTGGCCGGCCCTTATCTGGTGAAAGCCGCCATAGGCGAGGAAGTGGATCAGGAGACCCTCGGCGGCGCTACCACCCAAACGGAAATATCCGGCATTTGCGACTACAAGCTTCCCGACGACCAGACCGCGTTGGACACCGTGCGCGAACTCATCCATACCATGGGACCGTACGAACAGATAGGCCTTGACCGCATTGAACCCGCCGACCCTAAGCCGGAAGCAAATGAGCTGCTGCGCATTCTCCCCGACAACCCCACCCGGCCCTACAAAACCCTGGACCTGCTCAAGGCCCTGGCCGACGATTCCAAGCTCACCCAATACAAGGCCGGCTACGGCAAGACCATTCTCTGCGCCTACGCCCGCATCGACGGCTGGAGTGTAGGTATTGTGGCCAACAATCGCGAAGTGGTAAAGACCAAGACCGGAGAAATGCAATTCGGCGGCGTGATCTATTCCGATTCGGCCGACAAAGCCGCCCGGTTCATCATGAACTGCAACCAGAAAAAGATCCCCCTCGTCTTCCTGCACGATGTTACCGGTTTCATGGTTGGCTCGCGCTCCGAACACGGAGGCATCATTAAGGACGGCGCCAAAATGGTGAATGCCGTAAGCAACAGCACCGTGCCCAAGTTCAGCATCGTCGTGGGCAATTCCTACGGAGCGGGCAATTACGCCATGTGCGGCAAGGCCTACGACCCGCGCCTCATCGCAGCCTGGCCCACAGCCCGCATTGCCGTGATGGGAGGCTCCCAGGCAGCCAAGACCCTGCTCCAGATCCAGGTGGCCGGCCTGAAAGCCAAAGGCCAGAAAATCAGCCCGGAAGAAGAGCGGGAACTGCTGCAAAAGATCACCGATCGCTACGAGGCCCAAACCTCCCCTTATTACGCTGCGGCTCGGCTGTGGGTGGATGCCATCATCGATCCTCGCGATACCCGCCGGTGGATCAGCGAAGGTATTGCAGCGGCAAACCATGGCGAACTTGAACCGTTTAATGTAGGAGTATTGCAAACCTAGGGCATGGCAAATTCAGCAGAAACGCGAAGTACCCGCCTGCGAAAATGGCTCCAGCGTATCGGACTGGCGGGGTTTCTCTTTTTTTTCCTCAAAGGCTTGGTGTGGATAGCCATTTTCATCGGTATCGGAAAGTGCACCTTGTAGGCATTCTCTCCGCGCTCTTCCTTTTCCTCTGCACGTTGCCCCGGGCACCCGGGCAGACCAAGATCGTCGTTTTTGACAACCCCTCGCTGGAAGGGGAACCCGGCATCGGTGATCTGCCCGGGGGCTGGTACTACTGTGGTCCTGCCGAGGAAACACCGCCCGACATTCACCCCAATGGAAGCTTCGGCGTCACGCATCGCCCTGCAGATGGGGCCACCTACATGGCATTGGTCGGCCGGCCCAACGGCACCACCGAGTCCATAGCCCAGCGACTGCCCCATCCGCTGAGCCCAAACCATTGCTACCGCCTCGACCTCTACGTTTCCCGTTCTCCGTTTTACGTGGCCGTCGACCGGGTGAGCCGGGAACGCCTCAATCACAACGGAGCCTTGAAGATCCAGGTCTGGGGAGGCTCCATCCGGTGTCAGATGAATCAGTTGCTGGCCGAGTCCGACGTCATCGGACACACCGAATGGCGGGAGATCAAGTTGCTGTTCAAGCCCAGTGCCTCTGTTGAGCACCTCATCCTGAAAGCCGTCCATGCGCCGGTCAAGGAGGGTTACTATCCCGGAAATATCCTGCTGGACCGGCTCTCCCCTATCGTAATTGCCGATTGCCGCACCGGAGCCTATGCGTTCTCGCCGGACACCCTCCAACATCAGCCCGTAGCGCGTCTGGCCGAGGGAAAAGCCCTTGCCGAGACCCTGGGCGCCGACCTCCGATTTGACCCCTGGAGCAACCAACTCCTGCGCGAGGTGTATGCCGAAGCCGGCAATCCGGGTTTGCACTACTTCAACCGGGCCCTTCACCGGCTGAGCTATGTACTTCGGGATCTGCCCGGCCAAAAGCTGCTACTGGCCGTGCGAGGCGAAAGCCGGTCGCTCATCAAAGATCGAATCCGGCAGCTCAAGGACGAATGCGAACGACTGAACATCCCCTCCGGCCAGGTGGTTATCCGAAAGGCCAAAAAGCAAGATGCCAAGGAAAACTGGGACGCTCAAAACCGCTTTTTGTTTCTTCGCCTGGATTGAGTGAACCTTGCGCTTTTCCTTTTGTAATGAAAGACAAATGCCGGGCTCATGCGCTGGATCGCATGTTTTCTCTTCCTGCCGCTCATCCTCTTCGGTCAAGCAGATTTCCTGCCCTTGGCCAATCCCTCCTTTGAAAAAGTCCGCGACCTTACCCCCTACCCTGCCGACTGGCTTTTCTTCGGTTTTACCGGCCGCGAACCGGCCTCGGTCATCCAGGCAGCTGCCGAAGACAGCCTATACGCCCCGGATGGCAAGCGCTTCCTTTGCCTTCGATTGTTCTCCGACCGGCAGTGGGACGCCATCGGGCAAGAACTGAGCCTACCGCTCAAAATGGATTCCTGCTACGAGCTTCATTTTTCAGCGGCCCTGCCCGCCGAAAAGGGACTTCGTCTCCAACTGCTGGGTAGTGCAGGCAAGGAACGCACCCCTTTTTTTATAGCCGAAACGCCATTTATCCGCCATGCAGACTGGCACGCCTATACGTTGTCCTTTTGCGCTCCTCAACCCACCCGCTACCTCATTCTGCGCCCATACTACCACGAGGAGGCCTCCAAGCCGTACGAAAGCTTCCTCTTCCTGGACGACCTCCGGCTGTTGTCCCGCAACCAATCGGAGGGTACCCGGCGAATCACCTTTGTGCAGCAGGCGTCGATCAGCCGGTATGACCTGCTCATGCGCGAACTCATCGAACCCTTGCAGGAGTGGGGCCCAAAAATTCAATTCGACGATCGCGGCGGGCTGACCGGCTGGGCGTTCACCGAAACCCGCCCCCGCCGCATTTACCATCCGGCTATTCAAAAGGTCATCGAGGTGCTCAAGCGCTTTCCGCAGAGCGAACTCATCATCGTATTGGGCAAAAGTGCCCGCTCGGATGCTGGTTTCCGCAAGCGCAAGCGAACCCTGCAACGCGCATTCCTGGCGGCCGGCCTGCCCAAAGACCGCTTCGCCGTCCGAAAGTGGAACATCCGGGCTCGCGAATACGAACACCTTTGGCCGATGGACGATTCAGGCATCACCATGCGGATCTATTTGAATTGATCCCACTGGTTTGGAAGGAAGCAAATTGAGATCTTTGAGGCAAATACGCTGTCCGGTCTATGCGTTTTTTCGGAATTGGCCTGCTCATCCTTTTGGGAATACGTGGATTGTGTGCCCAGCCGGTCCCCCTGGAAAATTCATCCTTTGAGGATACCCCCGGGCACAGTAGGCTGCCTCGTGGATGGGTGAACCTGGGGCTCTATCCGGATAACCCGCCCGACATTCAACCCACCGTGGAGTTTCGCAAACAGCTCCCGGCCTTCCATGGCAAGACGTATTTGGGCATGGTGATCCGGATAGACGGGCGGGTAGAAATTATCGGATAAAAGCTCCAGCAGCCCCTACCTCGCGCTCACCCCTTGAACTACCCTGATCCAAATCCTGGGTGCTGAGCAGAACCCGGAAGAAGATCGGTTTACACTGGCGGAAAGCCCGACGATCGATCACGCCGGATGGAAGAGCTAAGAGATGACTTTTCTGGTTCCCGAAGGCCTCGGCTTATTGATCGTTCGCCCGATACGCGCAAGCAAAACCGGTGACGGGAATGCGATGTCGGACCAGGAGTGGTAAATTCGTATCATTGGGAACACCCAATCGACGAAAAAGGCATGCAACTGACCATCAAAACGCTGGCCGGCCTGGAGCCTCTGCTCGCGCAGGAACTCAAAACGCTGGGCGCCAAGAGCACCGCACCCGGCCAGCGGGTTGTGCAAGCTGAGGGCGACAAGCTACTCCTCTATCGCGCCAACCTGGAGCTGCGCACGGCCCTGCGGGTGCTCGTGCCCATTGCGGAATTTGAAGCCGCTTCCGAACAGGATCTCTACCGGTCTGTGCAGACTGTAGACTGGGGGCAATACCTGGGTGCCGGCCATACCCTGGCTGTGGATGCCGTGACCAGCGGGCCGGTATTTCGCCATTCGCACTACGCAGCCCTCAAAACCAAAGACGCAGTGGTCGACCAGTTTCGTTCGCGCAGTGGGCGGCGTCCCAGCGTGGATATCAAGGACCCCACCTTGCGCATCAACCTCCACATCAAGGATACCCAATGCACCCTTTCGCTCGACAGCTCGGGCGATTCCCTGCACAAGCGCGGTTACCGCGGCCGGGGTGGCCCGGCCCCGCTCAACGAGGTATTGGCTGCGGGCATGCTGCTTCAGGCCGGCTATTCGGGGCGGCGCCCCCTGCTGGATCCCATGTGCGGTTCGGGAACGCTACTCGCCGAGGCGGCTCTGATCGCCTGCCAACAAACGCCCCAGTGGCATCGTACCCGATTCGGCTTTCTTCGATGGCGGGATGCCGAACTCGATCTTTGGGAGTCCGTTCGCGAAAAGGCCGCCACCCGCATTCGGCCTCCCCAAAATCCCATTTTCGGCCGCGACCGTCATCCCCGGGCCATTGGCCTGAGCCGAAGCAACCTGGGCAAGGCCGGTATACTCCGCTGGGTGCAACTGGAAGCAGCCGATTTCCTGCAGGCGCCGGCTCCGGCCCCCGAAGGCTTGCTCATCATGAACCCGCCTTACGACGAACGGATACCTCAGGAGGAGGTGGAGGACTTCTATCAACAGATCGGCGACCGGCTCAAACAGGCCTATACCGGCTGGGAGGCCTGGCTGATCTCAGCCCATAAAGGAGCCGTCAAACGCATTGGTCTGCGCGCTTCTCAGCGAACCACACTGTACAACGGACCGTTAGCCTGTAAGTACCTGAAATACGAATTGTATGCCGGCAGTAAAAAGCGCGATTAGCCTGCTCCTTTTTCTGGCAGGAAGTACTCTGGCCGGTCAGTCGCTGCCCGAATGGCGCGCGGCCCTGAAAGCCCCCCTTGACCAACCCGTCTGGGGAGCGCCGGCATGGCCTGACTTGCAGCCCATGACCCCGCCCCATCGAATCCCTTCCCTGTACGACTACCGGGAACTGGCCCCGTTTTGCAAACTGGATGTGAAACTGGAGAACACGTTCAAGCTGCCCGTTAAGTTCCGACTGGGCGAGGTGCAATACGTCGATCGCCTGGAGCAAAAAGGCCCTACGACCGTACCTTCCTTCCCCTGAGTACCATTTCAAAGGTTGGCATTCAGGTGTGCATTCACTCGCACAGTCCGGCCTGCCGGAATCCCTGCTGAAGGCATAGCTCGCAGGTACATTGCAAAACCCCCGGTTTTGTACTTAGCGCAGGGTGAACAGATCCTGCACACCCGGCGTGCGGGCAGCAATGAATCCCTCACCAAACTCAAAGCCTGCCGTGCGGCCGTAGGTGCGGGCCTTGGCGCGCAGGTAGGCGATGAACTCCTGTCCTGAAATGGGGGTATTTTGCTCTTCGGAATATTCCTCATCGCCCGGTACGTAGAATTGCGAACGGAAGGCTTGCACCAATTCGATCTTTTTGTCCATGAACCCGGTGATATCCACGATCAGATCGGGCTCCAGGTTGTAGTCCTGAATGTAATGATACACGGCCTTTGGGCGCCAGCGGGCCTGCAAATGCTCGTCGGCATCGCGGGTCTCGATCTTGGACAGACCGGAATAAAAGCAGGCATCGGCCGTGAGCCGGGCCGCGCGCCCGTGATCGGGATGGCGGTCGTGCGGGGCATTGATCAGAGCCAGGTCGGGCGTGCAGCTCCGCAACACCCGGATGATCTTTTCCACATTTTCCCGATTGTATTCGAAAAAACCGTCTTCGAGGTCCAGGAACACCCGAAAAGAGGCTCCCATGCGTTCAGCCGCATCCAGCGCTTCGCGTTTCCGGATTTCGGGTTTGCCCCGGGTACCGAGTTCGCCCAGCGTCAGATCGAGTATACCGACCGTATAGCCTTGATCCAAATGGCTGAGTAGCGTACCACTGCAACTGAGTTCGATGTCGTCGGGATGAATGGCGATGGCCAGGATATCCACTTTGGAAGGCTCGGTAGGTACCATCAGGCGAGTTTTAGGAGTTTGGCCTTTTGAGCGCTTTTCGTGCGCAGGTTGAACTCCTGTTGAAAAACATTTTTTCGGGCATCCATGAAGGTGAGCGAGAAAGAAAAGTCGCGATCGATTTTCTTGGGTCCTTCCGCCTCCAGAAGAATGCGGTACTGTTCGCCGCGCTCCAATTTGTGACCGGCTACCTGGTTTTTGACGACGAGGTCAGGGCGCCCATTGACTTGAAGTTTCGCAAGGGTTCCCGGAGCGCCCATATTGGCGATCTTCACGTATGCATCCCGCCCCAGGGGCGAAATTTGGAAACTGTCGAGAAATAACTGCGGAGCGTACAGGAAGGCTCTTTTCTTTTTGGTGCGCCGGTTGATGCGCATGGCCAACAGGAGTAAGAGCACAAATACGAGCACCCCGAGTGCGATCCACCGTTCGGTTGAGGGGGTGGTCGCAAAGGTTTCAAGCTCTTGGATCCAATGCTCGATCTCTTGATTCATGGATGATTCCTTTACTCTCGCGAATACTTCAACGCACCGCCCACGAAGGTCATATCTACCTGCGTATTGAGGATTTCTTCTTCGGGGCAGGTAAGCAGGTTCTGGGACAGCACGACCAGATCAGCCAACTTGCCGGGCTCCAACGAGCCCTTGATATCTTCTTCGAAAGCGGCATAAGCATTGGCCAGGGTGTAGGAGTAGATCGCTTCCTGGCGGGTCATCGCTTGTTCGGGAAAAAAGAGGAGGCCGCTATCGGAGCGCTTGCGGGTCACGGAAGCATAAAAGCTGGCTATGGGATCCACGTCTTCTACCGGGGCATCAGTGCCGTTGGTCACCACGGCGCCGGCTTCCAGCAGGCTTCGCCAGGCATAGGCCCCTTCGCGAGCGCGCTGCATTCCCAGGCGTTTTACCACAAAAGGCGCATCCGAAGTACAATGGATGGCCTGCATGGATGCAATGGCATTCAGACGAGCCATGCGTTCGATATCGGATACGGCCAGATGCTGGGCATGCTCCACCCGCCACCGCCAGTCCCGGTCCGGTCCGTGTTCTTCAAACTGCTCTTCAAAGAGGTCGAGCACCACTCGATTGGCGCGATCCCCGATGGCGTGCACGCACAGTTGCATATCGTGCTCGACGGCCAGTTCGGCAATGCGCTCCACCTCTTCGATGGGCGTGGTGTTCTGACCGCTAAAGCCAGGCTTGTCGTTGTAGGGTTCCAACAACCAGGCGCCGTAAGCGCCCAGAGCGCCGTCCACCTCCGACTTGATGGCGCGCACTGTGAGATGATGATCGCCCAGCCCGATCCAGCGATAGTCGGCCAGCTTGCCGCGCATATCCCGGGCGCTGTGCCGCACCATGGCCCAGAGGCGCAGGTCCAGCGCCCCCTGTTCGGCCATTTCCCGATACGCATCCAGTTCGTAAAACTTGGAACCGGCATCCTGGAAGGAGGTGATGCCCTTAGCCAGGCATTCCCGCTGCGCCAACTCGATCCCTTTGTACCATTGTGCTTTGCGCTGCTCCTCACCCAGGCTATTCTGATACTGGCGGTACGTTTCCCGGATGAGCCCCATGGCCCGCTCTTCGAAAACACCGACCGGCTTGCCGGTGGCGTCGCGAACGATCTCGCCCCCGGCCGGATCGGAGGTCTCGACACCGACACCGCTCAGCTCCATAGCTTTTTCGTTGGCAAAGAGCGCGTGGCCGCTGGCGTGGATGAGCATCACGGGATGCTCGGGCGTGAGTTCGGAGAGGGTGCGGTGGTGCGGATACCCGTGTAGGCTGTGCTGGGGCTCGACGGCCCACTTTTCCTGATGCCAGCCCCGGCCCACGATCCATTCCCCGGCCGGGGTTTCGGCAGCTTTCTCGGCCACCATACCCAGAATATCCTGCCAGCTTTCCGCCTTGAGGAAATTCAGTTCGATCAGGCTGAGGCCCAGTCCCGAAAAATGGCCGTGCCCTTCAATGAAGCCAGGCATCACGAAGCGCCCCCGAAGGTCGATTACCTCCGTTTGAGGCCCCTGAAACGCCGCCACATCCTCCACCGAACCCACCGCCAGGATGGTATCGGCCCGCACGGCCACGGCCCGGACATCGGGCTGATCGGGATTGAGGGTGTAAACCGCCGCGTTGGTGAGGATGAGATCGGCCGATGGAGTGGTATCGTTACGGCAACTCCAAAGGTTCAATAAGCCCATCGCAACGAGAAAGCGCACTAGGGGTTTCATAATCCGTCGGAAAGCAGGTCCGCTTTTGGTTAAAGCCCCAAAAGTACAAAAAACGAATGGGGGTTCGCCGGCAAAACGAACTCAGCGATTCTTGCTTCGACGGCGGAGCGGAGCCATCATTTGAGCTTTCAGGTCCTGGTTGAAAAGGGTACTCAGGCATTCGTATAGTTCGGGATGGTGCTTTTTCATCAGGGCCGGTTTTTCAAAAAAGTATTCACTGGCTACCGCAAAAAACTCGGCCTTGTTGGTAGCCCCGTAAGTCCGCAGCCGGGAGTCCTTGCGTTTGATGCGCTCCATCTCTTCGTGAATGAGATCCAGCCAGGGCTGCGCATAGGCTTTATCCTGCAGCAGGGGCACGCCGTCGTAAGCCCCATCCGCAGCATCCACCAGGTGCGCAAACTCGTGGATGGCCGTGTTGTGACCGTCGTTGTGAAGGCGAAAACCGGACAGTACAGCGGGCTTGGATAAGATCATCACCCGGCTCATGGCCCCGTCGCCCACCATACCCAATACATTGCGCCCCTCGCCCGTTTGGGCGAAATCGCGCGTAAAAGCCCCGGGATAGATAAGCACCTCTTCCAGGTTGGGATAATCCCAGTCGGGAAAGCCGAAGACCGGAATGACCGCACTGGCCGCTACCAGTACTTTCAGCTCTTCGCTGACCTTCGAACGCACGCCGCTGATGCGCTTTTCGCCCAGAAAGAGCTGAACATCCCGTTCAAAACGGCTTTTTTCATCCTGGTCCAGTTGGCGGTAGAAAGTGGCCTCCTTTTCCAGGATGTCGCGCCAAGCCCGGGGAAAAGGGCGACTGAGGATAGCTTCCCGGCGGCGGCGGCCGGCGGTGAGGTAGCGATACAACCCCCAAAGTCCCCCCAGGCCCATCAGCAAAAGCACGACCAGGCCGGCCGTATTGCCGTCCTGGTAGAGCTGAAAGGCAGCTAAGACGAGGAGGAAAAAAATCAAAGCCCCCAGGCCTATGGCCAGGATTTTCCAGAGATTTGATCGAGACATGGCAGGCGGATTTTAAGTGCTTGTCCAAAAATTATATTTTTTAGCCACATGAGGAAGCAGCAAATTCAACTAAAAATCAGCGGAAAGGTACAGGGCGTGTACTACCGGGCCTCTATGCAACGAAAAGCCCGGGAGTTGGGCATTACCGGCCTGGTGCGAAATGAGCCCGACGGAAGTGTGTACGCAGAGGCGGAAGGCGAAGAGAAGCAATTGGAGGCTTTGCTGGACTGGTGCAGGCAGGGCCCTCCGGCGGCTGAGGTAGAACGCGTTTCCGCGCAAGCAGGGCAGTGGACCAGCCGGGAGGATTTCATCATTCAAAGAAACTGAGGCATGGAGGTACGCATCCGAAAAGCCAGGACCGGCGACCTTGCCGGTATCCATCAACTGGTTCGCGAGCTGGCCATTTACGAGCGGGCCGAAGCGGAATTTGTAGCCGGCCTGGCCGAGTACCAGCGCGATTTCGAAGCCGGCGTTTTCGAAGCGCTGGTCGCCGAAGAGCCCCGTGGGGAACTGATCGGCATGGCACTCTATTACCTCACCTATTCCACCTGGAAAGGGCGCATGCTCTACCTGGAAGATTTCGTGGTCCGCGAAGCATACCGCCGCCACGGTATCGGGCAACGCCTGTTCGATGCCTTTCTTCAGGAAGCCCGCCGGAAAGACTGCCGTCTCGTCAAATGGCAGGTGCTGGACTGGAACCGACCGGCCCTGGCTTTCTACGAAAAAAATCGGGCGCAGATCGAAAAGGAATGGTGGAATGGCAAGATTTTTCTCCAATCATAAGGCAAAGGCGCAAAGGCGCAACTTGTGCAAGTAGGTCATTCTCCCTACATTTATGCTGCCTTTAATAATTAGGCTAATTAACAAGCGATATAGTGTTTCATAGTGTGAGGGGTAACCACAGCTGTGGTTGCTCCTTTTTTTATAGGTCGCGCCCCACGACGTAGTGAAGGAGTTTGGCCAAAGTCTCAACCGCCTCCTGGCGGGCATCGAGTTCTTCCAGAGCCGTGCGGGCGATTTCCACATAATGACTTTTCAGCTTTTCGCCGTATTCGGGTATTCCCAGTTCTTCGAGGATTTCGATCACCCGCTTTACTTTCGCTTCCTCGTCGGCAGGCTGTGTGGTCATCCAATGTTGCAACTCGGCTTTTAAGGGGCCTTCCGCCCGGTTCAGCGCCTCCAAAATGAGGTAGGTCTTTTTGTTTTGCACGATATCGCCTCCTTTTTTCTTGCCCACCTTGCCGGTCTCCCCAAAAGTGTCCAGCAGATCGTCTTGAAGTTGAAAGGCAAGTCCCATGTGCCGGCCAAAGCGACGGACCTGGTCGAGCTGCCTTGCATTCGCCCCGCCCACCAGCGCCCCCATCTCCAGGCTGCCCGAAAGGAGGGCTGCGGTTTTCCCCTCGATCATGCGCAGGTAGTCGGGGAGGGAAACGCGCGGCTGTTTTTCAAAATCCATATCCCATTGCTGGCCTTCGCACACTTCCATGGCTACCCGGTTAAAGATGTGGTACAGGCCGGGTAGCTGTTCGCTGTGCTTCACCCGGGAAAGCCACTGATACGCCCACACCAACATGACGTCTCCGGAAAGGATCCCGGCATGGTGGCCGAATTTTTCATGGACGGTGGGCCGGCCCCGTCGCAGAGGAGCCTCGTCCATGATGTCGTCGTGCACCAGGCTGAAGTTGTGGAATACCTCGACCGCCATGGCAACGGGAAGGGCATCCTCTGCCCCATCGGCTCGAAACAGTTCGTAGCCCAGCAAGACCAGGATGGGCCGCAGCCGCTTTCCGCCCAGGCGCATGATGTAATTGGCCGGCTCGTACAAGCTGGCCGGCTCGCGATCAAAAGGATGAGTTTGCAGGTAGGCCTCGAATGCATTTCTGTAAGACTGCAGGGCTTCCATGGAGCGCGCATTTTTGTAGAATGGGCCCAAAGATAGGATTTGCCCGTTTGTTCGGCCCCGGATCCCAACCCTATCGCCCCTGACTTGTTTTCAGGCAAAAACGATCTTACCGTGTACGACCTCATCATTATCGGCGGCGGCCCGTCCGGAATTAACTGCGCCATCGAAGCTCAGCGAGCAGGACTTTCCTACTTGGTACTGGAAAAAGGCGTTCTGGTCAATTCCCTCTATCACTTTCCCACCAATATGACCTTTTTTTCCACCTCCAAGCGACTGGAAATCGCCGATATTCCCTTTATATCGCATAGCGACAAACCCACCCGGAGCGAAGCCCTGGAGTACTACCGTCGCCTGGTCCAACACTTCGGATTGCGCATTCGGCTTTACGAACCGGTGGTCTCCATGCACCCTTTGCCCGGCGACCACTATCGCCTGAAGACGGAGAAGGGCCAATACGACACCCGGGCGGTGGTCGTGGCAACGGGATTCTACGACACGGCGCGAAAACTGAACGTGCCCGGTGAAGAGCTCCCCAAAGTAACGCACTATTACACCGATCCGCATCCCTACGTAGGGCAGGATGTCCTTGTGGTGGGTGCGGCCAATTCGGCCTGCGACGCCGCCCTGGAGCTGTGGAGCCACGGAGCCAATGTGACGATGGCGATCCGAAAAAGAGAGATCTACAAGGGCGTCAAATACTGGATACGCCCCAATATTGAAAATCGCATTAAGGAAGGAAGTATCCGGGCGCTTTTCCACACCACGGTGGAGGCCATACACCCCCGGAGCGTGCGCCTGCAAACCCCGGAAGGACCGCTGGAGGTGGCAAACGATTTTGTACTGGCCATGACGGGCTACCGGCCCAATTTTGAGTTCCTCCGCCGGCTCGGCATTCAAATCCGGGAAATCGAAGCCGTGACGGTACCCTGCCATGAAACGGAAAGCCTGGAAACCAATCTGCCCGGGGTGTATCTGGCCGGCGTAGTGTGTGCCGGGATGGATACCAGCTCACTCTTTATCGAGAATACGCGCGATCACGCCCGGCGAATCATCAGCCAGGTCCGGCATAATACCGTTTCAAGTATGAAATGACCTGTCCCGCTTTAAAATAGGTTGGATGCAGAAACTGAACCTATTTTGAAAGCGGGATTCATATTTGAAGCGGTATTCACGGTTTTCAGGATTAAATAGGTCTTGGTAAAAAGGTCATTTTGTCCTGAAAACCGTATAAAATGGAAAAAGAAAGGGCCGGCTCAAGCTAGTGAACCGGCCCGAATGTGTATCAGCAAGTTAGAAATTACGCTTCGCGCTGAAATTCGGGCTTCAGCTGCCCGCTATCGTCATACCAATCGGGTAACCCGTAAGCGAAGCCCTTCCCGGCATATTGCGTCTTTACAATGGCGCCTCGCTTGTTGGCCAGCTTGTGCAGCACCTGGTTGAGTTTGCGTTTAAGCTGGAGATCCGTGAGTTTATCCGATCCGGTTTTCCGTTTGTTTTTCTTTTCGGCCTTATCCAAAAGCTCCGAGCTGATGAGCGCCGTCTTGTTTTTTTCCAGGGTGTCCAATACAAACTCATCCCATTCCGAGAGTTTGCGCTTGCGCTTCATGGGCTTGGGGCCAATGGGAGCCTTGGCTACCGGGCCGGCCTTTTTGCCCTTTCCCGAACTGCCCTTTTTCTTAGCCTGATGACCGTTGGAAGCGGCTTTGTCGGATTTGCGAGGACGCCCTCGTCCGCGCTTTTTCGCAGGCGCAGCCGAACGCGTAACGCTGCCGGGTTCTTCGCCGGTGGCTGAAGACTCCGTTTCTTCGTAGCGCATCCGTTCACCGAGCTGAGCTTCCAGATCGGAGATAGTACTTTGGGTTTTTTCGACCTGAAAGTCGAGCTTTCGAAGCTCAGATTTATAGCGATTAATTAAATCCCTGATTTCTAGGGAGTTGAGATTAGGATTAGACATTAGTCAAGCGATTTTTGTGAAGCAATATTTTCGGTTTGATAAATTTTCATTCTAAATACCTCTACATTTTGGCACATACAGGGTTAGGCTAGCCTCTGATGCCAGAGTCCAGCCTGTAAAAGGGGTAGTAAGTCGGTAATTACTCTCTCTTTAAACCGAAGTAAAGGTAATTTATTTTACCCTAAATCAAAAAGAACCTTTAGAAAAATTCAAAACGAAACCTTCAGGCTCATCAAGATGAACCGTGGAAGGCCGCGAAAACCCTGATTTATCTGCGCTTCACGGGCTTAAGCCGGAGAATTCACCGTATTTCCCGGTCTTTCGACTGCCTCACTGTAAACCTGGAGATTTAGGCATTACAGAATTCAATTTCCCCTTTATGCAACGGGAATGTGTCCAAATTTGGGCTGCTGACATTTTGGAATTGCAGAGGCAATTCGTCATAAATTATTGAATATCATATTGTTACGATATTTTATCAATATGTTCAAGTCTATCCATTGATCAATTCGGGTGCTCCCAAAAAGCCGGCATTAGCTTCCGCCCGGATGGGAAAAAGCCACTTTTTTGCCATTGGCGTCTCAAAGCTGAGAATCCTGATCCGCGAAAAGACTTTGTCTTGTATAGAAACGGCGCGTCGGTAAAGCAGACCGGAAGAAGAAGTCCGGCTTCGCCACGCAGCATGCGCCAGCAGGCGTAAAAGACCGATGGGGATGCCGGGGCAAGTACGCCATCCGGTGTTTCATCCACTTCCCTAACACCAAATAAAAAAGACCGCCCTAGGCGATCTTTGAGAGTGGAGATAGGGGGATTCGAACCCCCGACCTCTTGCATGCCATGCAAGCGCTCTAGCCAGCTGAGCTATATCCCCATTGAAGGATGAGTACCCTCCTTTCGGAGCGGTGCAAAAATAAAATGCTTTCCTCAGACTCGCAACCCTCCGAACTCTTTTATTTTGGGCTCGCAGATGCGTATAAAACCGGAAGGCATGGAAAAGATCACCGAACAACCGTCTCCGCACCGACATTTGGAGAGCCGACGTGTAAGCGAACTGCTGGAGCTCATGAACGGAGAAGACCGAAAGGTGCCCTTGGCTGTTGCAGAATCGCTTCCGCAGATCGAAGCGCTGGTAGGTGCGGTGGTCCCCAAGATGAAGGCAGGCGGACGTCTGTTTTACATCGGCGCGGGCACCAGCGGCCGGCTGGGAATTGTAGATGCTTCGGAATGCCCGCCCACCTTCGGGGTTCCCCACGATTGGGTGATTGGATTGATTGCCGGAGGAGACGGCGCCATTCGCAAAGCGGTGGAATTCGCCGAAGACGACGGGCATCTGGCCTGGCGAGATCTGCAAGGCTGGCAAGCTGATGCCAAGGACGTGGTGGTGGGTATTGCGGCATCCGGCACCACGCCTTACGTCGTTCAGGGGTTGGCCGACTGCAGGGTCCGGGGCATCACTACGGGCTGCATTACCTGCAACCCCGGCACCCCGCTAAGCCGCCAGGCAGATTTCCCGATCGAAGTGGTCGTGGGCCCCGAGTTCGTGACCGGCAGTACGCGCCTAAAGGCGGGTACCGCCCAAAAACTGGTGCTCAATATGATCAGCACAACGGTCATGATTCAGCTGGGCCGCGTGCAGGACAACAAGATGGTCGATATGCAGCTCACCAACAACAAGCTGGTCGAACGCGGCACCCGAATCCTCATGCAGGCTCTGGAACTGAATTACGAGGCAGCTCAGGAGCTTTTACTTCACCACGGAAGTGTACGCGCCGCGTTGGCAGCAGCCGGGAAGGGCTAGTTCGG
>CAZQSF010000034.1:0-36718 GCA_964595955.1 uncultured Saprospiraceae bacterium
ATTCACGGTAATCCGTGAATAATTCGGGCTAAACCTAAAACGGGCCGCTCGAAGGCGGCCCGTCCACTATTCAACTATATCCGTTCTTACCAACGATCGTAGGAATCTCGCCGGGGCCGACGCTGTTGCGGCCGTGGTTCCGCTTTTTTTACCACGATGGTGCGGCCGTCCAATTCCGATTCGTTCAGAGCGCCGATGGCGTTCTGCGCTTCTTCATCGTCCGGCATTTCTACAAAACCGAAACCGCGGGAACGTCCCGTTTCCTTGTCCATGATGACTTTAGCGGAATCTACCGCGCCGTAGGTTTCAAATGCGGCTCGCAGTCCTTCACTGGAAGTACTGTAATTGAGCCTGGCAACAAAAATGTTCATCACAAAAAAAATTAGATTGAAAGATAAAAATTGCCGCATTCAGGGCGCGCCGCACTTCGGGCAGCAAGCGCCGTATCCATTAATTTAGCCGGCATACAAATTGGTTCAGGATGAGGTGAGAACTTCACTTGGGCGAGCTAGAACTTATGGATCAATAGGGTAAAGGTACATACATTTCGCCTATGTTCGCAAGACGTAGTTTGCGATGAAAACCAAATAACGGATCAAATAATGATGAAAACCGGCCTTTCCATGCTAAGCGCTGTGCTCTTGCTGGTCTTCCTGTCTGCCTGCCAGCGACGGGAAAACAACCTGGGCGAGCAGCGAGGCCAATTCGTTGCGCTGGACAGCAGCCAGGCGGCCCAACACATCGCATCGGATCCCGAAGAGGGGTTCTTCGAGCGGGTGAACGCGGTAGACATGGGCCTCCAGCTTCGGCAATGCTTCCCGGACAGCCTCTTGCGCCGGGACATACTGCCCCGGTACCGGCTGGCATTGCGACGAGATGTCAGCTCGTTTTCCGAAGAGGAGGCTGCTCTGCTGCTCGCTCAGCTTCGCATCATCCGGCAATGGGCCGTGGACTTCGGCGCAGCCGATCTCTTTCCGGATACGCTGAAGCTTATCAAAAGCAGGGGATCTCTTTACGGGGAAGGTGCTTTTTTTACACGGGGCAAAGCCATTATCGTACCTGAAGACGCCTTGCAGCGCCCGAACCGGCAAGAACTTCGACGCACCCTTCTGCACGAACTCTTCCACATCTATTCGCGACGGCACCCCAAAAAGCGAGAAGCCCTATACAGCATCCTGGGCTTCGAACCCCTGAATGCAGCCGTTCGACTTCCCGATTCCATCGCCGGGCAGGTATTGCTCAATCCCGACGGCCTGGCCGATCACTTTGCCGTGAAGCTGGAAAATGGAGCCGATTCGGTGCTGGCCTACCCCTTGCTGCGCGCTCGGCCCGACTGCTACCGGGAGGACCAACCCGGCTTTTTTGCGTATATCGACTTCCAACTCTATCCCCTAACCCTCACGCCGGATGGCGAATACACCTTGGCATTGGACGCTGCCGGGAACAGTCCGATTACCTATTACGAATTGCCCGGCTTTTTCGACCGGATCGGCGACAATACCTCCTACATCATCCATCCCGATGAGATCCTCGCCGACAACCTGGCTCTGCTCTTTTTGCGGGCGTACGAGCCCGAGCAGCTGGCCGAAACCGTTTTTTCAGCCCGGGGCGAACAGATCCTCAAAGACATGCGGGCCATCATCACCCGGTGAATCCTGGCTTAGGCACCGGATTCTCCCTATCTTCCAAGCACTTAGAACGCGCGATCTATGCCGCCTGGGCAAATCTACCGATACAGGATTGGGTTATGGGTGCTGCTGGCAACCGCCATTTCGGCTACGGCCTTTTGGTTCTGTTTGCCGCGCCCGCTTTTTGATGTGCCCTACAGCCGGGTGCTGGAGGGAGAAAACGGCGAACTGCTGGGCGTGCGCATTGCCGAGGACGGGCAGTGGCGCTTTGGCCCTCCCGATTCCCTGCCTCCGCGCTTTGTGCAAGCCTTGCTCTTTTTCGAGGACCGCCGTTTTTTCCGTCATCACGGCCTGGATGCGCGCTCGCTCGGCCGGGCCCTTCTTCAAAATGCCAGGGCAGGGCGCATTGTGAGCGGCGCCAGTACCCTCAGCATGCAACTCATGCGCCTGGCCCGCGGAAATGCCCCGCGAACCCTATGGAATAAGGCACTGGAATGCGCAATGGCAGCCCGGTTGGAACTTACCTACAGCAAGGAAGAGATCCTTCAGGTCTATGCCACCCAAGCGCCTTTCGGAGGAAATACAGTGGGGCTGGAAGCAGCGGCCTGGCGTTATTTCGGCAAGCCGCCGGCCTTGCTCAGCTGGGCGGAGGCCGCTACCCTGGCCGTCCTGCCCAATCAACCTGCCATGATCCATCCCGGTCGAAACCGGAAAGCGCTTCGAGCCAAGCGCAACCGCTTGCTCCGTCGCTTGGCAGCCGAGGGAATCCTCGACTCGCTGGTTCTGGACCTGGCTCTGGCCGAGCCTCTGCCTCAGGCCCCCACCCCATTTCCGAATTGGGCACCTCACTTTCTGGAATACGCTTTCAAGGAGCAGGCACCGCCCTATCGGCGCCTGCGGAGCAGCCTGGATACCGAGCTTCATGAGCGGCTGGTCGAATTGGCCAACCGCCATGCCGAGCGCCTTGCCGACAACCAGATCCACAACCTGGCCATTCTCGTTATTCACCTGCCCACCCAAACCGTAAAGGCTTACGTGGGCAATGCGGCCCGCGCCGGCTCTCGTCACGAAGGTGACGTGGACATGGTACAGGCCGAGCGCAGCACCGGCAGCATTCTCAAGCCCTTTCTATACGCTTTTGAACTGCACGAAGGGCAGCTTCTGCCCGCTTCCCTCCTGCCCGACATTCCCACCGTTATCGGAGGATTCCGGCCGGAAAATTTTCACCTTTCATACGAGGGGGCTGTGCCGGCTCATCGGGCTTTGCAGCGGTCGCTGAATATTCCCTTCGTTTATCTGCTGAAAAAGTACGGCCTGGCCAAATTCCACCACAGGCTGCGGCAACTGGGGCTGCGAAGCTTACACTACCCGCCGGAGCACTACGGCCTCACC
Organism: uncultured Saprospiraceae bacterium; assembly: GCA_964595955.1. Taxonomy (GTDB): domain Bacteria; phylum Bacteroidota; class Bacteroidia; order Chitinophagales; family Saprospiraceae; genus JAJDFU01. The sequence goes on from CAZQSF010000034.1 coordinate 3,021, forward strand.
CTCATTCTCGGCGGCGCGGAAGCCACGCTCTGGGATCTGAGCTGGGCGTATGCCGGACTGGGCAAGACCTTGCTGGACTACGACGCCTCCGACAGCCGGTATGATCCCATGACTTTCCGCTCCGGAAGCGTGGTAAGCCCGGCGGAAGGTAAACCTGAGGAAAGGGACTGGGCAGACGAACCCCCGCTGCTGGGCGCCGCAGCCTGCTGGCACACCTTACAGGCCATGAGAGAACTCGAGCGGCCAATGGCCCGGAGCGGCTGGCGCCGGTTCACTTCCAGCCGGCAACTGGCCTGGAAAACCGGCACCAGTTTCGGCTTTCGAGATGCCTGGGCCATCGGCCTGAATCCGGAATATGCGATCGGCATATGGGTTGGGAATGCCGACGGCGAAGGGCGGCCCGGCCTGGTGGGTATACAGGCTGCAGCACCTTTACTGTTCGACGTGTTGCAGCAGTTGCCGCTTCCCTCATCCCCCTGGTTTCTGCCTCCTTATGACGATATGCGTCGCACAGCTTACTGCCGTGCTTCCGGCTGGCGTTCGCTGCCCATCTGTACCCAAACAGATACCAGCTGGCTGCCCACCTCATCTGTTCATGCGAAAGCCTGTCCGTACCATCAAGTGCTGCATCTGGACCCGGGCGGTCAGTGGCAGGTTCGCCAAAACTGCCCTGCCGGCATTTCCATGCAGGACAGCCTCTTCTTCGTGCTTCCCCCGGCCATGGCGCATTATTTCAGGCAGAGCCATCCGGACTATGCCGAATCGCCCCCACTGCACCCGAAATGCCGTACGACCGTTCCTCGAAGTCCTATGCAACTCATTTATCCCAGGCACCGGGCGCGCATCTATTTGCCGGTAGACCTCGACGGGCAGCCCTCTAAAACCATATTCGAACTGGCTCATGAACAGGATAACAGCACGGTATTCTGGCACCTGGACGATCAGTATCTGGGCCGCACCCGGCACAGGCACAGCTTCGAACTCGCCCCGAGCCCCGGCCCGCACCTTCTGACCTTGGTAGACGACGCAGGCCATCGATTGGAGCAGGCTTTTGAGGTCATTGCCCGAAAAGGCGAGTAGCGAAAATGAAAAAAGCTCTCGCACCCGAAGGGAAGGGCAGCAAGAGCTCCTAATCGTACTATGAGAAAACTGGGACTAATGTACATTGCGCAGAATTGGCAAAGGCCGGCCGTTTAGCTTTTGGTGGCCAGAAGCTTCGCAGGGTAGCCGCAGAATTAGCGAAGGGTACTGCCCTTTTGCGAGAAAAAAGACCCGCCTGCCCGGAAATGCAGGCTTCGGGCTTTGCGGGAAGAAGGAGTTTTTCCTGGAAACGATAGGCCCCGATCGGCAAGCGCACGGCAAAAAAAAACCTACGCCCCAAGACGGGGCGTAGGCGCATTAAACATACTATGAGAAAACTTGACCATAAAGGTATTTCCTTTTCTGCATCGGCATAACGCATTTTAGAGAGTGGCCGGGCAAGCTCGCAAAGGGGAGGTAGCCCTTGAGAAAGCGGGCGGGGCGGTTCAACGAATTCCCAACTCCATGATCGGAATGGCTATTTCCACCCGCGTGCCGGCCGGTTCGCCGCTTTGTTCGTCCTTCAGGTCGAAGGTGTGCACAAAGAGCCGCCCTTCACCCGCCTGGTGGAGAATGCGCAATCGCTCTTCAGTGATTCGGGTGCCGCGCGATTGATGCGTTCGATATTTTGCGTCTCCCAACTGAAATTCCCGGGCCTTCTCCCGGCCGATGCCGTTGTCCTCGACCACGCACAACAAACTGTCCTCTCCCTGCTGCAAGAATTGCACGCTGACCACGCCCTGTTTTTTGTTGCGCAGCCCGTGTTCGAGGGCGTTTTCAACGTATGGTTGCACGATCATCGTAGGCACGCCGATAATGTCGTCCTCCAGCTCTTCGTCCACGGAGATGGTAAATTCCAGGCGATCGCGAAAGCGCAGATGTTGATTGATCGTGAGGTAGTCCTCCAGAAATTCCACTTCCTTTTCGAGGGATATGATCTCCAGATCGGAATATTCAAGGCTTTGGCGCATCAGTTTGGCAAAGCGCGCCAGGTATTTGGCTGCCGAGGCCACTTCATTGGAGGTGATGTAGCTTTGGATGGCGTTGAGGGCATTGTAGAGAAAGTGGGGGTTCATCTGGGCCCTCAGCGCTTTGAGTTGAAGCCTGGTGGACTGCAACTGGAGCAATTCGGCTTCTTGCTTGCGTTTCTCCGCTTCATACTTGATCTCCAGTTCCATTTGCAGGCGCTTGTTCACCTCTTCCATATGCCGCTCCTCGTACTTGGTGTGCAGTATGAGGTATTCGTAGGCGTTCTTGTAGTCGCCGCATTCGGCATAGTAATTGGAAATGTCCCGGCTGACCACCCCCAGCTGGCGAAAATCATTGTGAAGGTGAGCGTACTTGAAGGCCTCCGTGTAGTGTTCCAGGGCTTGCGCATGATCATCCAGATCGGCAAAAAGCCGGCCGCGCCAGTGTTCGATGACCGACAGATTGATATCGTCGTCGGGCTGGAGCTCGAGATACAGATCCTCAGCCTGGTCGAATAGCGCCAGGGCCTGGGCGTAGTCTTTTCGCTCCATACTGCAAAAGCCGAGATTAGCCAAGGCGGCGGCCCGGGTCTGGCGGCTGTGGTCGTCGTCGTTGTCGATCACCCGCTGAAAGAGCTCCTCGGCCCGATGCAGTTCGTTCAGGGCCAAAAAGCCATTGCCGGCATTGAGGTAGTGCCAAGACAAACGGGCGCGTATGCCCATGCTCTCACACATCTGGACGACGCGTTCGTAGGCCCGGACACTCTTTTGGGGCTCCTCATTGAGTGCGTACACCTTGCCCAGGCCGCTGTAGATGAGGGTCAGGAAATAAAAATCTTTGAGTTCGAGCTCGTGCCCCAGCAGGGTAATGGCCTTTTCGGCCTGCAACAGCAGTTCGGCCGCTTTGCCGTAGTTGCCGTAGTGAAGCATCATAAACCCCTCCCGGCAGGTAATACGAGCCTGCAAACGGCGGTCGGGATAGACGCGCAGCAGCTTTCCGGCCCGTTCCAGCAAGCTGTTGGCCTCCTCCATTTCGTGCAGGTTCATCAACGTACCTGCAAAATCGATACTGACCTCGGCTTGCTGGCGCATATCGCCGCGCTCCTTCACGAGCTGCATCGCTCGTTCAAAATGGCATTTGGCATCCTCAAACTGATAGGCCTGGTTCTCGGCCAGGGCCTTCAGCAGATTGAAGGACAACAAAAAGTCCGGGTGCGGGTGAATGGTAAGGAGCTCCTCCTGCTCAGCCAGCAGATCGAGTGCGCGTTCGACCTGGGTGAATACATAACGCCCTGCGAGTTTGTCTATTATGGCCAGCCGTTGGATGGGCTCCTCCTGAAGCTGCAGTTCCTGTTCGAGTCGTTCTTGATCCGTAGCCGTTAACAAGTGCGCCATGGAAAATCCGGTATTCCGATGTATACGTAAACCAAACGAAGGACTGCAGGCAAAAGCCCCGCAATCCTTCGTTCGAAAAAGACCCGCGTTGAGGGACGGTGGTGCGCCGGCTACTGAGGCAGAATGCCTCCACAGCCGTTGTTCCACTGTGATTTGCGCTTACCCTTTTTACCCCCTACGATCTTGATCATTTCCTCTTTCTTCAGGGTTTTTAGGTCCTTTTTTAGCTCGCTCAGCTTTTTTTTATTTTTTCCCATAGCAGTAGTGTTACGCGCTGCGAAAACTCATGTAAAGTAACTAATTTTTTCTAAATGGTCAGCACAAAAATAGCGGCTTTTTGGAAATGTGCCGAAGGCCGGGCTACAAACCTTCCTGCAAAAGCCGCATTTTTTCCATAAACGCAGGCCGGCGGCGGCGGCTCACCTCGATCTTGATGTCGTCGTCCATAATGAGGTAGCCTCCGTCGCCCTTGACAAACTTGCGCATGAAGTTCAGGTTGATCACATGGCGTTTGTGCACCCGGTAGAAGTTATAGGGCGCGAGCAGGTCTTCATAGGCTTTTATGGTCTTGGAGGCCGTAATGCGCTCGCCCGTATCCAGGAAAATGTGGGTGTAGTTATCTTCTGCTTCGAAGCGAACGATATCCTTGATGTTGACAAAGTAGATGCCGTCCAGAGCCGCGATGCTCATTTTGGTAAAGGCATTGGGGTTGTTGAGGTGCTGCTGGAACAGATCGAGGCGGCGCTGCATTTGCTCGGGCTTCCGCAGGCCGATCCGGGCCACAGCCTCTCGAAGCAGATCCGGGTCGATGGGTTTGAGTATGTAGCCGATCGAGCTGTACTCACAAGCTTTAATGGCATACTCTTCGTAAGCCGTAACGAAGATCACCTCAAACGAAATCGGGCTCAGTTCATTGAGCAGCTGGAAAACGAGCCCGTCGGGAAGGCTGATATCTAGAAAGGCCACGTCGGGCTTCAAATCCTCCTTCTTCATCAATGCCAGGCCCCGTTCGATGTTAGTGGCCTCCCCGATCACCTCTACATCTTCACAATAACGCGCCAGAAGGTTCTTCAGATTGGTTAATCCGTGGGCTTCGTCCTCGATAATGATCGCCTTAATTCGACTCATGGGTTCTGCAGTTAAAAGAGTAAGGTTATAAAATCCTAAGGTACGACTCTCTGCCTAATTCGCCTATGCCGTTCCCGAAACACTGGCTTCCAGATTTTGTACATTTCGGAACAAAAAGCGCATGGCTCCTAAAAGTTCCGGTGCTCTACCCTTCCAAAACCGACTTCACGAAATCATTTTCGAAGCCGACACCCCCGAAGGTCGCTTCTTCGATATTATGCTCCTCATTTCCATCCTGGCCAGTGTGCTGGTCGTAATGCTGGAAAGCGTTTCAGAGCTAAACGATAAATACCACCATCTATTTTATATCATGGAGTGGGTGTTCACCGGTTTATTCACCCTCGAATACCTGCTGCGGCTCTACAGCGTGAAATCGCCCTGGCGCTATGCCGGCAGCTTTTACGGCATCATCGACCTGCTGGCCATTCTCCCCACCTACCTGAGCCTTTTGGTGACGGGCACACATTATCTGCTGGTGATTCGCATTTTGCGCCTGTTGCGGGTTTTCCGGGTCTTCAAACTGGGTCATCTCCTGACGGAAGGCGAAATCATCATCAAGGCCATGAAAGCAAGCCGGGCCAAGATCACGGTGTTTTTCACGTTCGTCCTTTTGCTGGTCACCATTTTCGGTGCGATCATGTATCTGCTCGAGGGGGAAACCAATTCCAGCTTTTCCAGCATTCCGCGCTCGATCTACTGGGCCATCGTCACCCTCACCACAGTGGGATATGGCGATATTACGCCCGAGACCAGCCTGGGGCAATTCGTTTCCGCCATGGTCATGATCCTCGGGTATGCCGTCATTGCCGTACCCACGGGCATTGTGTCCTCCGAGTTTATCGAACAGGTGCGCAAGCCCCTGAAAGTGACCACCACCGCCTGCCCCAACTGCTCACTGGAAGGGCATGACCCCGATGCTTCCTACTGCAAGTTTTGCGGGGAGCCTCTGGAAGTCAGACAGACCAATACCTAAGCCCCCGGCACCCGGAAGGTGGCGAAGATGCGACGTATCCGGTACTTGCGGCTTTGGTTGACGTACACCATGAGCAGCCCGCCTATAATGGCCAGATTCTTCATAAACAACACGCCTTGCAGGCGCTGATAGTCTTTGGGGGTCTGTACCGGAAGGGCGAGTTGATAACCTTCCGGAACTGCCCAAAAATTGTGTGCGATCACAGTGAGTGGGATGAAATAAAAGAGGAGAAGCAAGGCCCCCAGGGTGGTCCGGTACCCCAGCAGCACCAAGATACCGCCCAGGATGAGTAAAAATATGGAAGCGATCAACAGCAGGTCCTGATTCCAGGTGAGTCCGTAGTAGGTCATTTTGGCCTGGGTCTCTTTGAAATAGAAAATGGAATCGTACGCGTCGTAAAGAAAGAAGCCGCTGATGAGTATTCGAGCAAAGAGATCCAGCACATCCTTCATACCTAAGGGGTTACCGCATTTGGTGAATAAAGCGGGCTACGGCTCTGGCTGTATTCTGCCCGTCCATAGCTGCCGAAATAATGCCGCCTGCATAGCCCGCACCTTCGCCGGCGGGAAAAAGGCCTTCTACCTGATCGTGCATGCCGGTATTGCGGTCACGCGGAATGCGCAGCGGGGCACTGGTGCGGCTTTCCGTACCGATTACCAAAGCCTCCTCCGAGTAATACCCCTTCATTTTTCGGCCAAAGTCTTGTACCCCCTCCTGCAACCGGCGATAGATGGCCGGGGGCAACAGTTCGTGCAAGGGCGCAGACAGCAGGCCGGGAATATAGGAGGATTCTCCCAAATGCTTGGAAAGCCGCCCGCGAACGAAATCGGGCAACCGTTGGGCGGGCGCCTGCTGCCCGCCATCGCCGGCCGAGAACATCGCCTGCTCCACGGAGCGCTGAAAGGCCAGGCCCGCAAAAACGCCGTGCCGGCGAAAAGGTAGCAGATCCTCCAACTCGACGGCTACAACTGTTCCGGAATTGGCAAAGGGAGAGTCCCGGCGCGACATGCTCATGCCGTTGACGACCAGCTCACCGGGGGCCGTCGCCGCCGGCACGACCAATCCGCCCGGGCACATGCAAAACGAAAAGACCCCGCGTCCTTCAACCTGGGTAGCCAGCCGGTAGCTGCTGGCCGGCAGGTTTTTATCGCGGGGTTGCTGCCCGTACTGGATCGCATCGATCAGCGGCTGGGGATGTTCGATGCGCACGCCCAGGGCAAAGGGTTTGGCTTCCACGCGAATGCGGTGTCTTGCGAGCATGCGATAGATGTCCCGGGCCGAATGCCCGGTAGCCAGGATCACGGCCGAAGCCCGCCATTCCTCCGAGTGGTTTACCTGCACGCCCAGCAAGCGCCTCTTGTGCAGGAGAAGGTCTGTGACGTGGGCCCCAAAGTGAACGGCCCCTCCGTATTGGACGATGGTTTCACGTAAATTGGCGACGATGCGAGGCAATTTGTTCGATCCGATATGAGGGTGAGCATCCACCAGGATATCCGGATGGGCACCATGCTCCACAAGCAGTTGCATCGCTTTTTGAATATGCCCCCGCTTGTGGGAACGGGTGTAGAGTTTGCCGTCCGAATAGGTGCCGGCCCCGCCCTCTCCAAAGCAGTAATTGGAATGGGGGTTGACGATACCGAACTGCTGAATAGCCCGAAGGTCTCTCCGCCGGGCGCGGACATCCTTGCCGCGGTCCAGCACAATGGGGCGCAGGCCCAGCTCGATCAGCTCCAGCGCTGCAAAATAACCGGCCGGTCCCGCGCCGACTACGATGACCGGCGGACGGCCATGCACAGGCTGCCAGTTGTCCAGCACGGCCGGCTCCGGCGCCGGTTGCTCTTCGAGGTAGACCTCCATGCGCAGGCGCACCCTGGGGCGGGCCGAGCGGGCATCAATGGACCGTTTGCGAAGGACCAGCTGCAGGTCGTGCGCTCCATGGCTCCACTTGCAGGCCCGGGCCGCCAACTTGCGCACCTGCTCCGGATCGGCTGCCTGATCCGGAGAGAGAGCTAATTCGATCGTTTTCTTCATCCCCTTTGCCTGTGTACTAGTATTCTTCGGGTTTGGCCAGCGAATCGGCGGGCGACGAGAGCGTATCTGCCGGCGAGGTCGCAAAAGGCAGGGGCGTCTTGCGGGCCCAGCGGCGTTCGTCCAACAGCTGAAACTGATCCGGAATGTAAATCGTGGTTACAATCTCCTCATAGCTCTGCCCCTTGGATGTGGAAATGACCGGCCGAACCATGTCGCTGGATCGAAGCAGTACGCGCCCGCTTTGACGATCGGCCTCGATCTTGTAGCGGCCTTGGTCGATGGCAAAATCGAGTATACCCCGGGTCGCACCGTAGATCTTAATCTGAGTTTCCGCCAAAACGGCGTTGCCGGACCAGGTGCGGGTAACGAAGTCGCCATACAAATCCAACTCGATCTGATTGGCGGAATCCACCGCAAAGGACTGGTGCAAAATCCGCTGCAACTGCCCCCACAACGGATTCGACAGGCCAGCAAACAGAAAGACCAGACCGGCCGAAGCAAAACGAAATGAAAAGAATACATGCCACATGAACCTCAAAACTTACCAAGCGTCTCGCATCCTGGCTGAAGTGCACTGCAAGATACACCACTTTAGCCGGCCGGGCCAATTTGAAATGGCCTCCAGCGCAAAGGGATAGAGGTTACATGCCGGTGAGGGCCACCTCACCGGTAGGCCGTACGTTGAGCACCGTACCTTCCGGCAAGCGAACCACCAGGCGGATCTGCTCCTGGAGTTCCTCCTCGCCGAGCATTACGGATTTGGCCAGGCGGGGCATTTCCAGTTGCAAGCCTTCATCTGCCGGCTTCGCGAGCAGTTGATAGCGGCCACTGCCCACGAGCGATCGAAGCAAAGCGGGCTGGCCGTTCTCCAGTACGATTTGAACCTCCACGCGCATGAAGGGCTGATTCCAGTGGCTGGACTCCACCTCATTCTGCGTGAGAAAGGTGACGGTGCGATGGGCCTCAAGCTTGAAGGACTTGACCAGGGTTTTCGTATAGGGTTGAGCCCATGCCATGCTTCCGGCCAGGAGCAGGAGGGCTGTAAGCGGGGAGTGGGTATACCATTTTTTCATAATCGCCTCCTTGATTTCTACCTAAACTACAAAAAAAAGTTGGCATAATCAATGTGCGGCCGAATAGACTACGGCCCGCCGGATGCGCAGTAGTCGCTCGAGCATGGGCTCCAGTTGGTCCATAGGCAGCATGTTGGCACCATCGGATTTGGCTTGTGCCGGATCGGGATGCGTTTCAATGAACAACCCATCCGCTCCTACGGCTATTCCCGCCCGGGCCAGGGTCTCGATCAGCGCCGGGCGCCCGCCGGTCACCCCGCTGGACTGATTGGGTTGCTGCAGCGAATGGGTGCAATCGAGCACGACGGGTACATCCAGTGATTTCATGAGGGGAATGCTTCGAAAGTCCACAACGAGATCCTGGTAGCCAAAGGTCGTCCCCCGTTCGGTGAGCCATACCTGATCATTGCCCGACTCCACTACCTTATCCCGGGCAAAGCGCATGGCCTCCGGGCTGAGAAACTGTCCTTTTTTGATGTTGACGATTTTCCCGGTCTGTGCTGCCGCGACGAGGAGGCTGGTCTGGCGGCACAAAAAAGCCGGAATTTGGAGCACATCCACAAACTCAGCAGCCCGGGCTGCTTCTTCATCGGCATGAATATCCGTGGTGACGGGCAGATCGAAGCGCTCCCCTACTTTTCGCAAGATGCGCAAAGCCTTCTCATCGCCTATGCCGGTAAAGGAATCCAGCCGGGAACGGTTCGCCTTTCGGTACGAACCTTTGAAAACGTAAGGAATGCCCAACCGCTGGGTCACCGAAGCAATGTGCTCGGCTGTGCGAAGGGCCATGTCCTCCCCTTCTATGGCACACGGGCCTGCAATGAGCAAAAAGGCGGGATCCCCATCGGACTTGAACAGGCTGTCGGCACGGGTCATGGCAGTACTTTTTGCAAAGATCCGGTTTTTCAAAAAAGGATGATCAGGCAGAATGAAGGAAGAGGCCAAATGTCCCTTTTTTTGATCTGCCACACAACTTTCCTCCGATTCAAGCTTTTTGTAAATCTAAACAACTGCCATGCGTTGGATTTTTTTGCTGCTGCTCCTCCTGTTTGTCGACGGGTACGTGTTTCTCGGGTTGCGCACCCTCATTAGTTCCTGGTCAGCGCCCTGGAAGCAGGTCGCTATCGTTACCTATTGGAGCGTGCCCGTTCTGCTGTTGATCACCCTGGGCATTTATTTCGGCACCAACTGGAGCGAACAACACAAACATCTCTTCACCTTCTTGCGCACGTTCTTGTTCATCACCTACCTGGCCAAGGTGTTTGCCGCCGTCCCCTTGCTCGTGGACGATCTTCGTCGCACCCTGCTGTGGGGTTGGAACCAGTCGCGGGCCGAAGGACCGGTGGATTTGAGCCGTTCTCGCTTCTTGAGTCAGGCCGGCATGCTGCTGGGCGGTATTCCTCTGGTGCTGCTCACCTACGGCATGATCCGAAATCCCTACCGCTACAAGCTGTTCAAGGAAAAGATTCGCATTCCGGGCTTACCCGACGATCTGCGAGGGCTTCGGATCGTGCAGATATCCGACATTCACTCCGGCAGTTTCACCCTCGAAGAACCCGTGGAAGACGCCATTGCGCTCATCAATGCCCAGCAGGCCGATCTGGTCTTTTTCACTGGCGACCTGGTCAATGAAGTGGCGGATGAAATGGAAGGATTCCAGGATACCTTCAGCCGCGTCCAGGCTCGCCTGGGCGTTTTCTCGGTCCTCGGCAACCACGACTACGGCGACTATGCCGAGTGGCCTTCTGCCAAAGCCAAGGCCGAGAACCTCGACCGCCTCAAACAGATACACCGCGACATGGGCTGGGACCTCCTGCTCAACGAGCACCGCAAGTTGCAAATCGGGCAATCGACGCTGGGCATCATCGGGGTGGAAAATTACTCTGCCCATCCGCGCTTTCCCAAGTACGGCGACCTGAAAGCGGCCTGCGACGGCTGTGAAGACGCGCAGGTGCAATTGCTGTTATCACACGATCCCTCGCATTGGATGGATCAAGTCGTGCCCGACTTCCCGGAGATCGACATCACTTTTTCCGGCCATACCCACGGCATGCAATTCGGCGTGGAGATCCCGGGCTGGCTGAAGTGGAGCCCGATACAATACGTTTACGAGCAATGGGCAGGGCTGTACCAGCAGGGAAGGCAATACTTGTACGTCAACCGCGGGCTGGGCTTCATCGGCTATCCCGGGCGGGTAGGAATTTTGCCTGAGATCAGCCTCATCGAGCTCGAGCGGGCCTAAAAAAACCGGCGAGTCTGGTTCTCGCCGGCTTCCGGATCGCGTTCCGCAGCAATTACTTGGGCAGCAATACGCCGTCGATGACGTGCACCATGCCGTTGGCTCCCTTGAGGTTTGTGACCAGGAGCATGGATTCATTGCCCTGTTCGTCGCGGAAGTAAACGGCATCCTCCCGAATGGTGGCTGTCAGCTCACCGCCTTCCACGGTTTCGAAAACGGCGCGGTTGCCGTTTTCCCGTATGGCTTCGAGCACATCGGCCGCTTCGAAAGAACCGGCCAGCACGTGATAGGTGAGCACCTGACGAAGCTGGTCCTTATTCTCCGGTTTGAGCAAGGTGTTGAGGGTGCCCTCAGGCAGTTTGTCGAAGGCCTCATCCGTTGGAGCAAAGATCGTGAAGGGACCTTCTCCGCGCAGGGTTTCAACCAGGTCTGCCGCCTGAACGGCAGCTACCAGGGTCTTGTGATCTTTTGAGTTCAGGGCAATGTCCACAACATCGCGCTGGGCCAGCAGGGAAGTCATCCACAAGAGGCTGAAAAAGGAAAGAGCTAGGATTCGCATAGTTTTCTCTTGAATTTGGTAATGAAAAATGGTGGTTTGTGAATCTATACGAAGATTTCACGGGCTTGGATCACACCGGACGCAAAATATCTCTTTTTCGAGGCCCGCTGCCAAATAGCTTACCGGAGGGTAAACATTCGCGGGCCTATGGTGTTCGGGAATGGAATTTGAGAGGCAGGTAAACATTCGGCCATTCGAACGAATTCTACACATGACCATGGCAAAGCCTTCATCGCGAATTGAATGGGAGGTCCTTTTATCCTCGAACCCACGGCGCGGTATCGAAATGCTCTACGACGAGTTCGCGCCTGCGCTTTACGGCATGGTCCTTCGGATCGTCGGCTCCGAACCGGTAGCTGAAGATGTCCTTCAGGACGCTTTTATCAAGATTTGGAGAAACGCGCACACCTATTGCCCTGCCAAGGGGTCCGTTTTCGCATGGGCGCTGCAAATCGCAAGGCGAACGGCTCTCGACAAAAGGCGTTCCTCGGCTTTCCGGAGTCAGGCCAATACGGCGCCCCTACCGGAACCCTATCTCTCCCGGGGCGCTTCTGCGTGTTGGAACGAAGAGTTACTGGATGTAGCGGGCATGGTCAATGCCCTGGACGTATCCCAGCGCGAGGTAATCGAGCTGATCTACTTCCAGGGTTTTACACACAAGGAAGTTCAGCAATATCTGGGCATCCCTCTGGGCACTGTAAAATCCAGGCTTCGCCTGGGACTTCAGAAAATGAAAAGATGGTTTGAGGAACATCCGCTGCTGATCGGCCTGTTGGCTCTCATGCAGATGTGGACGTCCTAAATTCAAGCTGTGCAACGAATGGACAAGGAACAACTATACGAATCTGGCTTATTGGAGATGTACGTGCTGGGCCTCACCAGCGAGGAAGAGAACGCTCAGGTAGCAGAGCTGGCCGCTCAGCACCCGGACGTTCAGAAGGAAATCGACACCATGCGCAAAGCGCTGGAGAATTATGCGATGAGCCATTCGATTCCGCCTCCGCCCGGTCTCCGAGACAAAGTGATGTCGGCCGTGGACCGGGAAGAGGACACTCCCGACCCTGAACAAGCTCCGGTCCGGTCCCAACCACCTGCCCGCAGATGGGTTTCACTTGCTGCCGGTTTCATCTTACTGGCGAGTTGCATCTACTTTTTCCAGCAGCACCGGCGCAGCGAAGGCCGGCTGACTGCGCTGAAAAAAGACTACGTGAGCCTGGAACGCAACTGCACACAAGAAAAGCAACAGCTGCGCTCGGCTCAGCAGGCATTGGCCTTTCTCCAAAAGGAACATACTCAACCCCTGGTGTTGCGAGGTTCCGAACTGGCTCCCTCGGCCTTCGCCACCGTGTATTGGAATGAAGAAGAAGAAATTGCCTGGGTGTGCATGAACGGCATGCCCGAGCCCCCCGAGGGAAAACAGTATCAAGCCTGGGCCGATGTGGAAGGAGAAATGATCAATATGGGTACGGTTAATGCCCGCTCGTCCGAGGCTTTTCAATCCCTGGCCTACATCCCTGAAGCAGAAAGCGTGAACATCACCCTGGAGCCCGAGGGAGGCAGCCGAAAGCCTACGGTCGCTCTGCTTTATGCAAATGCCGTCATTCCCAGGGAGCGGCAGTAGCGCGGCTTGCTTTTTTTAGCAATGGGTTGGGATAAGTCGAGTTTTTTTCTCATTTTAGAGCCTGTCCCCATCAACCATTGAGAGCGCTATTTCTTTAACCACTAAAACTCATGCGGTCATGCTAATTTTGTACATCGCTACAGGAGCGTTCCTGTTGGGTGGAGGGTTTCTTCTTGCATTAAACTTTTCGTCCGCCCGCGGCCGCCGGTAATTTTGCTTTGGCAATGGCAACATTACCCTAAAATGGCCCCCCTGAACAACGCCCTCGCGAGCGCATCGCGAAATCCCAATCCCCTCTGACACATATCCTTCCTGCGTTCTTTATATTTTCAACCCCCTTTCAGGTTGGTGAATTTTCACCAACAGAGCTTTGAGAGGCTTTCCTTTACCGCATTTCCAGGAAATCGGACAAGGGCTGTTCTTCCCACAAAGAAGGGCTGCAAAAAAGCCAACACACATCACCGGGAAAAGCGAGTGCTAATCCAGTTTCAGCACTTCGAGAAAGGCCTTCTGAGGCACTTCGACGCTGCCGATCTGACGCATTCGCTTTTTTCCCTTTTTCTGTTTCTCCAATAGTTTTCGTTTCCGGGTGATATCCCCGCCGTAGCATTTGGCCGTAACGTCCTTTCTAAGGGCCGAAATCGTTTCCCGGGCAATAATCTTGGCCCCTACAGCTGCCTGTATGGCGATCATGAATTGTTGCCGCGGTAAAAGCTCCTTGAGCTTCTTGCAGATCTTTCGACCGAAAGCTTCCGCCTTTTCCTTGTGTACCAAGGCTGAGAGGGCATCCACCGGCTCGCCGTTCAGTTTGATGTCCAGGCGAACCAGTTCGCTGGATCGATATTCCGTAGGCTGGTAATCGAAAGACGCATAGCCACGCGACAGGGATTTGAGGCGGTCGTAGAAATCGAACACGATCTCAGCCAGAGGCAGGTCGAAGGTGAGTTCTACCCGGTCTTGGGTAAGGTAGATCTGCCGCACCAACTGCCCCCGCTTTTCCATGCAAAGCGTCATGATGGCCCCGATGTAATCCGGTTTGGTGATAATCTGAGCCGAAATAAAGGGCTCCTCCACGCGATCCAGCACCGTGGGCTCGGGCAGTTCGGAAGGCGTGCGCACGGTGAGCATCTCGCCTTTTTTCAGGTAGGCGTGGTACGATACGTTGGGCACAGTGGTAATGACGTCCATATCGAACTCGCGATCCAGGCGCTCCTGGACGATCTCCAGGTGGAGCATACCGAGGAAGCCACACCGAAAGCCGAAGCCCAGGGCCGCAGAGGTTTCGGGCTCAAAGACCAGAGAAGCATCATTGAGCTGAAGCTTCTCCAGGCTGTCGCGAAGGTCTTCGTAATCGTCGTTGTCGATGGGGAAGATCCCTGCAAATACCATGGGCTTTACATCTTCAAAACCCTGAATAGCCTTTTCGCTGGGCGTTTCGACCTGGGTGATGGTATCTCCCACCTTGATCTCACGCGATTCTTTGATGCCGGTAATGATATAGCCCACATTGCCGGCGGACAACTCTTCTTTCGGCACCTGATTGAGCTGAAGGATGCCGATCTCGTCGGCCTGGTAGTCCTTGCCGGTGTGAAAGAAGCGGACGTCATCGCCTTTGCGAAGGGTGCCGTTAAAGATCCGGAAGTAAGCGATCACCCCCCGAAAGGAGTTGAATACGGAATCGAAGATCAGGGCCTGCAGGGGCGCTTGCGGATCGCCCTTGGGAGGCGGAATGCGATCGACAATAGCTGCCAGGATATCGGCAACGCCCTGTCCGGTTTTCCCGCTGGCCAGGATGATCTCCTCTTTGCTGCAACCGATGAGGTCGATGATCTGATCCGACACCTCCTCGACCATGGCGCTTTCCATATCGACCTTGTTGAGGATCGGAATGATCTCCAGGTCGTGATCAATGGCCAGATACAGATTGGAAATAGTCTGGGCCTGTATACCCTGGGAGGCATCTACGAGCAGCAAGGCTCCTTCGCAGGCGGCAATGCTGCGGGATACCTCGTAGGAAAAATCGACGTGGCCCGGCGTATCGATCAGGTTGAAGGTATAGGTTTCGCCATCCGAATGCTCGTAGTACATCTGAATGGCGTGGCTCTTGATGGTAATGCCACGCTCCCGCTCCAGGTCCATGCTGTCCAGGGCCTGGTCTTTCATATCGCGTTCGGATATCGTCTTGGTATACTCCAGCAGACGATCGGACAAGGTACTCTTGCCATGGTCGATGTGCGCGATCACACAGAAATTTCGAATCAGCTTCATAGGATTCAAATATACGCGAAATAAAGGTGGGGCCCTTCAGAAATGATAGCTCTTGCAGAAAGATGAAAGAGGGGGCCGTTGGGGCTGCAACGCGCAAGGAACGGCCAGAGTAGCCGGTAGCATTTGAATACATGGCGGACGCTCTCCCCATCTTTTTGGCCCTTCGGCTGTTTCTTTAAAAAGGAATTCTCCCTTCATGCGTCTTTACTTTCTGATGTGCCTCCTTCTGGGCTCAACGGGGCTGTCCGCCCAGCCCGTTTTTGATTCGCTCTACACCGTCCGTTACGACACCCTTTTTTTCGCCTTCGGGAAGCACCAGCTGAGTCCTCGAAGCGACAGCGTCTTGCGGGCTTTCGCGGAAAAAGCCCAGGCCATACCCAAGGCCCAAATCCGCATTACCGCCCACACCGACTCCATCGGCTCACCGGCGGCCAACGAGGCCCTCAGCCGGCGACGAGCGGATGCAGCTGCCGGTGCACTGCTTGGTCTTGGATTGCCGGACTCCATCATCACAAGGGCCGTTTACGGCGAGCGACGGCCCATACGGGAAAACACTTCTGAAGCCGGCCGTCAATACAACCGCCGCGCGGTTTTGGCCTTGCAGGTCCATCGAAAGTTCGTTCGCCTTTCCGGCCGGCTCATCGATCCCGAAACCCGGGAGGGCATCCCCGGTTATCTTCGGTACCTGGGCGACTCGATCCCCACCGATTCGGCCGGCCGCTTTGCCCTGGCCGCTCCGCTGGGCACATCCTTTCCGTTGGAGGCCTACGCATCCCGGCGCTTCTACTATTCGGAACCCCTGGACCTGACGCAGGGACGGCCGAAAATGGACCTCTCCCTGGGACTGGAACGCATTCAGCCCGGAAAGGTCTTTCCCATCAGCAATCTGTTTTTTGTAAGCAGTAAGGCGGTTTTGCTGCCCAAGTCCGTGCCGGAACTTCCCAAAGTCCTGCGTTTTCTGGAGGCCAACCCCCGCTTGCGGGTAGAAATTGCCGGGCACATGAACGCCCCTTTCGAGCCGCCGGTGCCCAAAACCAGTTGGGAGTACGACTTGTCGCGACGCCGGGCCAAGCTCATATACGACTACCTCACCGACCACGGCATTTCTCCTTTTCGCCTGCAGTATCAGGGCTACGGCAACTGGGAGATGCGCTATCCCCGGGCCACTACGGCCCCAGAGTTCGCTCAGAACCGGCGCGTCGAGCTGCGGGTCTTGGAGTAGGTGACGGGCGAATGAGGGCTCCATGCTCGGCCTCATGCGCCGTCGCGCTCCTTACTCTTCTACTTCGCCCTTCAGCACTTTTACCTGCTGGGTGGTATCGAGGCCCTCGACAATTTCCACCATAATGCCGTCGGACAGGCCGGTCTTGACGGGATATTTCTCAAACGCCCGCTCACCGACCAGCAGTTGCACATAGGTGCTGTCGTTTTGGTAGATCAGATCCCGTTCTTTGATGGCCAAAACCGCTTTCCTGCGATCTAGAATGATGTCGCCGTTCGCACTGTAGCCGGCGCGCAAAAAGACGCTGTCCGTAGGCTGCACGGCCGCACGAACTTCGAACTTCACGGTGCCTTCCACATCTTCGCCTTTGGGCGAGATGAACTCCAGCAAGGCATCAAAGGAGTAGTCGGAAATAGCCCCTACGGTCAGCTTGAGCGGCATGCCTTCCTTGAGCTTACCGACATCCGACTCATCGACCTGGCCTTCGAAGATGAGGTTGCCCATATCGGCCAGGGTGGCAATGGTCGTGCCCTCGTTGAAGTTGTTGCGCTCAATTACGGAGGAGCCTTCCTTGACCGGCACATCCAGCACCATGCCTTCTACCGTAGCGGTTACGATGTTGGCAACCTGCCTGGAGTTGCGCGCCGCCCCCTCGCGCAAGAGTTGCAGGTTGTTGATTGCCGCTGCGAGTTCCTGCTGGGCGATATCGACCTGGGTCTCGAATTGCTTAACCGTATTGGAGGCTACGATTTTGGAGTTCTCGTAGTCTGCCCGGGCCACGTTGAGGTCCAGCAGGAAGCGATTGTACTCCTGCTGGCTGATCACACCTTCCTCCAACAAAGCCCGCTGGCGCTCCTCCTCCTGCTTGGCATTGTCGTAATTGGCCTTGGCCGACTCCACGTCCAGGCTTCGGCGATTTATGGTCTTCTGCCGTTCCAACTCCCGCTTGGCCTCTTGCAACCGCAGGCGGGCGAGGTCTACATTGTTCTGCGCGCTGTTCACATTGACCTCACTGGGCACCAACTTGATCCGGGCGAGTTTCTGCCCCTTGGTTACCATTTGGCCCTCCTCTACGAAAAGTTCATCGATGACTCCCGACACCTGTGGCTTGACATCGATCTCCAGGCGCGGCTTAATGGAACCTGTAGCCACGGTCTTCTTTTCGATATCCGTGATGACGGGTTTCTCCGTTTCAAAATCTCCGGCGGTCCGGGTGCGCTGGTTGTAGAAGTAAATTCCCAGCCCGATGCCGGACAAGACAATAAAAACAGCAAGTGCGATAAGGCAGCCTTTCATGGATTGGACAGTTAAACGTTAGACAGTTAGATGATCAGACGTTGGACGATCAGATCGCAGGCAACAGATGGGCTACCCTCCGGAAGCCCTGGATCTGCGATCCGTTTTTCCTATTCATCCCGCAAAGCCACGACGGGGTTTACCCGGGCAGCAATGGAAGCCGGGATCAGGCCGGCGACCGTACCGGCCAGTATGAGGAGCAGGATGGCGCCTATACCCACATAGACATTTACCTGCGGATTGTAGAAAAATTTGGCCTCGGCCCCGGTCGCCTCCATTACGGCATTCAGCCCGCCGATAAGCAGGGTGCCGGCCACCAGGCCCAGATAGCCGGAAACGGCCGTTATGGCCACAGATTCCAGCAATACCATTGAGATGATGGACTGGGGAGTAGCCCCCATGGCCTTGCGAATGCCGATCTCTTTGGTGCGTTCCTTTACAACGATGAGCATGATGTTGCTCACCCCTACGATGCCGGCCAGCAAGGTGCCTATGCCCACAAACCAAAGGAAGGCTTCAATGCCGTCGAAAAGCGTAACCACAGTATTGTACTCCTCTTCCAGATTGAAGCCGCCCACCCCCTGGGGATCGTCCGGAGCTACGTGATGCCGTTTTTTGAGCAACCCCTTTACCAGAGGTTCGATCTCACTGACCGGCACGCGAGGAGCAGCACTGCACACGAAGTAATCGACCCGGTTTCCGGTTGCAAAGGTGCGATGCATGGTGGTGAGCGGAATGACAATGGCTTCGAGATCGCTTTCGGTCCAGGGCTTGACCTGCAGAGGGCCGAATGTACCCACAACCAGAAATTCAGCGCCCCGGATCGTGAGGTATTTTCCTACGGGGTTTTCCAGTCCGAATAATTCTTCAGCCGTGCGCTTCCCCACGACAGCCACCTTGCGCGCTTCCTCCACGTCGCGGGCGTTGATGTAGCGCCCGTCGTGCACCTGAAGCGCTTCAATGCGAATCATATCCTCCTGTTCGCCGCGGATCTCGTAATTGTCGCTGATCTCGCCGGCCACCACGGGGGTTCCGTCGAGGCTAAGGCGAGGGGCCACGAAGCGAACCTGAGGAATGTGTTGCTTGATGGCCACGATATCGTCGAAGGTCAGCCGTGGTACCCGGCCGGGCTGAAACCCCTTATAGGGCAGGCTGGTTCGCCAGGTCCAGACGTACATCACGTTCTTGGCCTGAGCACCGAACCCCTGGAAAGCGCCGTTCTCCAGCCCTTTGCCCATCCCCAGGACGAATACCAGCATGAAAACGCCCCAAAATACCCCCATGGCAGTCAAGCCCGTCCGCAGCTTGTGCTTGCGAATGGTATCCAGAATCTCCTGCCACTTGTCTCGGTCAAACAACATAATCTCAAGCGTTATTTCGCCCGCATAGCCACTACGGGATGAATACGTGCTGCCTGCAGGGCCGGCATGAGCCCGGCCAGGGCACCGGCTATCATGAGCACGGTGATCGCCGCCAGGGCCACCCAAATATTCACCTGGGGGTGGCGGAAGTATTCGAGCTCCAGGGAACCCAGCCCGTAAAGGACTGCAATGCCGGCCAGCATACCCCCGTAGCCCGCCAGCGCTGTGAGGAAGACGGCCTCCTGAAGGATCATGGCCACAATGGAGCGCGGGGTAGCCCCCATGGCCTTGCGAATGCCGATCTCTTTGGTTCGGTCCTTTACAATTATGAGCATGATGTTACTCACGCCGATCACGCCGGCCAACAGGGTGCCCACCCCCACAAACCACACGAAGACCCTGAT
Source organism: uncultured Saprospiraceae bacterium (assembly GCA_964595955.1). Classification (GTDB taxonomy): domain Bacteria; phylum Bacteroidota; class Bacteroidia; order Chitinophagales; family Saprospiraceae; genus JAJDFU01. The sequence continues at coordinate 22,639 of CAZQSF010000034.1, forward strand.
GGCGAAAAACAGGCTTTTCACCTGCTGAAAGTCCTCGGCCCGGTTGTTGATGTACATGGCCCGCCGATCGGAGGGGTCGAACCCCTGCCGCAGGGCGAACATGCGCCGGACTTTCTGCTCCAGGCCTTTCATTTCGCCCACGGAGAGATCCCCGGTACTGAACATGAGCTGGTGAATTTGATCGGTGCCCTCGTATACCTTCTGAGCCGTTGTGATGGGCAGGTAAATAATGCGCATTTCGTTGTCGCCTCCGGTATCTTCATACCAGCCGACCACCTTGTACACGATACCGCCGATGCGGATCTCTTTGCCCAGGGGATTGCTTTCGGGTCCGAACAGATCGTCTTTTACCTTTTTGCCGATCACGACCACTTTCCGGAACTCATCCAGATCCTTCTGGTTGAGGTACCGCCCCTCCTGGATCAGGGTATTCTCAATGTGCAGATGCCCCGGATGGACCGATCGTATGGGATAGGAAAACGACTTCTCTTTGTAGGCCACGATGCGGTCGCCACTGAGATAATACCGCCCCGTGATGTGTTCGATATCCTCAAAATTTTCCCGTAAAAATTCAAAGTCGGAATTGTCGAACTGGATGCGCCGCCCTTTGGGCAGGCCTTTGTATTCTTTAGAGGTCGTACCGCGATAGATCCAGATGCTGTTGGTCGCATCATCGCGGAATTGATACTCTACCCCGTTTTGCAGCCCCTGGCCGGCACCCAGCAAAATAACCAACATGAAGATGCCCCAAAAGACCCCCAGGGCCGTCAGCGCCGTGCGCATTTTGTGCCTTCGAATGGAGGTAAAGATCTCTTCCCATTTATCAAAATCGAACATAGGGCGTACTTAGCGGGTGGCGGGAATGGAGGGCTGATCGGCCGGATTTTCAATAAGCCCGTCGCGCAGGCGAATGATGCGATGGGTCATTTCGGCTATCTCTTTCTCGTGTGTGACGATCAGTACCGTCATGCCCTTGGCATGCAACTGCTTGAACAACTCCATCACCTCATGGGAGGTGGTGCTGTCCAGGGCACCCGTAGGTTCGTCGGCCAGAATGACCGCCGGCTCTGAAATGAGAGCCCGGGCTATGGCCACCCGCTGCTGTTGCCCGCCGGAAAGCTGATTGGGGAGGTGATCGGCCCAATCCAGCAAACCTACCTGATCCAGATACCGCAGGGCGCGTTCCCGGCGCTCATCGCGGGGTACCTTGCGATAATAAAGCGGCAGGGCAACGTTCTCCCAGGCCGTCTTGAACCCCAGCAGGTTGAACGACTGGAACACGAAACCGATGTATTGATTGCGCAGAAGAGCTGCATCTTTTTCGGACACATCTTTGATGAGCCGCCCGTCCAGCCAATATTCCCCACTGTCGTATTCGTCCAGCAAACCCAGGATGTTGAGCAGGGTGGACTTTCCGGAGCCCGAAGAGCCCATAATGCTGGCCAGTTCTCCTTTCTCCACCGTCAGATCAATGCCTTTGAGCACCTGCAAGTGATTGAACCCGGTTTGGTAGGCTTTCTTGATCTGGCGAAGCTGAATGACCGAAGACATGCAGGGTGATTTTGTGGGTGACTGCCGCGATAAGCTAAGTTGACCGATGTTTTAGCCCTCCCAAAAAGAAATCGATGAAAGGCTCTTTCTTTTGGATGAAGCCCGGGAACGCCACAGAGCGACTATTACTGCCCGGAAGGAAACGTCCGATTTGGCTAAAGACGGTACTTTTGTCGTTTAGTTGCTTTTCGAGGCAGCAAAGCAAACGAAAAAACGTTTTAATGTTTGCACTTGAGACATTCCCTACCGCGAATCAAAAGGAGCTGATCATGAAAAGACTTCAAGCCTTCCTAACCGTTCTTTGGATTATGCTCCTGTCTTTTGCTTGCCAGGAGGATCCCAACGATCCCATCATTGTGGCCAACCTCGAGCAGGAGGTCCAGCTTTCCCTGGAGGAAGTACTCGGCACTCCCGACGCGGTGCGGTTTCGCCTGACCACTTTCGAACTGGCCGATTGCCTGAACTACGGCATCGACATCGACTTCGAACGCAAGGGCAACACCCTGAACCTGCAGGTGAACGAGATCCTGGCCCCACCCGACTGCCTGCCGGGGTCAGCCCCAGCCGAAGGCAGTGTGATCGTTCAGGGGTTAACCCCCGGATTGTACAACCTGACCGTCGACCTGAAGGGGGTCTCCCCCTCCGTCGGGAGCTTGTATGTATTGACAGACCGCTACCTTCTCAGTATGGAAGAGGCCGGCGAGGTCGGCCTGCTCCGAGAAGAAGTGCTACAGGTGCCTCCTCAGTCTTTTTGGGGATTCGTTCAATGGGAAACGGAAGCAGGCAGAGATTCGGCTCAGGCCTTGTTGGCGACCCTCCGGGCCGAGTTTCCGGAACGGGAAGCCGAAGCAGGACATTACGGCTATTTTGAAGTTGTTGACGGCAAGCCCGTTCTTCTCGACCCCCTTCCGCCTTCACCTTCTGCGCCGCGGGAATACTTTCTGCTGGGCCTTGATGCCGAATCGAACCTGGCCTTGCTCAGAGATCTGGTGAGCCAATACCGGCAGGAAGCAACTGCAGGAGAACTCACGCTTTCCATACTCACCAGCGAAGGCATGCGCATCTAGTCTGAATCTTCTCTGAACAATCGAGAGGGGTGATGAGAACGTCGCAATACGTACCCGAGGCCCCTATTTGTGGTATCGATTAAACAGCGGAGACCGTTTTCTCCCGCGTATTCCTGCCACCAGGTCTGCAGGTGCGGAGGTGCTGATCGGGAGCAGGCAACAGATACAGATCAGGGAAGCCGACGTTCTGTATTTTTTGGGTTCTCAAAACCTTGCAAATCGTCAGCCTGAAGGGTTGGACACAGCAGGCATTTTCCGGCCTAGGTGTTGAGCAGCGATCTGCTGCCTGAGGATGCCCATTTTTCTTTTTTGCGGCTTTCTTTCAGTTCAAAAGAAAAACCCTCAGCCGTAAAGGTCTCGTATTTCTCCTGATCAAACTGATACAAGCGGGCCGGTCGATGCGCTACCCCCTCCTGCGTTTCTTCCAGGTCGATCAGCAAGTCCATGGAGAGGATCTTCTTGCGAAAGTTGCGTTTGTCCAGATCGGTTTCCAGTATGGCTTCGTAAAGGTGTTGAAGCTCGGTGAGCGTAAACTTGGGGGGCAGCAGTTCAAACCCTACCGGCCGGGTTCGCACCAGCCACTTTAAGCGTTGAAAGCAGGCTTCCAGGATGTCGTCGTGGTCGAAGGCGAGATTGCCGGCTTTGGCCACGGAGTGCCATTTGGCTTTGAGGGCTATGGAAGCGGGCTGTAATGTGAAATCGCTGATCTTGATAAGTGAAAAGTACGCTACGGTAATGACCCGGCCGAAAGGGTGCCTGTCTACTGCCCCGAAGGTTTTCACCTGCTCCAGAAATACGTTGCGAATGCCCGTGAGCTGATGAAGGACTCGTACCGCTGCTTCATCCAGATCCTCATCGGGGTAAACGAAATAGCCGGGCAATGCCCATTTTCCTTCGAAAGGTTCTTCGCCCCGCTTGATCAGCAATACCTTGAGGTCGCCTTCATCAAATCCGAAAATCACATTATCAACAGTAAAGGCCGATTTGAAAAAGCCTTTGAATTCAACCATCGGTTTGGTGGTGGTGGGTTAATGTCGGCAAGCAAAATAACCAATTCGGCATGAACTGCAAAAGGGGGCCAAATCTATTTTGGTCCAATTGAACAGGCGGTTTTCAGGCTTAAACAAAAGCGGGAACAGACCTTTTCACTTTGACAGGGGGCGCCCCAGTTGAGCACGCATCTGGCGGTCCGCGGGGGCATTTTTCTCCCAGTAGGCATTTTTTACCGTATGCGTCCGCCGGGCTACCGTCCTGCGAGCTTTGCCGTCGAAGGCAGATGGGAAGCGATCCGTCCAACCCTCGATTCGATGGGGTTTCTTCCCTTCAAAAACGATCTCCAACTGACGCTGGACTGCCGGCATCCGAAGCTTATAAACGCGCAGCTCCTCTCCGGTAAATTGGTCGCCGGTATAGGTTTCGAGGGTGCCTTCTGCTTTCACCGGACGGAAGGGTACGTGCTTGAGCCTGGAAAAGGTAGCAGCCGGCAACACCTGGAATGTTCCCGTGGGCAGCCTTTCCGGATCGATCCGTATGCGATTCCACAATTCGTCCTCCAGCACGACCGCCGGCAACTCGTAATCGCGATCGCCCTCCTGTTCGAAGTACGAAAATTGATGGACCTCGTATTCGCTTTCATTCAGGTTGAGCTGCATGTAGGTTTGTCCGCACCAGTCCAGAGTAGATGCGCTGACTTTCATCGTTTTGGTTTCCTGCCCTTCTACCGGCGTAAAAACCGTGCTCATGAGGTGGTATTCGTAAAGGCCGGTCGTAAAGGTGCGATGGCGAATATTTTTCAAGACCGATACGGAAGCTTTCGCATTGGAGCCTTCGTCTTTGACCTGCTTGTCCGTGCGGAAATCTTCGGTGACGAAGATCAGAAGCACTTCGCCGGGGTGGAGAGCGTCGTAGCGGTTTTGTTCAAGTTCATATCGGCTGATCTCTGCCTCACCCTGATACCAGTAGTCATCCAGCCTGGGGGCATCGGTAGCCGAGGACGAAACAGTGCGAGCCGGATGGTTTTTGCCCGGCCCGGAATCCCCGGAGCTGCACGCCCAGAAGAAAGCGAATACGGCAAGGAGAAGTAGGCGGATATCCATGAAGTTGTATTTTGACATAGAACGGAATCCGGCAGACAGAGTTCTGTCGCCGGGGGCTGAGGACACTTCCTGTCGTGGCGGCTACTCTTACTTCAGGCTGAGATACGGCTGGAGTTTTTCGAACTCATCCTGCGACAGGACCATGGTCTTATTCACCTCATCCACCCGTTGAAAGGGTCCGTGGTGCTGTCGGTAGGCAGCAATGGCAGCAGCCTGGCGCTTGCTCAGGTAGGGATGGGCGGCAAAGTCTTCCACGGAAGCCGAATTCAGGGGCAATTTTCGATACACGCCTTTTTTCAGGATCAGGTGTGTTCGAATGGCTTGAAAGGTGCTGTCGGGCAGCCCATAGGTATGGGCTACCTGGCCGATGTGCGAAAAACCGCCAAGCGCTTCGCGAAATCGCACGATCCGCTCGGAGTACACTTTGCCGATGCCGCGCAGCCGGCGCCACTCCTCAGGAGAAGCCGTATTAATGTCGACCTGCATGGGGTTTTCGGCAACGGAGGCCCTGGGCGGATCCGAGGTTTTCAACCGGACATAAGGCTTGAGGGCTGCCGCCCATTCGGGTTTCAGGCCGTAGAGCTTGTCCAGGTCATCGGGCCGGAAAAAGCGCCCCCCGGCCTGGCGGTAGTTCACCCAGGTCTGAGCTACCCTTTCGGGCAGACCCATGGACACCAATTCATCTTGGCGAACGGCATTGGGATCGAAATAGCGAGGCTTCAGCCGCACCTCCGGGCTCTCTATCGTTTCCCTGGGCTCCATCCGGGGCCGGGCGGGCGTTCCGGGCAACTGGATATAAGCCTCCAGTCGCTGGTAATCGGCCTCCGAGAAGCCATAGATCCGCTGAAGGTCTGCCTTCGTGCGAAACCTTCCGCCGGCTTCCCGGTATTTGACCACGCGGGCAGCAATCCATTCGGGCAACCCGAGGGTCTCCAGTTCACGCTGGGTCGCCGTGTTGGGATCGAATGGAAAAAGCCGGGCCGTTTCCGCCGTGCTGTCGGATTGCTCCAGCTGGGCTATGAGCGCATTCCACTGGTCTATGTCGGCCGGGGCCACCTTTTCTCCAAGGACCACCGGCATCCACCGGCCGGCTACATTGCCCAGTAGAATGAGCCCGATGAGTAGCACGAAACCCCTTCGTTCATAAGCCGTACAAGTCAAACCTTCTTTCATGCGTTTATCGATTTTTTAAGGATAAAAGAAAAGCGCCGTCGTGCCGGATGCTGTGGATCTTCCATTCGCAACCGGCCCACTGCTGCCGGCATTGTTCTGCCGTCCATCGGGGTAAGGAACCATCCAGCACAATCCAGCGGGGGCGAATCCATTGCCGCAATTGATCGGCCTCCGGCGGATGGCGCCCTCGCCAGATCAAGATGTCGACGGGCCAGGGTTCAGGAGGCGGATTTCCCTTCAGCTGGTCGAGCAGAAGGATTCTCCAGCCGCAAAACTGCATCCCGTTTTGATGAGCGACGAGTTGCCCGAGCTGGAGCAGGCTGTCGGGCCGGCCGAATTCCCGGCCTTCCCGAATGCGCCGTCGAATCCGGTAATTGTCCCGTGCATAGGCCAGGTCCTGCCGGCTGGGGGCGCCCAGTGAAAAGCCGTATACCCGCCTCCCTTCCATGAGGTCCAGCGCCGTTTTGCCGGGCTCCAGTTGGTACACCACAAGTTCCCTTTGCTGGCCGGCACGGACAGCCCGGAAAATCCCCTTGATCGTTACCAGCAGCAAGCATCCCAGAATGAGGTACAGGCCTGTTTTTCGGCCCTTGCCAAGGGTCCACACCAAAAGGGCTATGCTGCTGTAGAGAAGCAGCAGATCGATCTCGTCCAGCCAAATCCCGGAAAGGGTATGCCCCGGCAGTTGGGTGAGGCCGAAAACCAGCGAATTGCTGAGTTGAAGCAGCAGGTCCAGCGACCGGCCCAGCACCCAACCCAATACGGGCAGGCTGCCCAGCAGTAAAAAGAGAAAACCGACGTAGAGCACCAGAGTGACCAGAAAGGTGACAAACAGGCTGGAAAGCCAGAAATAAACCGGAAAGTCGTGAAAATAGTACAAGGTGAGGGGAAAGGTGGTGAGGTTGGCCGCCACCCCCAATACCGTGAGATCCCACAGTTTCTTGAGCCAGGGCTGCGAGATGAGAACGGCCCCGGCCAGCAACGGCTGGAAAAAAAGTATACCGAATAAAGCCAGGAAGGAATACTGAAAGCCCAGGTCGAAAAGCAAGGCCGAATCCAGCGAAAGCATGAGCAGGGCAGCCACGCCCAGCGAATTGAAGCTGTTGCCTTTCAGGGCCGTGAATTTGCCGATGAGGACTATGCCGTACATGAGCACAGCGCGCTGAACGGAAGCCGGCAAACCGGTAATCAGGGCATAGACGGCCAGGGTGGCCAAGCTGGCGTAAAGCGCCAGCGGCCTTTTCAGGCGGCGAGGTAGCGGAAGGTGTTGCAGTGAAAAAAGCAGCCCGAAGGCGAGAATGCCCACATGAAGGCCGGATACGGCAAGTACGTGGGCCACGCCCACCTCCGCATACTGCTCCTTCAGCTCCCGGGGGAGCTGCCCCTTGCTGCCCAATAGTAAGGCCGCGGCCAACCCATAGGAGGTTGAATCCGGAAGAGCCTGGCGAAGACGCTCCAGCGCCCGGGCGCGCAAGGCATCCAGATTTCGCCTCCACGGAAGGCCGGCCTGAGCGGGTAACGGATGCCAGGTACCGGATCGCAGAAAGGCCTGGTGATAGATCTGCCGGCGCGCCAGATAGGCCGCGTAGTCGAAAGCCTCCGGGTTGCCGGTGGAGGATATGGGACGAATGCCCGAGGTGAAAAGGAGCTGATCCCCGGGCCGGAGCTGCCGGGCCAGGGTATCGTCCTGGATAAAGAGCTCCAGCCGCCCCCGGCTGCGCGTCCAATATCCGCCGGGATGCAAGTTGTACGATACCCGTACCCGCATGCGTTTCCAGGCCGAGCGGGTGGGAAATTGCTGCAGGATCTCGGCCACAAAAGCCTCGGCATTTTCGCCTGTTTGCAGATCGCCCTTCTGCTGAAGGCACGGCAAGCACATGCCCAAGAGGAACCCGGAGATCCAAAGGGCGATCCCGTAGAGGTTGCGATGATGCCACTGGCGAAGCCGGAAATGCAAGCCCACCAGCACGGCCAAACTCAAAACACAAGCCGCTGTCAATCCACCTGTGGGTAGGGCGAGCAACGACTCCAGTACTATACCCGCCGCAACGGGCAGAACCAGTTTGACAATGGGCATTTCAGGCCAGCGCATACGACCGTTTGCAAAGGATTAAAAGATCCCCTGGATCGGACACTCCGCTTCACTGCACTCTCGGACCAGACCTGGATGAAACATTGGCGGGAAAACGCCCCCAAGGGAAAAGCACGACTTCGGGACCGCTTCCGGCGAGCGGGAAACGGGACCTTTCCCTTTTAGGCACTAAGCGCGTGGGCGCTCTATTTACAAAGAGTAAATTCTCGTGTTAATTCCACAGGGCCGCCTCTGCTATTTTAGGCGAAGGCGACGACCCCCCGGCAGCTCCGCGCCAGGCATTACGACTCGTGGGCCAGGACCGGGGGCAGTTGTTCGACGTCCATGCTTTCCTGAAAGGTGTACAGCTCTACCTTCTGGCGCTTTCCCTTCAGCTCGATGACCCCCATGCGCTTCGGCAGGAAGTCGTGGGGCGGCAGGCTCAACTTGTCCAGCAGGTATTTGGACAGAAGGATCTTGACGCGAAACTTGTTGCATATATCCTGTATCCGGGCCGTGGTGTTGAGCACATCGCCCGAATAGACAATATCCTTTTTGATCACCCCGATCTCACCTACCGTGACCTCGCCGCAATGCAGCCCGGCTTTGAACTCAGGAACCAAACCGTACAGCTCCCGGTACCGGTTGGCATTGCGTTGGATCGTCTCCATAACCCGGTAGAAACAGCGCACGCAGTTGGCCTGATGGAGCCCTTTCTTCATCGACCAGCTCACCACGATCATATCGCCCACGTACTGATAGATTTCCCCTTCACTGTTGATGATGGGCACGGTAATATCCCGGTAGTACATGTTCAGCAGGGTGTGAAAGCGAAGGTGTCCCAGTTGCTCGGCCATGAGGGTAGAGCCCTTCACATCCAGGAACATAAAAATGCGTTCTTCCTGGCGGGGGTGGTGGTATTTTCCCAGCATGAGTTCGCGCAACACTCCGGGGCCATATTTTTCATTGACGTGCAGTGCAAAAATGGTGAGCACCGCCAACAACAGCCAGAAGAGGTAATTCCGAAGCAGCATGCCCCAACTGTGGGCCTGCCAGCCTTCTTCCAGAGGGGGCGGCAGCGGACCGTTCAGAGAAAAAGCCCCGGAAAAGGCCCGGAAAAGGACCAGGGTGAGCCCCAAATTGAGAATGCTCACGATGCCGCTATTGAGCAGAATGGTCAATCCGAAGGGGAGTTGACGAAGCCGCTCGCGCAAAAAGAAAACCAACAGGCTGCCGGAAATCAGGCCCGCAACAGCAGCCCCCAGGACAGACAGACCGATCGCTCGCCCCCAGAGGGCCGGTTGCACGTCCTGGGCCCACAAAGCGAAGCTGTTGGTCACGTCCAGGGCTGCCAACAACATCCAGGAAACGGTAATGGCGCCGACCTGCCGGACCCGGATCAGCACAATCCTCGAAAAAAGCGGTTGTTTCATAAGGCTTTCTGGCGCGCAAAATACATGGAAATCGGAGATCGGTAAAAAAGGATGCGGCTTCCCAGCTTTTGGCGCAAAGCTGTGTACTTTTAATGTCCGATGCATACCTATCTATTTCATATTGACACCGCCATCGTAACGCCCCATACCGTGGTCCGGCGATTTCGGGAGCAGGAAGGCAGCCCTTTCTGGGAGCTCCTTCAGGACAACCAATCTTATATTGACGACCATCTGCCGGACCTTTTCGAACAGATCCATTCCCCCGAGGAAGCGGAGCTCTTTGCCCGCCGCCAGTTGGCCGACTGGCTGTGCCAAAAGGCCTTTTCATTCATCATTTGGGATACCGGCCAGGTCAAACCCATCGGTTTTCTCCGTTTTGGCAACTACCAGCCCGAACGGCTGAGCGCCCGCCTGAACGGCTTTCTGGATCGGGCCTATACCGGCCGGGGGCTGATGACGGAGGTGGTCCAGTACCTCCTGCCCTTTGCTTTTCAGCAGTTGCAGCTGGAGCGCCTGGAAATACTGACCTATGCAGACAACTATGCCGCCCAGCGCCTGGCCCGGCGCTGCGGCTTCCATCGCGAAGGCGACCTGCGCGCAGCGCTTCGCAAGCCCAGCGGCGACTTCTTCGACGCCATGCTTCTGGCCATTACCCGACAGGAATATCACAAATCTTGATATCTTCCGAATTCAATGATGAAAACCTCGCGCTACGAGCCGAGTGCACCTAACTACACCCAATATGCCGGTCATTTCCACAGCCGAAGCCATCGTTTTCGCCATCCATTCCGCCATCAAGCTGGGGCGAAATATCCAGAAAGCCTATGCCAACAGCCTCCGGGCCCGGAGCATCGTTCTGCCCCTGCCCGATTTCAAGGGCGAACCCGACTCGCTCAACGCTCAACGATTCTTCGAGGATGAGGGCGCATTTGCCCTGCTGGAAATCGAAGAACTCGATCAATTGCACAAGATCAATAAGGAGCGCGCCCTCAGCCCGGAAGAAGAAGAGCGGTACGTGGAGTATTTCGTCACGCTCGACCGCATGCGCTGGGCCGACCAGAGCAACAAACCGGTGCCCGAGGCCTCCATTTCCCTGGACGATGTGTTGTCGCTCCTCCGGGTTCGACAATGGACCCGCGGGCAGTCGCCGCAGCATTCGCCGCTTCAACTGGTCGCCGGCACCCTGGTGGAGATCGGGATCGACTACTTCACCCAGGTTCCCGGAGCGCTCAACCTGGACTCTACCCAAGGCAAGCTCATCCATCACTTCCTGGATGCGCTGGACCAGGTGGAAATCGCGGAAGCCGATGAATTGACCCTCAGCCTGGCCAATGAGGTCCTGCCCAGGCTCTTCATCGCAGCTGCAGAGTCTGCCGTGCGGTTCAGCGCAGAGATCAGCAAGGACGAAAAGCTCCAGCTGTTTGTGGAAGCCAGCGGGAAAGGCGTGGCCGACGAGCTTCTGAAACGCATGCAGCAAGCCGATTCGCTGAACGAAAAGGAAGCCCTGCTTTACTGGGGCGAATCGCTGGTTCGCGCCTTGTTTTTCAATGCCGGTCATTACGCTTTTTCCTCCCCGGGGAAGGTCTTCAACACCTCTGAGGAAGCCTCGGCTCTGATCGAAGCTACCGGGCTGGCCCTGATGGACGTGCTCTTTGACGAAGAGAGCACCCGCATCGACCTCAAAGCACTCATCACGGTGGAAAGCCTCGACCTCCTGGTGCGAAGGGCCCTCGAGGTGGTGGCCCAAAACCCCCAGCTGCTCACCAGTCGTGCCGGACTGAAAGAGATCATTGTCGGGCTTAGTCAGGCCGTCGCCGAATCCGGGATCCAGCAAGCCGGCATCCTGCCCGAGCTGGCCCAGCTGGTCCTTCAGCTCACAGCCGAAAACCTGGATCGCCTCTGGAAAGCGGATGACCAGCCCGAGCACCTCCTCGTCACTGCGGTTGCTTTCAGCCTGCGCACGCTGGCCGAACCGCCGGCATCCGGGGGATGGAAGCCCCACTTTCCCCCAAGTCAATTGCTCGCCTTGGCCGAACTGCTGCTGGAAGAGGTGGTCGCCCAGCCCGAATGGATTTTGCACGAGCTGGATGGAAAGCCCATACTCGAGGAGGCCTTGCAAGCTGTATTCCACGCACTGGAGGAGATCCCCCCCGAGCAGCGGCTGAGCCTGGATGCCGTGCAAACCATACTGGAAAATGCCCTCCTGGCCGTCGCCGCAAGCGACGGCCTGCTGATTCGCCTGCAGTGGGGCGAGGACGAAGAAGAGCGCACCATCCTGCAGGAAGCCCTGCGGCTCGTCTTTGCCTTCACCTTCCGGAAAAAAGAGATCAGCGCTCCGGACCGGCAGGCCCAGTTCCTCGAACTGCTCGATTATGTGCTCTCGGTAGTATTGCGCCAGCAACCCAACCGAAGCGGGGTCGAACTGACCCGTTTACTCCTTCAGGCCTTTTCGCCCTTCGAATGGCATCAGGGCCTTCGCACCGAGCACATCCGGCTGGCCAGCGAAGCCGCCCTGGAAGTGCTGGCCGAGCATCCGGAGCTGGTATCGGGCGAGCCCTTCGTACACCAAATGCTCGGCGGAATCGCAGACGGGCTGTTACAGGCCGGCATCGATTCGCCCGACCTGCTGAGTGAAATCATCCGCCTCATTCTCGACCACTCGGCCCAGCACATTGACCTGGTGCTGCACCCGGCTCCGGAGGGTTCGGGCAACCCCTTTGCGGAAGCCGTGAGCCAGGCGCTGCAGGTACTTGCCAGCGCCGAGGTGGTCGGCGGCTTTGTCATCCTGTCGCGCAGCCAGGTACTCGAACTCCTCGACATCCTGCTCGCTCAGGTAGGTGCCAATCCCCAATGGCTCGACGGCAACGCCTTGCTCCAACGGCTGATCACTGCCGTGCTGGATGCCCTCCAAAACATTCCTCCCAGCAAACCCATTACCAACGAGTTGGTGATCGGCCTCGTTCAGCTGAGTATTGATCACGCCCTGGCAGACATGCGACTCCTGCAGCCCCTGGATGGCGAGCCGGCCGGCAGTTCACCGGTTTTGGCCTACGCATTGGGCAAGCTCATTCAACTCCTCTACGATCCGAAGTGGCCTGCCAACCTCCAATGGGGGCTTTACCAGCCCGAGCAACTCGCCGGTTTGTGCAACCTCTTCCTGGAGGAACTCCACGAGCTGGAAATGACTACCGAAGCCCTAGACGCCCTGATTGCCTCCTTCTGGGCAGCCCTTTCCGAGTTCGGCCCCGCCCAAACCTTCAACCTGGACGATTTTTTGCGCTATCTTGAACAAGACATGGCATGATACGACAAGCCCTTCTCTTTCTGGCATTCGTTCTACTGGCCGGCTGCAGCCAACTCAACCACCTGGACCGCGCCCAACAATATTTCAATGAAGGCGCCACGCTGGACAACCGGCTGAAGCTTGGGCTATTGGATACGCGCCGCACGGAAATCCTGGGTACGCTTGGTCCGGAGGCAGATCCCCTGATCACTCTGAGCCCGGAGTTTTACTACAACCTGGCTTACCAGGAGCTCAACGAAGCTCTTGAAAAGAAGGACAAACTGGAACAAGACGGAGTGTTGGCCAACACCTACACCCTGAAAGCCCTGTGCGAATGGAAACTGCGGGCTTATGACAAAGCCCGTACGTCGGCCTTTCTGGCAAAGACCGGCTTCGAGGGAATGGATATATCCTTTCCGCGAGACGAGGCCCTCATGTCGGCCCTGGACGGGCTCATCAGCATAGATGAAGCCAATGCGGCCCGCAACGACCTCAGCCGCCGGATCGACGACTGGCTGCTTAAATCCGAGGTGCCCGACACGGCTGCCGGCCGGCAACTGTACACCGAATTTCTCACCTTTTACTTTGCCGATGTGGACGGCACCAGCCCGCAGTGCATCACCTCGGCCATCAACCATTTGGACGACGTGCGCAGCGAGGTCGACAGCCGGGGAGATATTCAGCTCTATCTCCTGCAGTCCCAGTTGGCTGCCTTGAAAACCTGGACCTCCAGCCTTCGGGATGCCGACCGGCTCATCCGCACGCTGCGTCTATCCCCACAGGAGGCTGCCTGGCGGAGCCTGGCTGAAACCAAATACGAGCAAACGCGCGACGTCTACCTGCAGCAACTGGAACAGCTGCTGCCGGCCAGCGATCAGGAGCTCCTGATCTTCTGGCGCCGAATCCTGAACTGAGAGCTGGGAAGGAACGCCGGTCTACAAGCCTGGAAAAAAAGCATCCGGCAAATGCCGGAGGCTGGGTTCACCTTCCGAAGGCCAGAGAATGGCTATGACATCAAAACGGATTTCGCCTTCGAATTGCTGGTCTTCGCAATAGGCCATGGCTGCCTGAGCCAGTAACTGCTGTTGGTCGGGCGACACGAACTCTTCCGGTGCGCCAAAGGCGGCTGAGGTTCTCGTCTTCACCTCTACGAAGATCAATTGCTCGCCGTCTGTTGCAATGATATCCACTTCAGCCCGGCTATAATGCCAGTTGGTGGCCAGCAGCTCATACCCCTGCTCCTGCAAGTAGGTTCGGGCCAGTTCTTCGCCGCGTTTCCCCTTTTGATGTGGCTGTCCCATGCTTCGGAATTACCGCCCCGGGGCAATTCGCTTGAATGCCGGTTCGTTTGGATAAAAAATAATATGATTTTCAGGATAAAATGACCTTTTTACCAAGACCTATTT
>CAZQSF010000035.1:0-36461 GCA_964595955.1 uncultured Saprospiraceae bacterium
TTTCTACCAAGACCTATTTTATCCTGAAAACCGTGAATACCGCTTCAAGTATGAAATAACTTCCAGGTCATTTCATACTTGAAACATTATAATAAGGTGTTCGATACTAAAACAGCAAGGGTTGGTCACTTGATCTTTCCGGAAGAAAGGGGGATCTGCCCCCAAAAAAAGTGCGAGAGCACCTTCCCGATGGAAGGGCCCTCGCACGGAAAAAATCTCCACATAATCCCTATTTCTTAAGCACGATCATTTTCTTGGTGTCGGTGAAATGCGGGGTTTCCAGGGTGTAGTAAAGCACCCCTGAGGGCAGTTGATCCGCTTCGATCCGAACCTGGTGGGTGCCGGCGCCAAATTCGCCTCGAACAAGCTTGAGCATACGCCCGGAAGCGTCTCGTACGCTCAGCAACACCTCGCTGGCTACGGGCAGGTAAAACCCGATTTGGGTCTGTCCGCGCCAGGGGTTGGGCTGGTTCTGGTACAAGGCATAGCTGTCGGAAAGGGCCTGTTCCCCCCCGAACTGCAAAGCCACATCCAGCAGCTCGCCTTGAGCTGTGTAGGCCTCGGCCGGGGTGTAGCGGGTTCCGATTCGAAGAAGGTCCTTCAGCGAGCCGGAACGGCGGGCTTCCAGCACCAGGGTAAACAGCACCTCCTCCGGTTCAGGCCGGAAGTCGCCTTCCGGATTCCAACTGGTGGTCAGGGCGCCCTCGTTCAACAAGGCAAAGCCGAAGTGTTCGTCAGTCGTAATGCCGTGCCGAACATCGACCAGCCGGAGGCTTTCCGGATCGAAGGAAAGGGAAAACTGATAGCCATCGATGGCCTGGAGGTCTTCCGCCCGGATCGGCACTTCGCAGCGTTGCCCGGCTTCCAGCGACTGGTCTTCCGCCTTCAGCACGAGACTGCCCACATAGCTCCGGCCCTGAAGGGCCTGGCTGTTGGGCATGGCGTTGCCACTGACATCGCCGATCTTGACCGCGATGAAATCGTTGTTCAGCTCGTCGTCTGCCAGATCATTGAGGTTGATGACCTCCGGAATGGGTTCCAGCCAGGGGTTGGAGGGGTCCGGAAATTCGTAGGCGGCATCTACAAAGCGCCAGCTGGTATTAAAGACCAGCTCCTGATCTACATTGAGAATGAGACGGCGCAGCTGCACCAGATCGAGCGTAGTAATGGTTTTGGAGTTGTTTACATCAGCAGCAATAAGCTGATAGGGGTTATACAGGGGTTCTACGCTCAAAATGTGCTTGCTGATCATGACCAGATCGAAGGTGGATACGCCATTCAGATCGTCGCCGTCGTGCATGGGCGTGATGGTGCAGTCACTTCCCACGGGCACCATCTCGAAGAGATAGCCTCCGTCGAGCCCGGAAAGGGTGGTCTTCAAGTCGTTTCCGCTCAAAAGAACCTCCGCGCCTTCCAGGCCTTCCATGTATGGGGTGTGCAGGGTACCGGCCACATTGGCGACCAGGTTGCCGGTCTCACAGATATCCATATTGTCTTCGATCATGACGAAGGTCTCGCAGAAGTCGCTGTTCCCGGCAGCATCCCAGGCGTGGATCTCAATAGCCAGGCTGCCCTCTTCATCGCAGGTGATGATGAGTCGGTCCTGATCCTGGACCGGCGTCTCCCCTACCCGATTGATCGAAACAGATACCGGCTCGGTGCAATCCATGCTGGTGGCGACCAAAAACTGCTCGGCCAGCAGGGTCAGGGCACCGGCATCCACATCGCCGTCGCCGTCGGCATCGGTGCCCGGGGGCAGCGGGCTGAGTTCGGCAGCCAGCCCGAAAATGCAGGTGGGTGCCGGCGCCACACAGTCGACCACCTCAAAAGGCAAGGTGCGTTGGGCAAGATTCCCGCAAGCATCCTCTACCCGAAGGACGAAGGCATGCTTGCCGACGGGGAACGAGCCCTCGATGGTGAAGTTGGGATAGCTACCGGTGACGGTACCGCCAAAAGCTTGAAAGAGCCCGGCGTCAATGAGGCCGTCCCGGCCGGCATCGAGTTCGACCTCAACGGTCACATCCTCCTGCGTGCAGGCCTCATCCAGGGTGAAGTCGAAATCCACCGGGCCTTCACAGGTCTGATTGCTTACGGTACAAAAGGAATCCTGCGGGCTGAAGGTAATGGCCGGCGGCGTATCGTCGAAAACCTTGATCACCTGGGTGTATTGCCAATACCCTACCGAGCGGATAGCCGGATCCAGCACATCGTCAAGCCAGTAGCCTTTCGGATTGCTTCGGCCGTCGCAGCTCAATCCTTTCGAGTTTGCTGCGGGCTCGGCATTGGTCTCGTCCTCATCCCGGTCGTAATAGGTATCGCCATCGCGTACCAGCACCCATATATCCTTATCGCCCGGCTGGCCGTCGCAGTCTTCGTCCCGCGAAACGACGATGGGATCCGAAATGCCATCCCATTCGCACCAGTTCAGTACCCGATAGGTGCGCAGCACCTTGTAGCATTCGTCCTGTGATGCCGAAAAAGGAGCATCTTCAACGAAGACGGCAAGCAGATCGCAACCGATCTCAACGATCTCAATCGTATCGGGTGCCGGCTGCATACAATTGGCCTCGGCGTCCTTCGGAAACTTGATCGCGTAATTGCTGGCGCGCTCCACCTCGATCACTTGGCGGCAAATATTGGAACTGACGTTGCCGAAGAGGTCGGTCGCCCGGAAGGTCCGGATCAGCAGGCCGTCGCCACAGGTGGGGT
The DNA here is from genome assembly GCA_964595955.1 of uncultured Saprospiraceae bacterium. Taxonomy (GTDB): domain Bacteria; phylum Bacteroidota; class Bacteroidia; order Chitinophagales; family Saprospiraceae; genus JAJDFU01. Next base: position 2,710 of record CAZQSF010000035.1, read on the forward strand.
CTACCGTGAGCTGCGGACTGAGCTCCTCGACAGAGGCCCCGCAATTGTCGGTCGCCATCGCCGTGCCGTACAGGTCGGCCAACTGTGCGCTGTCCAATTGATCGAAATCAAAAGGCAATTCATCGCAGGCCACCGAAACATTGTCCGGGGCAAAACAGAAAGGCTGCAAGAGGTCGCGGACCAAAACCATGGTCGGGCAGGTGTTGAAGTTGCCGTAGATGTCGGTTACGCGCAACTCAATGGCGATCATGGAATCCACGTCAGCACAGTCGAAATCTACGAACGGCGCCCATTCGGAAAACACGCCCGGGGCGATCTCCCGCCGCAGGTCAAATCCGGCCAGTTCGCAATTGTCCCAGCTGCCTTCATCTACGTCTTCGGCAAATAAGCGGCCCAGGCCCTGACCGTTGAGGGAAACCGTGAGGTCGTCGTCGCAAACGGCGACCGGCTCGATGAGATCGATCACACTGAAAGGACACTCCGCCACGGCGGTGTTCTCGCAATCGTCCGTAACGGTGTACCGGAAGCGGTGATCGCCCACCGGTATGCCACTTGCGATTCTGGGTTGCCCCGGCAAGAGCACGGCCAGCACAAGGTCCTGCGTATCCAGGCCAATCAGCTGGTCGAATTCATTGAATACCTCCACCACGGTATCGGTCACAATTTCGGTAGTGACCGCCCAGTCGGAGCAATTGTCCGAAACCACCGGCAGAGGTACATCCAGGGTAGCCGTGCAATTGAAGGGGCCGGTCCCAAACAGATCCTCATCCGGGCAGCTTATTTCCGGAGCCGTAAAGTCTCCCACCAGGATGGTCTGGTTGTAGGTGAAATTGCTCCCGGGATTGCAGAGGTCAAAGAGGGTCCATTGCCGCAAATACTGAAAACTGCCTTCGCACACGTCCACCCGGGGAAAGTCGAAATACTCTCCTCCCAGTGTGCATACCACATCGTCCAGATCGTAAATACCAAAGGCAGTTTGCAGAAAAGGATAGCCGGACAAGGACGGATGAACATTGCCGTTCTCATCCTGAGGGTAGGATTCGTCGCATTCTACATAAGAGGTGTAGGGCGGCAGCAATACGTCGTCGAAACTGGGGCGCCGGAAGGTGATCTCCTGCACGCAGGTAGTCGTATTGCCCGACAGATCGGTGCTGGTAAAGGTACGGCGAATGATATCCGCTTCGCAATCTTCACCGGCGATCCACTCATCTTCGAACGAAACCGACACGGCATCGCAGTTGTCCGACACCTGGGGGGCTCCCGTGTAATCCAGGCTGGAGGGATTGTTGAACACCATGGTGAGGTCGGTACAGAACAGATCGAAAGTGAGGTCGGTCATCGCCATGGGCACGCCCTCGATAACCCCCATCATTTCGTCAGAAAAGACGGTCCATTGGTAGTCGCCCGTCACTTCCGCATCGAAGGAGGAGGTGAGCAGGGTGTACGTTCTGCCCGGCTCCAGGGGCAGGGCCAAGCGAAAAACGGGATCCGGGCTGCCGGTAAACCCGTTGCCGGCCAGAATATCGTCCGACTGGGCAATGATGTTGGAGCAGGGGCTGGCCGGGTTGAAATCGCCCTGGTACAGGGCTGCCAGGCCATCGCCCCAGCTGGTGTTCAGTTCAAAGGTATACACAGCCGGAGCCGAGACCGAAAACGTGTAGAGGTCGTAGTAGTGCTCGCCCGGGGCCGGGTTGGTCAGATCGAGAAAGCAGGCGTAGTCGGCCAACTCCAGGCTGGCATCCGAAGGCTCCAGTTCGCCGTCCAGCTGTTGTACGGCGGTGGAAACCGTTGCCTCATCGGTATCGGGCGGGCAGACCAAATCGAGCGGCAAATCGTCTTCAGCCAGCACATTGCCCGTGCATTCCGTGAAATTTGCATCCAGGCTGGCCGGCGTGAACACAAAATTGCTGATCGCCGCGGTGCCGGACGAACCGCCGCAACTGAAGCTTATAATGCCGCAAAGAAGCACCTCTCCGGCCTGAAGGTCAACGGAAATACTGCCCGAAGACTGGACATCGACGAGCGTATTGGCCAGAAATTGAAAACTGCCGCTGGCGCCGACTACGGCGAAAAAGGCACTGGGGCCGGTCCCCTGGTCATCCATGCCGCTATACTCATAGTCAAACTGGAGCGTACCGGTTGATGGAATGGCAATAGCTGCGCTTGCTTGCGCCCCCAGTGGACATGAGCCGGCATCGGGTCCCGTAAAGGTCAGCCCGCTTCCATCCCCGGCAAAAGACACATTACCTCCTGCCTGTTCCAGGATCGTCCAGTGCAGTGGGTTGAAATAGCCCTTAAACCCCGCAGTGGCGCCATTGGCAGCAAGCGTTACCAAGACCGGGTAACTGCCTACCCCGTCCACGATATTTCCGTTGGAGAGATCCCCGTCTATGACCAGCACATCGAAGTCGTCTGGCGTTAGGCAACCGAAATTGCCGTCCAGGATAAACTCCGGATCGATCTCATACTGACAATTTTCGTCCAAAGACACGACGACACCATCGCAGCCCAGGACGTCCTCCGGAGCATCTTCCTGGCTTACCGTCACCTGAAAGTCTTCCTGCCGGACATTGCCGGAGCCGTCCGTAGCGGTGATTTGGATCTGATAGGTGCCGGGAAGGCCGGTAAACAGGTAGGTTGCTCCGCCCAGGCCGCCGGCGGCCTGGGTGACCGTCGCCCCGGCTGGTACGACATCGATAACGGGATCCAGGTCCATTCCGCAATTGTCGTAGGCACTCACCTCAAAGAGGGTGATCCCCACCCCGCCCTCGTCACAGGGATCCACATCCAGCGCGATTTCCTGGGCCGGATAAATGATGGTAGGCGGGATGTTGTCGGGCGCCTGGATGACGTTCAGCACCACCTCCACTTCGTCGGCATCGCCGTACTGCAACTCCAGCACATAGACACCGGGCCCCGGCACGTCAATGCGGTAAGCTACGAACAGCAGGCCGTTCTCCTCCTGCAAAAAGTCCTGGGTAAAACCGAGCTGCCCCTGATCATCGTTCACCGATAGCAAACCGGGGTCATACCCGCCCGGGCATCCCGTTACCTGAAAAGCGAAATAAACGGACTGCTCACTCGCACAAAGTGGCAGGGTCGCGTTCTCATCAAACGCAATAATTGTGCCGCAAGGGCTTTGGGCGATGCCTCGCATCCAGCCCATCAGGACGAATACCGCTGCCATGGCAAGGTATATTCGTCCCTTTTTTCGAAAAGTGTTAACCGTTGTTTTCATGAGGTTTACAATTAAGGTTAAATAATTCCACAATGTAAATACAAAGCCTTCCCACAGGACGAATGCGAAATTCATTTTCCAGTTACATATCCCTATATGAAGGCACACAGCGGTGCCACAAAGCCAATGTTGTGCTCAGTGAAATCGGAAGGTGGGACCCTGACAGGCAAAAGCTTGCCTGCCAGGGATTTACAGGGTACAGACCGATAGCACTTGGGGCTGTCCCTAAGAGAATTTTGGTGGAATGAAAAAGGTGGGAACCTTTTCATTCGGCTTTAAGGGGTTTTGCTACCTCGATGGTTTCCTGTTGGCAAGACGCATCCAGGGCAGCAAGGGTTTGGGTCGCGGAAAAAGCATAAACCTTTTCGTTACCCATCGTTTTCGATCGAACCTTAAATAAATTCGATCGTGTTCGCAGCAAAGGTATCACATCCTTTTTTCGCAAAACAATACCAAAAACATGGTATTTTATCGTATAATTTTTTTATTAATTAAAATACATAGAGTCCCCCTTCACCAGCGCGTTCGCAAGTGTGCAGAGCGTGTACAACCCGTGGCCTCAGCTCGCAGAGGCTACAGGTAAAAGCAGGTAAACCAGCCTATTGTAAGCAGGCTTAATACCCATCGGGTTTAGGCTCCGGGCATAGCCTTCTCAGGGCTGCCTGGCCAGGCACACCCAAAAAACACATTTTCTTTTCATTGGAACAGTAGCGTATCAGCCCATTTAAATCAATTTATTTAAATGATTAAGTAGGCGCAGGCAGTCGTCACCTGTGCACAACGGGCTCGAAGGGCCGTTTGCACACGCAGGACGCGCACAGACGCAAAAAAACCAGTCTTGTTGCAATTCGGAACTTGGGAGTTTCGGAATTCGGGAGTCGGAATTTGAGAAACTCGGTGTTGGGAAGTTGCTCTGGATCAAGGGATTACGTAACCCAGAACAAGAGGCACGAATGTGCCTTGGAGAGGGATATGCTACATGGAGATTTAGTTTCGGCCGGGACGTGGGCCCCGATCCGAGAGATTCAGGATGGAGGTTCGGCTGTGTGGATTCAGCGGAAATCCTGTCCTGATCGTTGTTACAAACTTAATACAGCAAGGCTCAAAAAAAAATACCCTTTATCCGGTAAATTCAATCAAACCAAGGCATGTTCGTAGGCGGTTTTTATCAGACCGGCCGTATTGCTCACGCCCAGTTTGCGCATGATGTTTTTTCGATGCACGCTCACCGTCTGATCGCTAATGAAGAGTTCCTGTGCGATCTCCTTGTTGCTCAGGGCCTGGGAGATGAGCTTGAGTATTTCCATTTCGCGTTTGGTCAGGCGGTATTTTTTGGAGAAATGGTCTTCGAAGCGAAGGCCTATGGAAGAAATGCGCTGCATTTCCTGCGCCTTTCCGTTGTCGGACACCTGTACGCCTTTGCCCAGGAAGTGTTGACCTTCCTTTACGTAGCGCAGCGCTTCCAGGATCTCCTCAGGTGCTTTATCTTTCAGCAGATACCCCTCGGCGCCCGCCTTAAAGGCAGCGCGAACCATCTTGGGGTCGCGATAACGACTCAACACGACAATGTGCAGGTCCATCTCGAGTTTGGCCAGGCTGGGAATGACTTCCAGGCCGTCCTTTTCACAAAGGCTGAGCTCCAAGAGCACCAGATCGGGCTGGTGCACTTTGACCAGGTGAATCAATTGAGGTCCGCTGTTGGTAATGCCCGCCACCTGGAAGCGGGATCCCTCCAGGACGGTTTTTAGCCCCTCGAGAAAAACGGGATGGTCATCCGCCAGTACTACTTTGCTCTTTTGCATAGCTGTTCATGGATCATTTGTTAGTAATGTTCATCCTTCCCCGGAGGGACTGATGAATTCGCATATGCGCCCTAGGCGCATCCGAGTACCGGAAATTGGGATGTCGCGGAAAGTCCTTTAGAAACAGGTGAGGGAAAAGGAGTGAAGAGAAAGTTGTACTTTTCACCTCGCTTCAAAGAACGAAAAAATTTAGCAAAGTTTCAAATTGAAGGATCGGCTGGCACTGTGGGGTACCCGGCTCATCATCGGGTTCTTTGCGCTCGTTCCCTTCGGGCTTCTGTACGCCCTTTCCGATGCGCTGGCCTTTCTGATGTTCCGGGTTTTCGGCTACAGAGGGCGAGTAGTGGAAAAGAACCTCCGCCTAAGTTTTCCCGGCAAAGAAGAGCCGGAACGCCGCCGGATCGCTGCTGATTTTTACCGCAACCTCTGCGATATTCTGCTGGAAACCCTGAAGGGGCACACCATGAGCGAACGCCAGTTCCGGGAGCGCATGCAGATCGTGAATCTGCACTTGCTCAAAGCCGGGCTGGGTTCCGGCAGACCCCTCGTATTGATGGGAAGCCATTACGCCAACTGGGAATGGATATCGCTGGTCATAAAACTGCACATGCCCGACTTTCGGGTACTGGGGGTCTACAAGTCGATGAAAAACCCGCTTCTGAACGCCTATTTCAACCGCCTTCGAGGCCGCTTCGGCCTGGAATTGGTCGCCATGGAGGATGCGGGCCGCGCCATGGTCCGATACCGGAATACCCCTACGCTCTTCTGCCTGATCGCCGATCAAACCCCATCCAACACCCGGGCGGCACACTGGCTCATGTTCCTCCATCAGGAAACGCCCTTTTTGCCGGGAGGGGACAAAATAGCCCGCCGGCTGGATCTGCCCGTTTACTATTTCCATATGGAACGGAGCGCGAGGGGGCACTACCGGACGACGGTGAGCAAGCTGGCCGAAGAAGCCGGCACACTGCCGGAGGGGACGGTCACCCGGCTCTTTGCCCGCAAATTGGAAGCCATTCTTCTGGAAGACCCTCCCAACTGGCTTTGGTCGCACAGACGCTGGAAACACAAGCGTCCTGAGGGCACAGCCCTGCTGCCCGAGTTTCCAACCGCTCCTTCATAAAGCAGCCGCCAGGCGAGAAGCCTGATCGATGGCCCGCTTGGCATCCAGTTCGCGGGCTTCATCAGCTCCGCCGATCAGGTGAACGGCCAGGCCGGCAGCCTCCAGCGGGGCGACCAGATCGCGCAGGGGTTCCTGTCCCGCACACACTACAATGGTATCGGCTGCGATGACTTTCTCTTGATCCTCGTGCCGGATGTGGAGCCCGCGATCGTCAATGTGCAGGTACTCCACTCCGGCCAGCATCTGAACTGAGCGCTTCTTGAGTGCGGCCCGGTGGATCCAACCCGTGGTCTTGCCCAGGCCTGCCCCCGGTTTGCTCGTCTTTCGCTGCAACAAATACACCGACCGGCCCGTGGTGGCCGGTTCGGCAGGTTTGAGCGCCCCCCGCTCCCGGTAGTCCCGGTCCACCCCCCATTCCGCCAGGAAGGCGGGGATGGCGTGCTCCTCGGCCACTTCTTTGTGGGTCAGGTATTCGGCTACATCGAACCCAATGCCGCCGGCCCCGATGATGGCTACGTGCCGGCCTGCTGTTCTGCCGTTTTTGAGCAGGTCGACATAGCTCATGACCGCAGGGTGATCGATACCGGGCAGTTGAATCTTTCGCGGGCTTACGCCGGTGGCAAGGACTACTTCCCGGTACCCCTTTTCGATGAGGCTTTGAGCATCCACCCGCGTGTTGAGGTGGACGGCTACCCCCAGCACATCCAGCTGGCGACGGAAATAGCGCAGCGTTTCTTCAAACTCTTCTTTTCCCGGTATTCGCCGGGCCATCAGAAACTGGCCGCCGATCTGGCTGTCGGCCTCGTAGAGGTCCACCTGATGCCCCCGCTCCGCAGCAGTGGTCGCAAAAGCGAGACCTGCCGGTCCGGCACCCACGACAGCGATCTTGCGGGGCTGTTCGGCGGGCCGGAAAACCAGCTCGGTTTCGTGGCAGGCCCTGGGATTGACGAGGCAACTGGCCCGTTTGTTCTTAAAAATATGGTCGAGGCAAGCCTGGTTGCACCCGATGCAGGTATTGATCAGGTCGGCTTGCTGCCAGCGGGCTTTTCGCACGAAATGAGGATCGGCAAGGAATGGGCGGGCCATAGACACCATGTCGGCATGGCCTTCGGCCAGGATGCGCTCGGCCACTTCCGGGGTATTGATGCGATTGGTCGTAATAAGAGGCAACCCGACTTCTCCCTTCAGGCGGTGGGTCACCCAGGTGAATGCCCCGCGGGGCACGCGGGTTGCGATGGTGGGTACGCGGGCTTCGTGCCAGCCGATCCCGGTATTGATCAGGTTGGCCCCGCCCGTTTCGACGGCCCGGGCCAGTTGGACGACCTCTTCCCAGTTGCTGCCGTCCTCTACGAGATCCAACATGGACAAGCGGTAGATGAGGATAAAATCCGTCCCTACGGCTTCCCGGATGCGCTGTACGACTTCCACCGGAAAACGCATGCGATTGGCAAAAGAGCCGCCCCATTCGTCCTTGCGCTTATTGGTACGTCGCGCGATAAACTGATTGATGAGGTACCCTTCGGAGCCCATCACCTCTACCCCATCGTAGCCGGCCTCCCGGGCCAGCACAGCCGAGCGCACAAAGGCCCTCAGGGTCCGTTCGACTCCACGGCGGCTGAGTTTCCAGGGGGTAAAGGGGGTGATGGGCGATTTGAGGCGAGAAGGGGCCACGGCCAGGGGATGGTAGCCATAGCGGCCCGCATGCAGGATTTGCATGGCGATCTTTCCCCCTTCCGCATGCACGGCCTCCGTTATCAGCTTGTGTTTGCGGGCTTCCGAACGGTTGGAAAGCTTGGCCGAAAAGGGGGCTACCCATCCCGCCCGGTTGGGTGCGATCCCTCCGGTGACCATGAGACCCACTTCGCCCCGGGCGCGCTCGGCAAAGTAGGCGGCCATTTTCTGAAAGCCGTCCTTAGCCTCTTCCAGGCCGGTATGCATAGAGCCCATGATCACCCGGTTGGGCAAGCGGGTAAAACCCAGGTCCAGGGGCTCCAGCAAATGGGGATACAGCGGGTGCGGGTCCATAGTGCAGCGGTTTTTACATGACCTGATAAGTAGGAGAGCAAGAGTACAGCCCGCCTACCTATCCCAGAAAAATAAAAGTCGCATACCGCCTTCCATCGAAAGGCTTGGGGAGCGGCATGATCTGTTAAGTGCGCATTTTCGGTTTTCGTGCCCTTTGCGCCAATACCCGTCCAGATGGTAAGCAGGCAGGCACTTCTCAGAAACGTGCAAAATAAAAAAAGCAGGAACAAGTCGCACTCGTTCCTGCTTGGGTGAGCATGCCCGAAGAGGCCTGGGTCAGGGCCGGGCCAGCACCATGCGGCGCGTATGCATCTGTTCACCGGCTTTCAGGCGATAGAAATACACCCCGGCAGCGGGTAGTTCCTTTTCCCCGACGCTGAGGTTGTGCATGCCGGCCGGGAAATCTGCAATGCGGGTCCATACCGTATTGCCCGCGGCATCAGTGATCTGCACGCTCACCCTCGCCGCCCGGGACAGGAAAAAGGGAATAGTGGTCTGCCGGGCAAAGGGATTGGGCTGGTTTTGGTAGAGCATGAGCCCTTCGGGATCGGGGCCGGCCAGGCTGTTCGCCTCGCGGAAGTGAAGCAGCACAGGTCTTCTCTGGCCATCCTCATCCACGGCCTCCGTGCGCGTTCGGCGATCGCTGAGGCTCAATACGTCCATCAGATGGCCACTGCGCAGAGCGGTCCACTCCAGTGCGCAAACCGCATCCCGGTCTTCCGGGCTGCCCTCCGGCGAGATCCATGCGGCGGTAAGGGCTCCTTCCCCGGGGAACAGTCCGACGTCTTCCGCCCGGAGAAGGCCCTGCTCCTTGAGGCCATCCAGGCGGAGAAAGGCAGGGTCGGCCTCCAGGGTGAACTGCAGCGCTCGCAGCATTTCCAGCTGATCGCTATGCAGATATAGCGTGAAGCGATCACCGGCCTCAAAAGCCCGGTCGGTTCCCTGCAAAACGATGGGTTCGGCCCGCGTTTCGAGGCCGTTCGGCTGCGATCCGGGCAGATCGACACTGCCGTTTACATCGCCCAGTTTCACCGCCGTAAAATTCAGATCCTGATCCTGCGAGAGAATGTCGAAGTTCATAGCGGTGGGAAAGTCGTCCGCAAAGGGATTCAAGTCATTGGTGAAATCAAAATCCGAAGGAATGAAACGCCAGCTTTTGCCGGAGGTGAAAGCCGTGTCGATCGACAATATGACCCGCCGCATGCTGATGAGGTCCATGGTGCTTACCGTACCCGAAAAGTTGACATCGCCGGCAATGACCTTGTAGGGGGAGTTGAGGTATTCGACGCCCAGAATATGCCGGGCGATCATGAGCATATCCAGCGTAGATACGCCATTGAGGGGATCGTCGTTCTTGTCGAGATTGAGGGTATCTACCGAGCATGCGGGCATGCCTTCGAAGACGAAATTGCCGGCGTCATTCGTAAAGGTATCCAGCTGGTTGCCCGCTACTTGCAGATAGGCATCCACTTGCTGCACCGGCCGGCCGTCTTCCAGCTGAACCCATCCGATCACATCGGACGTCATGTTGGCGCAGATCTCATCGTGAGGCTCCATTAGAAACACATTGTCCTGCATGAGCTTGATGCCGGTATTGCGCATGATGATATCGTGGAAGGTAGTCTTCCGGATCATCGCCTTTTCCTCCTCGCTCAGCACGGGATCGTTTTCGTAGTAAAAGCGATCGCCGTCGCGCAGGATGGTAAACTGCCGGTTGAGAATGGTATTGAGTGTCGGACCGAGCAGGCTTCCGGAGGCGGCGCGTTCGGCCAGCAGGCCTACCCAGGGGTCGGCATAATCGGGGGCGTTGTACAGGGAGGCCAGTTTGGCAGAAACTTCCGGATTGGAATTGAGTTGCACGAAGGCCAGATAGGGAGCCAGCCCGAAGGCTTGCCGCACGGCATTGAATCCGGGCAGGCCGCGTTCGCGGCCCCGGTTAATGTTGATGGCCGCCAGGTCCAGGCCGCCAGATCCGGGCGGTCCGAAGAGGAAGTTGCGCACATCGTCGATGACCCGGGCATCGAACCGTTGCTGGTTTTGGGCAGCCATACCCTTTAGGTACACATCGATGCCGCCCACTTGCGGGATGACCATCGGATTGAAAAAGGCGTCGCGCAAAGCCAGGTTGCCTTCCGGAATGATTTCGCCCTCATTGTCCATGCGCTGCAGGTTGCCGTTGAGCAGAGTGTGCCCCAGGCGAAAGGCTGCCGCTGTAAAGACTTCCATGAGTTGGGGTTGAATGGTGGGATCGTAGCCCGTGTAGGTTTCCATGGGAACCCCCATGGCAGGCAGCCATTCGTCGTATACGATGGATTGGATAAGCCCCCCGACGATCTTTCGGGCGTGCTGGTAAAGCTGCTCGTCGGTCCAGTCGGGATGCTTTTCTTTCAGCCGGTCGCACTGGTAGTTGTGCTCCAGATGAAAGAGCGCGTGAAAGGCCGCAAGCAGAGGGTTCTCATTGACCCGCACATCGCCGGCGACGTACAGCTTATCGGACAGCCCCACCGGATTGTCTACATGCGGGGCATCGGGGTCGATAGGAGCATCGTATTCGCCGGTGAGCGTATTGAAAGGCAGCATGCGGCCACCGGCTGAGGTTTTGAGCTTGCCGTCCTCAAAAGTGCGCAGCCAGGTCGCCATTTCGTCATTGGAGCCATAGACGGCCGAACCGTCGATAAAAGCGGTAACGACATTGGGGTGAGCCCTCGGATTGGATGGGGCGTTTCCACTGGCCGGATCGAAAGCATTGCGCATCATCGGAATGATGGACTGCCCGCTATTGGCGGGGTCGAACCAGGGGTCGCCGGCCGGTATCGGTATGGGCAGAAATTCGCTCCCGTCGGGGGTAAACCCGATATCGTGATCGATAAACTGACCGAACACCCAGCAAAAGTCGCTCAGCTGCAGCGGGTCGTTCAGCAGCCCCGACTGTTCGAAGAGGGAGTTGCTCACCACGCGCGGGTTGGGCCGGTCAGCGCCGGAAGGAGCCGACATGCCGTCGGCATAAGCCGCCGGAACGAAGCGAAGAAGGTTTTCCCCTGCACTGCCCCATTGTGGGTTGGCCAGATTGTTAAAAGAGCCGTCAACGGTGCGGTACAGGTTTACATCTACATCTTGGGCCACGAGCCCGATGCTATTCCACAATAGCACATGCAGGAGTAAAGAAAAGCGATGCATAGAATATGTTTTTGGTCCATGGAAATTCACACTCAGTTCAATGTTGCTTGTTCTCTGGACGTCGAGTGCGCTTTATGGGCAAAATTCAGCTCCCTACTTATCGACCTGTTCGACTAAGGGGGCGAATGGATGTTGTGCATCGGGTGAAAGCCGACCCGGAAGAGGTCTGCATCTTACCCAACAAATTTAATGAATTTGCACACATATCAATCGAATAGTCCGGATTTAGGTTCTCTTTTTTTTAAAGGCGGGCGAAGGCCCCACCTATAGCAGGTGCATGGGCCGACTTGCCCCTTACCAAAAAAACTCACGAACCGCCAGGAAAGACGCGGCGTTCCTTCAAATAAATGCGAAACGCATTTAAAGGCTGCTGAGTTGGTTGGTTGGCACACGGCATGTGATGCCGTGTGTACGGACCATTTCAACAGTCGGGTGATTTCTTTTTGCGAGGGGCGGATGCTACATCCCCCCTCCTTTCATATGTTGCTGTGGCGACAAAAGAATCTCTTCTTCGGGCCTCTGTACGGCCGTTGCATTCGTTAGTCTAGGGTTAGGATCGTTTCTATGAGAAAACGCTTTGGGTGCGGGCGAGGTGCTTGCCGGGGCCCTGGCCGTTTGCCGGTACGGGAGCCCGAAGCCAAAGCAGCTACTTTTGTCGGAGTGTTTGGCATGCGTTTCACGAGGTTCATATGGGGTACTCTTCTTTTCGGCCTGGGGACTTTTTCGCTGAGTGCCCAAGAGACGTCCTTGTCCAATTTGCGCGACACGGCCCTTTTACTCCGGCAGGACTGGATTCGGCTCGACGACCGATCCGTCGTGCCTTCCAGCATCTCTGTACAAGATGAGCAAAGCGGCCTTCCCCTGGACAGCAGCCTGTGGGAACAGGAGGGCTCGCGCATCCGGCTCCGCGGCGGTGGGCCCGACAGCCTTCGGCAAGTGCGCATTCGCTACCGGGTCTTCCCCTTTTCTTTCAGCCGCCCCAGCTACCGACTGGATACAGCCGCGTTTCGGCGACAATTGGAATCTGCGGCGCAGATCTATACCTATCGGCCGGAGGAAACCCCGGCCGGAACCCTCCTCGATTTTCGGGGCCTGGATTACAACGGCAGCTTCGCCCGGGGCCTGTCGTTCGGCAACAATCAGGACCTGGTGCTCAATTCGCGCTTCAATCTTCAGCTGGCAGGTACCTTGGGCGAAGATGTCGAGCTTCTGGCCGCCATTACCGACGAGAATATCCCCTTGCAGCCGCAGGGCAACACTCAACAGCTCCAGGAGCTGGACCGGGTCTTTATTCAGCTCCAGCGAAAAAACACCCGCCTGATTGCCGGAGATTACGAATTGGCTCGCCCGGAGGGCTATTTTCTCAACTACTTCAAAAAATTGCAGGGTGCAACCGTGCGGCACTGGCAGGACCTGGGCGAGCTGGGGCAAGTCAGCGGATCGGCGAGTGTGGCGATCTCGCGCGGCAACTTCGCGCGCAACCAACTGGATACCGAAGAAGGCAATCAGGGGCCGTATAAGCTGCGCGGCGCGCAGGGCGAGCGCTTCATCATCGTGCTTGCCGGCACCGAGCGGGTGTACCTCGACGGCCGGGTACTCCAGCGAGGTGTGGAGGCCGATTACATCATCGATTACAATCGCGGAGAATTGCTCTTCACCAACCGGGTGCTCATCACGAAAGATACCCGCCTCATTGTGGAGTTCGAATATTCCGACCAGGGGTATGTGCGTTCCTTGCTGGCCGCCGATGCCGCCTGGACAGGCAAAAAGCACCGATTGTACCTGCATGTGATCAGCCAGCAGGACAGCAAGAACGCCACCGGCCTGCTGGACCTTAGCGATGAAGACAAGAAAACCCTGCAAGCCGCAGGAGATGACCCCTCGCGCGCGATCGTCCCCGCTATAGACACCCTGGAGGAATTCAGTCCGCAGCGGGCGAGCTACAAACAGGTCGATACCACGGGTTGCGGCGGTGCCGTGATTCAGGTACTGGTCTTTACCACCGATCCGGGCGAGGCCCGGTACACGGCCCGCTTCAGCTTCGTAGGCAACGGCAACGGCAACTACATGCTCGACCCCGAGCAGGTGGCCAATGAGCGCGTGTATCGCTGGGTACCTCCCGGCCCCGGCTGCATGCCTCAAGGCGACTATGAGCCCATCGTCCGGTTGGTGCCTCCCCGCCAACAACAGATGGCCACCCTGGGCGGCGTTTTCACCCCCAAACCCGATGCCCGACTCCGCGCCGAAGTGGCGGTCAGCAAACTGGACCTGAACCGCTTCTCCCCGCTCGATGCCGAGGACGATCTCGGCATGGCGGCTTTTTTTTCCGGCAGTAAAACGCTCGCCTTACAGGGCGACACCAACCGCTGGCGCATCCAAACCGAAGGGCGATACGAATTCGTTCACCGCCAGTTCGCGATCTTCAACCCCTATCGTCCTCAGGAATTTCTTCGCGACTGGAGCCTGGCCGACATCAACAATCGCGGCTCGGTGGATCCCGCGACCGAACATCTTTTCCAGGCTCGCCTTGTCCTGGGCCACAGCGATCGCTTCAGGGTGCAATACGGGCTGGGAGGGTTCTTTCGCGACAGTCTGTACCAGGGCCTCCGCCAAGATTTCGGCCTGTTCCTGGATCACAACCACTGGGAGGTGGAAGCCGTGGGCAGTTTTCTGAATGCACGCCAGCCCCAGCAAAACAATCGCTTTTTCCGGCCCAGGCTGTTGCTGGCCCGCACCTTCCCCGAACTGGGCGGTTGGCGTCTGGGCCTGTTGGGCGAACGGGAGAAGAACAGCCGCCAGGTCGTACCCCCCGATACGCTGGCAGCCAACAGCTTTTTCTATGATCGCTACCAGGCTTTCGTGGAAAGCCCGGAAGGCAAGTCCTACCGGGTAACGGCCAGCTACTCGCGCCGCACGGATTTTGCCCCCGTCGAATCCGAGTTCCTTACCAGCACCGTCGCTCAGGATGCCAAGCTGCAAGGACAGTGGCAGCTAAAGCGCCTGCTTCGCTTGTCGGGCAACTTCTCGTACCGCAAACTGGACATCGCCGACCCGCGCCTCACCAGTCAGCAGGCTGCCGAGACGTTCCTGGGCCGTGCCGATGCGGGGCTCACGCTGTTCAAGGGAGCCTTGCGCAGCAATACGACCTACGAACTCGGCACCGGCCAGGAGCCCAAACTGGAGTTTACCTTCGTGAAAGTAGCCCGGGGCGAAGGGCAGTACATTTGGCTGGACTCGCTGTACAACAACGACGGCATCATCCAGCCCAACGAAATGGAGATCGCTCCCTTTCCGGATCAGGCCGACTACGTGCGCGTAACCACCGTCACCGATGAATTCATTCCGGCCGATTACGTCAACCTGAACCAAAGCCTGCAACTCAATCCCAAGGCCATTTGGTATGACAAAGGCGGCCTGTTGAAGCTCCTGGCCCGGTTTTCCACCCAGTCGTCGCTCATCATCAACCGCAGGACGCGACCGGGCGAAGGGGTGAGCCGGTTCAACCCCTTCCAGTTGGATGTGGCCGACACCTCGCTGGTGGCCGTCAGCGCCAACATTCGAAATATCGTCTTCTTCAACCGGGCCCATCCGGTCTTCGGAGCGGAGCTGGGTCGAAACGACCAGCGCAGCAAAACGGTGCAAACGACGGGTTTCGAAAGTCGCCGCCTAAGCGAGCAATTTCTCAAAGGCCGGTGGAACCTGGATCAACAATGGAGTACCAGCCTGGCTTTTACGTTCGGGCAGCGGCAGAGCGATTCCGAGCAGTTCGAAGAGCGGCGCTATCTACTGGCCTTCTACCGGCTGGAACCCGAATGCACCTTCCAGCCCACCCGCAGTTTTCGGGCCGTCCTGCGATACCGTTTCGAACAGCAGACCAATCGCCAGGGTAAGACCGGCGAAAACAGCAGCAGCCACGATCTCAGTACCGAACTCGTACTGAACTCCGGCGGAAAATCCTCCATTCGGGCCAATTTCTCCTGGGTGCAGGTCCAATTCGCCGGCTCGGCCAATTCGCCGGTGGGCTTCGCTATGCTCAACGGGCTGCAGCCCGGCCGCAACCTGCTGTGGTCTCTAAGCCTGGACCGCCAGTTGGCGCGCAACCTGCTCCTGAGCCTCCAATACGAAGGCCGGAAGACCGGGCTGGCAGGCGTCGTTCAGGTGGGCCGGGCACAGATTGCCGCCACGTTCTGAGCCGTTTTTTGTTTACCAGGCTTCATTAGCAGGATTTTTTTCGGGCGGCTAGGTCAGAATCCGTAATTTTTCGCCACAAATCCTCAACAACCCCATCATCATGTTTACTGCATATCTTCGCACTGCCTACCTGCTTTTCGGTTTTCTCTTCCTCAGTCTGGGGCTGAGCGCCCAGTATTGGACCCCAACATCCGCCGAGCAGGTGCCCCGCTCCGATGCGGATCGGGAGTTTCCCTTTGCGGAATCCTTCCAGCTCGTCGCCCTGGATGCCGAAGCCTTGCTAAGCCAGCTTAAAAAAGCCGCTTCCGGCCCGGTAAAGATCCGGTTGCCCTTGCCCGACGGAAGCCGGGCTTCCGTTTGGGCAGAGGAAGACCCCGTCATAGCTCCCGGACTGGCCGACCGCTATCCCGAGATCAAAACCTACCGCATAAGTCCGGCCGACGACCACCATCTCCGGGGCCGGATTGGCTGGACTTACCAGGGCTTTCACGCCTCCCTGCGCACCCCTGCCGGACAGGTCTGGATCGATCCCTACCTCCTGCAACAAACCCGCTTTTACAAGGTGTACGACCTGGCTGAGAACCTGGCGTTGGCTCCTGCTGAGCCTTTCACTTGCGGGCTGAGCGGCGAAACCCTTTCCCCGGAGGAGTTCTTCCCCGAACTCGGCGGCCAGGACCTCAGCCTGCAAGCCCGCTCGGGCGACCCCATCGTTACGCGAACCTATCGCACGGCCATCGCCTGCACCGGGCAATACGCCCAGTTTCACGGCGGCACGACGCAACAGGCATTAGCGGCCATTGTGATAGCACTCAACCGGATCAACGAGGTTACCGAAACCGACCTGGCCATCCGCCTGGAGTTGATCGAGGAGAACGATGCCGTGATCTTCCTCGATCCCGATACGGATCCCTTTGACAACTCCAGCACCGGCGCCTTGCTTTCCGACGTACAGGAGGTGCTCAACCAGAACATTGGTCCGGCCAATTACGATGTGGGCCACGTGGTGAGCACGGGGCCCTCGGCCGGAGGCGGCATCGCTTTCCTGCTGGCGGTTTGCAATCCGGGCACCAAGGGAGGGGGCGTATCTACCCGCGCTGCCCCCGTCAACGATCCTTTTGTCATCAATATTCTGGCCCACGAATTCGGCCACCAGTTTGGCGCTACCCACACGATGAGCAGTTGCCAGAATGTGACGCCTTCCACCTCCTATGAACCCGGCGGCGGTTCCACCATCATGGCCTACGCCGGCATATGCCCGCCGGCGAACAACATCGTCATCAATGCCGACCCCTATTACCACACGGCCTCCTTGGAACAGATCTTCAACTACATGCGCCGGAGCGGCGGTGACGGATGCGCGGTGAAGACGGATGTTGGGAATACAGAGCCCGAACTGAGCCTCGACTACGAGGATGGTTTCCACATTCCCATCTCCACCCCTTTTGAACTGACTGCCTCTGCTACCGATGCCGAAGACGATTCGTTGACCTACTGCTGGGAGCAATTCGACAAGGAGGAAAGCATACAAACTCCGCCCGGACAGCCCATGGGCAATTCCCCGCTCTTCCGTTCCCTTTTGCCCACCCCCTCGCCCACCCGCGTATTCCCGCAGCTGAGCAGGATCGTCAACAATGTGAGCGTCAACGACGAGGTGCTGCCTCCCTACAGCCGCGACCTCACCTTCCGGTGCACCGTGCGCGACAACCATCCCGGGGGTGGAGCAGCAGTCTGGGATCAGGTGGCTTTTCGCGCGGCTGAAGAAGCCGGCCCCTTCCTGGTGCAAAGCCCCAACACCAGCAACGTCGTGTGGACGGCCGGTGCGTATCGCGAAGTGACCTGGGATGTAGCCAATACCGATCAGGCTCCGGTCAACTGCCGGTTCGTGGACATCTACCTCTCCCTGGACGGCGGGTATACCTATCCCATCCAACTGGCCTCCCAGGCTCCCAATACCGGTTCGGCTTTTGTGACGGTACCCATATTGGAAACGACCGAGGCGCGGGTAAAGGTGAAGGCATCGGATAACGTATTTTTTGATATTTCCAATCAAGACTTCACCATCCAGGCTCCCACCGAACCCGGTTTCAGCCTGCGGGTGGATGCGCCCATTTACCAGGATGTATGCCTGCCCGACACCCTCGAGCTGCTCATCGCCACAGACTCCCTTTTGGGCTTCAACAACCCGATCAGCCTGGAGCTGACAAGCGACCTTCCCGAGGGCGTGGAAGTCCAATTCACTGAGAACCCCGTCGCTCCTTCGGAAAACTCCACGCTGATCGTGCGCATTCCCAACAGTGTACCTACGCAGGAGATCGGGCTCGAACTCCGGGCAGTTGCTGAAGATGCGGACACCTCTTTGCGAAACCTAACGCTGCGCGTGATTTCCACCGACTTTTCCGAGCTGGCTCAGCTGACTCCCTCGGACGGAACCGTGGGCATCGGCCTAACCACTGATTTCAGCTGGCGGCCCAGCGGAAATGCTCAGGCCTATGATTTCGAGCTGGCCACCAGCCCTGCTTTTGGCCCGACGGTGCTGGAAAGCGCTCAGCAGTTGACCGATACCACCTACGCACTGCAGGGGTTGCTGGAGGAAAATACCCTCTATTACTGGCGGATCCGGCCCATCAATGAATGCGGCGAAGGCGATTGGCTGCTTCCCTTCGGATTCCATACGGTAAATGCCATATGCAGTCCGGTCAAGCCCAATGACGTGCCCATCAACATCAGCAGCACCGGCACCCCCACGGTGACCTCCACCATCAATGTGACCACCGCCGGCGAGGTCAGCGATGTCAATATTCCCCGTGTCATCGGGCGCTACGACATCGTGCGCGATGTACAGATCAACCTGCAGAGCCCTTCCGGTACCACGGTTACCCTTTTTGATCAGAACTGCGGAGGCACCCAGGTCTTCAATATCGGCTTTGACGATGATGCGCCCCAGGCGATTCAATGCCCGCCGGACGACGGGATCGTATTCCAGCCCATCGGCTCATTGGCCGACTTTATCGGCGAGTCTACCCAAGGTCCCTGGCAACTTAGCATGAGGGTGATCTCCTCGGGCGGCGGTGGCGAATTGGAGGATTGGGAACTTGAGTTTTGTGCCAACATCACGCCCTCCAACCCGACCCTGGTGCGCAACGACACCCTGTTCACCCCTCCCGACGCCACCAACGGCATCGGGCGCGACCTGCTGCTTGCCGAGGACGATGATCGCTCGGCCGACGAGCTTGTGTTCACCGTGGTTACCCTGCCCGAACAGGGCGAACTGTTGCTTTTCGGCTCGCCCCTGAAAGTGGGCGACACCTTCAAGCAAAGTAATGTAGATGGGTTCGGCCTGGCCTATGCCCATGGCGGAGGTGACAACGATACCGATCGGTGGGCCTTCACCGTGAAGGACGGCACGGGCGGGTGGCTGCCCACTCAGTTCTTCGACATCGTGCTCGATCCCGATGCGACGGTGAGCACGACGGAGCCGGACCTGCTGCAAGGCCTGAAGGTCTTTCCCAATCCGGCTTCCGGCCGGGTCAACCTACAGCTGGGGCAGCCACTGGAGGCCCCGCTCGACCTTCGGCTCTTCAATGTGCAGGGCCAGCTGCTGATGGAAAAGCGCTATGCCGGCCAACAATCGCTTTACCAGCTGAATGTCCGGAATCTGCCGGCCGGGATGTACGTACTTCAGCTGCGCTCCGGGCAGCAGTGGGCCAGCCGGAAAATAAGCCTGATCCGTTAATCAGATCACCGAACCGATCGAAAAAGGGAATGCCCGGGCATTCCCTTTTTTGTTTTAACGGCCGACATATGGGCAAAAGACATGCAGAAATTGCTGCAAATTCAAGAACTTTGTTTTCCATCCCCTTATGGATCTTGTTTTCTAAATCCTTACGCACAACCCTACATGATCAGGATTACGACTCTCGCTATTGCCTTTTTTCTCTGCAATCTTACGGCTATCGAGGCCCAATCGCTTTGGAAGGACATCGAACCGGAGCAGATGCGGCTTCCCGCCGGGGCCGAGGTACAATTGCCTATCCAGGCCTACCGGTCCCTGGAATTGGATTTCGAGGCCCTGAAAAAATCCCTCAGCGGCATCCCCTACGAAAATGAGCTGTCCCCTCTCGGGTCAAATCGCCTGTTGGAGCTTCCGCTCCCGGACGGCGGCACGGCCTCTTTCCGGCTGGTGGAAAACGCGGTGATGCCTGCCGGCATGGCCGCGCGCTACCCGAACATTCGCACCTTCAAGGGCGTGAGTGCGGTCAACCCTGCCCACCAGGTGCGCCTGGGCTATGGGCCGACGGGCTTCTATGCCGTGTTCAATACGGGAAAGGACGAGGTGTTCATCGAGCGCTATGCCACCCGCCAGACGGATTACTACGTCAGTTATTACCTGGCGGATGTATCGCCTGATGCTCTGGGGCCGCTCGGCTGCGGCTTTGATCCCGAACAGATCGAAGAACTGACGGCCGACTGGGAAGCCGAAGCGGAGTCCGCTCCGGATCGGGGAAGCCGAAACGGACAACCTGTCAAATTGTATACCTATCGCTTTGCCATCGTCAATACCGGGGAGTTTGCCGTATCCAAGGGATTCACCACGGTCGATGAGGTGATGTCGGCCTATGTGGAGATCCTCAATGTGCTCAACGGCCTCCTGGAAAGCAGCGTGGCCATACGGCTGGAGATGATCCCCGGCAACGATGCCCTCATCTACCTCGACCCGGCTACGGACCCGTTCACCAATGCCAGCAGCGGCGGCTCCCTGCTCAGTCAGAGTGCACCGGCCATCCATGCGATCTACCCCCCTTCGGCCTATGATGTGGCCCACGTGTTCACCGGGCCCTGCAGCGATGTGGGCGGCGTGGTGAGCGGGGCGACCTGTGGCGGCGGAAAAGCCGAGGGCGTCACCTGCTTTTTCGGCTCCAACATTCTGGGCACTGCGCGCGGCACGCTGGCCCATGAGATCGGACACCAGTTTTCGGCCTCGCACTCCTGGAGCAATTGTCCGGGCAGCCTGGGGCAGCTGGCTTCCGGTTGGGCCTACGAGCCCGGCAGCGGCAGCACCATCCTTTCGTATGCCGGCGCTTGCGGCAACGAAAACCTGTCTGGCGGCCGCCTTCCCATGTACAACATCGGCTCCCTTGTGCAGATGACCCAGTTCAGCCGCCAGACGCTGGGCGCTACCTGTGCGGAAGTACTGCCTACCGGCAACACCCAGCCCGAGGTGAGTCTCCCCTACGAGAACGGCTTTTCCATCCCGATCGAGACGCCCTTCAAGCTCGAGGCTTCCGCAACCGATGCCGATGGCGACACCCTCACCTATTCCTGGGAACAATACAATCTGGGCCCCATCGCACCGCTGGGCGATCCCATCGGCAACGGCCCATCTTTCCGCACCTTCTTTCCGGTAGATCAGCCCACGCGGGTCTTTCCGCGCTGGCAAAGCATCGTCACCAACTTTCCCACGGTGGAAGAGGTGCTGCCCACCTACGATCGAAACCTGACCTTCCGCTGCGTGGTTCGCGACAACAACGCCACGGTTGGCGGCACCGTGTGGGCGGAAGTCAGCTTCGAGGCGACGGAGTCAGCCGGCCCCTTTACCGTCTTGAGCCCGAATACCGGCGGACAGAGCTGGACACAGGGAGAGTACCGGGAAGTTACCTGGGATGTGGCCAATACCGACAACGACCGGGTCAATTGCCAGCTGGTGAACATCAAGCTGTCGGTAGACGGGGGCTATACCTACCCCTACACGCTCCTGGCCGAAAGCCCGAACGACGGCTCTGCATTTGTGACCGTACCCAAAGTCCTCACGGACCGGGCCCGCATCATGGTCGAAGCTGCCGACAATATTTTCTTTGATATTTCCAATGCCAACTTCGAAATTCTTCCGGCCACAGAGCCCGGATATGCCCTGGAGCTCGACCCGGTTTACCGACGGACCTGCCTCCCGGGCCAGGAAGAGATCCTGATCCGCACCGATTCGCTTCTCGGATTTTCCAATCCCATTTCCCTGGAGGTCGTCTCTGAACTGCCCGAGGGAGTTACGGCCGGCTTTACGCAAAACAATCTGATGCCTTCGGATTCGACCTTGCTGCAGCTCGACTTTTCCGGCGTCGACCAGAGCCAGGAATTCGAATTGGAAATCCGCGCGATCGCTGCTGATGCCGACACGGCCTACCGAACCGTGGAATTCCGCCTGGTGTCCAACGACCACGATGAGCTGACCCTGGACAGCCCGGTCAATGGCGAATCCGGGATCGTACTCGCTACCGACTTTGCCTGGACTCCCAGTCCGAATGCCGAAAACTACCGTTTTGAACTGGCCACCAGCCCGGCTTTCGGCTCCAGCCTTATCGAATCGGCCGAAGGAATTGTGGAGAACTCCTACTCCATGCAGTCCCTGCTCGAGGAAAACACGCTGTATTACTGGCGCGTGCAGCCCGTCAACGAATGCGGCAGCGGCGAATGGACACTGCCCAATGCATTCCACACGGTGAATGCCCTGTGTTCGCCGGTGAAGCCCAGCGATACCCCCATCAGCATTTCCGGCACGGGCACTCCGACGGTTGAGTCCACCTTGTTCGTACCCACCACGGGCATCATAAACGACCTCAACATTCCGCGCATCATCGCCAACTACCAGCCGGTGAACAGCCTTCGCATATCATTGGTCAGCCCCTCCGGCAGCTCGGTGGTGTTGTTCGACGAAGACTGCGGCAACACCATAAACTTCAATATGGGCTTCGACGATGATGCCCCTTCCAGCATCCTCTGCCCACCGGATGACGGCATTGTGGTAAAGCCCGCGCAGCCGCTGAGCACTTTTGCCGGCGAGTCTCTGCAAGGACAATGGCGGCTCCGCATACAGGTGGTCTCGTCGGGCTTTGGCGCCGGAGGCGGCCTGGACGACTGGGAGCTGGAGTTTTGCGCCAATGTAGATCCGATAAACCCCGTACTGATCACCAACGACACCTTATTTACCCCTCCCGCTGCCGTCAATACCATTCCCAATACCCTGCTGCGGGCAGAAGATCCGGATAACAGCCCGGACGAGCTCACCTTCAACCTGGTGGCCGTACCCGAACACGGTGAATTGCGATGGTTCGGATCGCCGCTGCAGGTGGGCGACTCCTTCAAACAAAGCAATATTGATGCCTTCGGGCTCACCTATGCCCACAACGGCGACGACAACGCACTCGACCAGTTCGTCTTTACCCTCCAGGACGGCACAGGCGGTTGGTTGCCCAACGAGACCTTCCAGATCAAAATGGATGCCGATGCCACGGTGAGTACGGAAGAGCCCATTGCCGAACAGCCCAGCGTCCGGCTTTTCCCCAACCCGGCCCAGGACCAGATCAACCTGTTCTTTGAGCGCCCCTATTCCGGCCGTACGGAAGTGCGACTGTTCAATGTACAGGGACAGCTTCTTCAGTACCAGCCGTTTGACGGTGGTCAGCAGTTGCTCACGCTTTCTTCCGCCGGATTGCCGGGCGGTCTGTACATCGTGCACATCCTTCAGGGCGACCAATTGGTGACCAAACGGGTGAGCATTCAGCGCTAGGGCAAAAGCAGACAGGAGTCCGAAAACGGGAAAGTCGCAGGCCGCCTTTCCCGTTTTTCGTCAGCGAAGGGTCAGCCCGCGATGGCGGTACATAGCCCATTGGATCAGTCCGCGGACGAGCAGGAAGATCATCAGGGCAAGCCACAAGCCGTGATTTCCGAAGCGGGGGGCTGCCCAGAAGTAGGCTCCGAAGTAGATCAGCAAAGCCAAAGCCATGCTGTTGCGCATGGCCCGGGTGGCCGTCAGGCCTACGAAAACCCCGTCCCATAGGTAGCTGGGCGTACCCAACAACGGCAGGGCAGCCATCCAGGCAAGATATGGGATGCTGGCCCGTATCACCTCCGGCTGATCGCTGAACACCTGCAGCAAAGGGGTGCCCAAAAAGCCGTAGATCAGGCTATAGGCCAGAGCCAGCCCCATGCCCCAGCCAAAGGCGTATCGAATCACCCTACGCGTTCGATCCGCATCGCGCGCACCGGCGTATTTTCCCACCAGGCTTTCGGCGGCGAAGGCAAAACCATCCACCCCGTAAGACATCCAGTTGAGGTACTGCAAGAGGATGACATTGGCCGCCAGCACCAGCTCGCCGTAGGCCGAGGACCGGCTGTAAAAAAAGCCGAAGGCCAGGGTCAGCGAAAAGGTTCGGAGCAGGATATCGCTGTTGAGCCGCAAGAATCGCGCAAAGGCTTGCCACTGGAATACCAGGCGGTCTTTCAGCCCGTGCAGATAGGAGCTGTATTGCCAGCTAAAAAGGCCGGCGGCAAGAGCCAGACCGGCATACTGTGCGCCCAGGGTCCCCAGGGCCAGACCGAAAGCTCCCAGGCCCTGGTAACGAACCCAGTACACGCTGAGCCCGATGTTGACGACGTTGATGAATACGGTGAGCCCGAGAGGAATCACGGCATTTTGCATGCCGAAAAACCACCCCATGAAGGCATAGAGCGCCAGGGAGGCCGGTGCTGCCCAGATTCGGGTCTCGAAATAAGTGGCCACCAAGGGCCGGACGTCCGGCTGAACGTCCAGCAAGACGTAACTCAACCGGCCGAGCGGAACCTGGAGAGCGATCAGCAGGGCCGCCAGCCCGAACGCCACCCACAGGGCTCTAGCCAGTATGCGACTGATTTCGAGCGAGTCGTTTCGGCCGTAAGCCTGAGCCGTAAGTCCCGTCGTACCCATGCGGAGAAAACCGAAATTCCAGTAGATGAAATTGAAGATCATAGCGCCCAGACCTATCGCGCCCAGGTGGGCTGCAGACTCCCGTCCCATGAGCATGGTGTCTACCGTGCTCAGCAGCGGCACCGAAATATTGCTCAGGATGTTGGGCACGGCCAGGCGCAGAATTTCGCGGTTCATGTCCTTTTTTGAGCTACCTTTACCTGCAATATTAGGGAAACCCCACCCGGAAAAACGGTTCCCCCCCTGCAAAATCGTTCCAAACGAAGAGCGCTCCCGTACCTATGAAACTACGTGTCGGCATTTTTTTTGGAGGACCCTCCCGCGAGCGAGAGATCTCTTTTGCTGGCGGCCGAACCGTATACGACAACCTCGACAAGGCCCTCTTTAAGCCTATCCCCATTTTTGTAGACAGCTTTCGCCATTTCGTATTGCTCGATTGGCAGCACATCTACAAGGGGTCGATCCGGGATTTCTTTCCCCCCATTGAGCAACTACCCGAATCCCCCAATCACTTTCAGGTGTATCAGGAAAGCCTCGGAGCGGTATCCGAAGCCGAGCTCCGGGCCTTACAGGAGGCTGTAGGAACGCCCCTTTTACCGGAGGAGCTCGCCCGGCACATCGACATTGCGTTCCTGGCCCTGCACGGGCTTTACGGCGAGGACGGCCAGATCCAGCAACAACTTCAGGAATTGGGTATCCCCTACACCGGAAGCGGTGTAGAAGCCAGCCGGATCGGCATGGACAAAGCCTGGCAAAAGGAGCGCATGCAAGCATTGGGCTTTCCCACACCGCGCATCGAGCTGTTGCAGCGCGACGCCTGGCCGAAAGACGATCCGGATGCTTTGTTCGAAATGGCCCGCGAGCGCATCGGCTTTCCCCTGGTGGTGCGCCCGAGCCGTCAGGGCTCTTCCATCGGCGTGTCCATCCTCGACGAAAAGGCCGGGCCGGAAGGGCTGGCCGAAGCGGTGCGCCAGGCTTTTTTCCAGGAGCGCATCCCCCTGAGCGATTGGCGGGAGCGAAGCGCTTTCGAACGCGTCGATCACATTCGCCTGCTGACCGATATCCGGGATGGGCTGACCTTTCCGATGACCGCTACCCTCGAGGATGAACAACTGACCCTGTGCCATCCCGAAGCCTTGTTGGAGCAGCTCGACCGATGGGCCGAGCGCTACCCGAACGACGTCTCCGCCACGGTAGAACTGGAAAGCTTTCACCTGGAGGATAAGGTGCTGCTGGAAGCCTTTATCCACGGCAAAGAATTTTCCTGCATCGTACTGCGGCTGGAAGACGGCCGGGCGGTTGCCCTGCCGCCGACCGAAATTGTGAAAACCGGCAAGGTGTACGATTACCGCTCCAAATATCTGCCGGGCCTGTCGCGCAAGCGCACCCCCATCGACCTGCCCGAAGATCAGGTGCATGCCATCCGGCAGAACTGCGAGCGTTTGTTTTCCGAGCTGGGCTTCCAGGTATACGCCCGCATCGACGGATTCATTCAGGAAGACGGCACCATTTTCCTCAATGATCCGAATACGACTTCGGGCATGCTGCCCTCTTCGTTCTTTTTTCATCAGGCGGCCGAGATCGGGCTCAACCCCAGCCAATTTCTCACGTACATCCTTCGGATTTCCCTGCAGGAGCGCCTGGCGGAAGATCCGGAGCAACATAACTGGCAACAGCTGCTCCTGGCTCTGGAAGCCGCCCTGCGGGCTGCCCGAACGAGCGAAGCCGAGGCGCGCCGGGTAGGCATTATCCTGGGGGGATACTCCTACGAACGCCACATTTCGGTAGAGAGCGGCCGCAACATCTACGAAAAACTGGCCAGCAGCGAATCCTACGACCCCATTCCTCTCTTTCTGAGCCGGTCGTCGCAGGGAAGTCTTCTGCTGCATCGCCTGCCCGTCAATCTGCTGCTCAAGGACAATGCCGATGACATCCTCGACGCCATCCAACGGCCGGCCGAGGAACACCCGGCGCTTCCCGCTATCCGGGCCCAGTTCAGCGAGGTGACGGCCAAGTATGCTTCGACCGACGTCATTTTTTCACCGGAAGCCTGGTCCTTTGACCGGTTGCCCGAACAGGTGGATGCCGTGTTCATCGCGCTCCACGGCAGGCCCGGCGAGGATGGAGAAGTACAACGATTGCTGGACGAGCGGGGCATCCCCTACAATGGCTCCGGCCCGGTATCCTCCGGTATTACCATTGACAAATACCGCACCCTGCAGACGTTGAAGGCCAACGGTTTCCCGGTAGCCGATCAGCAGTTGATCCGGCGAATGGACTTCCTGGCCGAGCCCGATCCGGTATTGGCGGGCATTGCCGCCCGTTTTGGATTTCCGCTGGTCGCCAAACCCGTCGACGACGGCTGCAGTTCGGCAGTTAAAGTCATACAGGACGAATCCGGCCTGCGGGCCTATCTCGAACTCCTTTTCCGGGAACCCGGCACCGATCGCCCCGACAACCGCAGGAAGTTGCGCATTCATCCGGCGGAGGAATTTCCTCACAAAGAGGTTGCCCTCATCGAATCGCTGATCCGGGCCGAGGGGGCCGTGCAGTTTCTGGAAATCACCGGGGGCATACTCACCCACCGGCAGGCTGACGGAAGCCTCCGTTACGAAGTTTTTGAACCTTCGGAAACCCTGGCCAGCGGCGAGGTGCTCAGTCTGGAAGAAAAATTCCTGGCCGGAGAAGGCCAAAACCTGACCCCGGCGCGTTTCGGGGGCAACGGCATCCCGTACGAGGCAGTGGCGCGCCAGGTAAAGGCCGACCTGGAACGGGCGGCCCGCATTCTCATGGTAGAGGGCTACTGCCGCATCGATGCTTTCGTGCGGGTATACAGCCCCGAACAGGTGGAAACGATCATCATCGAGGTCAACTCTCTGCCCGGTATGACCCCGGCTACCTGCATCTTTCACCAGGCGGCAATCAACCACTACAAGCCCTACGAGTTCATAGATCGCATTTTGCAATACGGAGTGGCCAAAAAAGAAAACCGGCACTCGGCGGCCGCCCCGGAAGACCGGGAAGACGAAGCGGCCCCCTCCCCCACTTCAACCCTCCAACCGAAAAACCCAACTTACGCTATGGGCGACTTTGCACCGTCCGGCTCCAACCCTCGGTGGCGCGAACTCGCCGACCGATTGTTGGACGGGCTCCGGAACCTCCTGCGCCAATTATGGGCCTTTGTTTCTTCCCCGGTCTTTTTGAAGAACCTGGCCGTCTGGCTGGTCCTGCTGAGCGTATTGTTCCTTCTCCTGCTGGGCTGGTTGCGGCTGTATACCAAGCACGGCGAATCCTTGCAGGTACACAATTACGTGGGCATGGAGCTGGAAGATGCCATGAAACTGGCGCGCAACCGAAGCTTCAAGATCGAAGTGAGCGATTCGGTCTTTCAGATCGACAAATCACCCGGCACGGTTATCCAGCAGGATCCGCCGGCTGAAAGTCGCGTGAAGAAAAACCGGACGATTTACCTGGTCATCAACCGCAAGAATCCGCCGATGGTGGCCTTACCCGACCTGTCGGGCAGCGACGACTTCCAGGTGTATTGCGATTACCTCAGGCGGCTGGACATAGATTGCGTCGTCAAGGAACGAGTTTACCACGGCCGGCTCGAGCCCAATACCATCCTGCATTTTTACCACGAGGGCCGAAAGATCACCGCTTCCGAGCTGAAACGCGGGGTAAAGGTGCCCCGGGGCGCCACCCTCGAGTTTGTGATCACCGAGCGCCGCACGGGAACCGTACCCATCCCCAACCTCCTCTGCACCGGCTATGCCGAGGCCGAGTTTATCATTGCCAACAGCAAACTGGCGGTCGGAGCCGTTTACGGCGGCGTGGAGGATCTGGACGGCGCCTACGTATACCGGCAGGACCCACCCTATCAGGAGGGGCGTCAGATTCCCATCGGCACCCAGGTCAATCTCTACATTCAGCAGAACCGGCCGGCAGATTGCCCGACGGACAACCCGTTTCCGCCCGAGGGCGAATGATGCTGCGCAGGGAGGAATCGCCTGGGGCCGGGCCAGCCGGAAAAAGGACAACGGGATAACAAAAAGGAAAATGGAAGACATCAACGTACACCAGCTCAAGGAGAAACTCGAACGCGGCGAGAAGGTGATTCTCATCGACGTGCGCGAACCCCATGAGCACGAGGAATACAACATCGGAGGTGAGCTGATCCCCCTGGGCGAACTGCCCGGGGCGCTGCCCGAGCTGAACCCTCACCGCGAGGCCGAACTGGTCATGTATTGCCGCAGTGGGCGACGCAGTGCCACCGCCAAGAATTTGCTGCTACAGGCAGGTTTCAAGCAGGTGCGCAACCTCACGGGCGGCATGCTGGCCTGGAAAGACGCCTTTGAACCGGATCAGCGCTGAGCTGACGCGCTCCGCTTTTCCAACACGAAGGCGTCGACGTAGGCCTCGGTCTCCAGCCGGGAGGCCAGCGCCCGGGCATCGGCGTAGTCCGTAAAACGATCCACCAGCACTACGGCATAGGCTCCGCGATTGAAAAGCACGACTTGGGCGTTGTTGTACCCCTTGCCGCGCAACTTGCGGGCCTGGCTCTCCGCATTGTGCTTGTATTCGAAGGATCCGGCCAATACCAAATAATCGCCATAGGTGTTGGGTGGCAGGGTTTCTTCATCCACAGTAAACCCGCCACTGGGCTCCGTGTCGGGCAGCGGTTCGGGCTCAACCGGAGGCACGTAGGCCGAGCCGCTGCTCGTGTCGTACCCGTAGAGGTCGCCGCCGTCTTCCGGAGCATCGTAGTAGTCGGTTTCCGGCAAAGTGTTCTGAGGTTCGTATTGCTCCAGACTCTCTGAAGGCAGGGTGTCATCGTCCTGGTAGAGCTTGTAGAGCTGATAGCCCAATACGCCGAGGGCCAGAATGAGAGTGACGACAATGACAATGGTCGTAGTGTCGATCCGGGACATAGTGTTTCCAGTTTGCGCGTAAAATACCGAATAAAGATAAGGTAAAACCGAAAAGCTACGCGCTCAATCCCAGCGAAGTCGAAGGCCGTCGTAACCCAGGTGCACCGTCGGGGGTAGTTCGGCTTCCACATCGGCATGAAAGCCCATGTGATGGCTGAGGTGCGTGAGGTAGGTGGTTTCGGGCTGCAAACGTTCGATCAGTTCCAGGGCCTGGTCAAGACTGAGGTGTGCGTGATGAGGTTTGCGGCGCAGGGCGCTCAGCACCAGGCAGCGCAGCCCGCGGAGCTTTTCCATCTCTTCGGGCGGAATGGTCAGTACATCCGTCATATAGGCCACATCGCCTATGCGAAAGCCCAGGACCGGAAGGCGGCCGTGGAGGGCTTCTACGGGTTGAATGTGCAGGCCGCCCAGTGCCAACGGCTCGTCTTTGTGCAGCGGAAGCAGCTTCACCCGCGGGGCACCCGGATAGGGATTTTCCTCAAAAATATAGGCAAAGCGCTTGCGGAACTCCGCCAGGACAGGGGGGCTGGCGTACACCGGCATATCGCTCCAGGTAAGAAAGTTGAAGGGACGCACATCGTCCAGGCCGATGATGTGATCGTTGTGCTGATGGGTGACCAGGATGGCATCCAGTTCGGTGATGTGGTTGAGCAGCATTTGCTGGCGGAAGTCGGGCCCGCAGTCGATGGCGATGGCCGTCTGGCCGGAACGCACATAGGCCGCCGTGCGCAACCGGCGGTCGCGGGGGTCTACCGAGCGACAAACCGGACAGGTGCACCCGATGACGGGAATGCCCTGGGAGGTACCCGTGCCCAGCAGGATCAGTTCGATGAGTCGGCTGATTTGGATTCGAGGCCAGTCATCGCTTCGCGATAGGTCTTGCGTCCTTTCTCCGAAAGGGTGTCGGGCTCCACCTCCAGCGTTGCCAGGATATCGACCAGGGTCTGTATGCGGGCCTCGGTGTCAAAAAACTTGCTGATGACGGCAATTTTCTGGTCTTGTACAATGCAATAGCCCGATTGAAAGTTACCCTTTTCGTAGCGCACCTTATATTGCAGTTCCTCCATCAGGCTTTCGAGCTTTTGCAGTGCGTATTTGGTATACTTCAGCATATCGATTGCGCATCTTGAACGACCAAGTTCGGAAAAAAAAGTCCATTTCAGGTGGTCGATACCGGAGGGCGCAAAATGCAAGAAATTATGAAGAATATACTCCTTGGATGGCTGGTGTTGGTCGTTTGGCTGGGCAGCCTGGCAACCGGCCGGGCCCAGGACGACCTGGCGAACCGCGAGCGGCGTTTCGTTTTGGCTCCCATTGCCGGGTTCAATATGTCGCAGATCGACGGAGATGACCTGTTCGGATACCGGAAGATCGGCCTGGCGGCCGGTGCGCGGGTATCCGCCATTTTAGCGCCCCGCTGGCGGATGGCTCTGGAGTTTCAATTTGTACAGCAGGGCAGCCGTCGGGGCAATAACGAAGTGGCCGGGCTGGACCGCATCCAGCTCAACATGATCGAGATTCCCTTGCTGGTGCAGTTCATCGAGTGGAAATTTCAGATCAATGCCGGAGCATCCTACAGCCGGGTGATCAACTACACCGTGACCGATATCGCAGGCGAGGATGCCACCGAGCAATTCCAATATGCCTCCGATCTGTTCTTCATCACCGGAGGCGTCACCTTCATGTTTACCGAGCGCTTTGGAGCGGATTTCCGCATGTCGCGTGCCCTGACCAACCTCAATGCCAACGACGACGACGGCCGGTTGGTAAGCCGAAACATCACCGTGCGAGCCCTTTATGAATTTTGACGGTATGCGTTACTCCTTTCTTTTTGCATTGCTTTTGCTTTCCCATTGCCGCGGTGGCAATCCAAACCAGGAGGCGAGCACAGAGGCCGCTCCACCCTGGCCTGCTCTGCCCGCCGAACGGATCCAGGACCTGGCTCAACGCAGCGACTACATCGACTACGTTTTCTACTACGCCAACTTCTCCCTCAGCCAGGACGAACCGGAAGCCGTGCGGCAAGCCGTGAGCTTCATCGGCTCGGGCGGCATCCGCCCAAAAGCCGATTGCAAACCCATGGGTCGCATCTTTTTTCAGGAAAAGGGCGATATCCTCCTGCAAGGCGATATGTATTTCCAGGAAGGATGTTATTATTTTCTCTTCCTGGAAAACGACCAGCCCAAGTACGCCCACGCCATGAGCCCGGGCGCACAGGCTTTCTTCCGGCAGATTTTCCAGCAAGCCGGTCAGCGCCCATATCCCCGTTAGCCCCGGGCTGTAAACTCAATTTGGGCTAACACCGTTGTACGAAATGATAACGGCTTCACCCAAACAGCCGCTCATATACCCGGTTAAGGTCAGCGGTAAGCCGCCTTCATGCTTCCGCGATGCAGCTTTTAAAAACCCCGAAAGCTTAACTGGATTGCTATGTCTGATTCTAACCGCTTCAAGACCCGCACTGAACTAGCCGAAGAACTCGGCATTAGTCGCCGTACCCTGTATTCCCTGCTCAAAGAGGCTGGTGTGGATATTCCCAAAGGCCTGCTTTCGCCCAAAACCCAACAGCTTATCATTGAAGTCCTTAAAAAGCACCGCTTGCAGGACCACGAAGATGAAGAAGAGTAGAAGCTCAAAAGTATTGAAGGGGCCGTTCAGGTCTGCAATACATCACTCGCATACGCGCCCCTGACATGTCTTCGGCAGGCAGACAAACCATACGCCCAAAGGCATTCCGGAGGTTTCCCATCATTGCCCAATATTTCCCAAACTTACCCAGAACCCCCTGGAGAGCCCCTTTATTTTTGAAGTAGGGACGGAAGGCTCACCGGCCGCCCCTACCCCCGGAACTAAGCCGGAAAATTCGGTGGACTTTCCGGCAAAATTTTGCAATGGTCAGGATGGACCCTGACCTAAGGGGTTGAAAACAAAGGTGTTTTCAGTCAATTATCGTCCCTATTCGCGGGTTTCCGCGAGTAATCCGTGCTAAAGCTGTGAAAACCCGGAAGCCACCCCGCGCAAAGCGCAGAGGTGGCTTCCAGTTTGACACCGGCGGTTTTTGATTGCACACTCGCACGCTCTTGCCATGGGCTTTGCTCAACTGCCTATCTGTTGCCCGGGCACCGGCCATATCCAGAATGGCTCCTGAAAATGGGCCAGGACCTCACCTTTTGGACCGGTCGTGCCTGATCTTTTCCCGGTAGTTCTTCTTTAAAGCCAGAACGAATGCCTCTTTGTCGGTTTTCATTTGCTTGAGCTCTTCTCCACCTCGCATGGGTTTATGGAGATCCCTCAGGTTCTCATCACTCCAAATGGCCAACTCCACAATGATAGGGGCCAGGGCCAATCCGCGCTCGGTCAGCTGATAGAGATTGACTTTTTTATTGTTCGGAAGCTTCGATTTGGTAATGATCCCTAATGCTTCCAGCAACTTTAGTTTGGATGAAAGAATGTTGGTGGCAATAGCCTCCTCGCTTTCCGTAAAGTCTTTAAAGGTCTGCTTCCCCTCCAGCAACATTTGTTTCACGATGACCAACATCCATTTATCCCCCAAAAGGTCCAGGGCTGAGGTTATCGGGCAATCACAGCGAAATCCAAGCTCCATGTTAGCTAAAGGTTAAATATCGCTTGCATAACGCAAGTTTTATTCTTTTTGCTTGCGCAATGAAAGTAATTAATTCTCAATGAGGAGACAAATCGGGGATCCGTGTAGCCCTCACCGTTCTGCTCGCGGGCCGGACCGGCGTACAAACCGATTGAACGTTCAAAATCAACCTTTTCAACCATGAGTAAGAAAGAAAAAGCAAAAGCTTTTGTACAAGCGGCCCTTTCGCAGGATGCGGATAAGGCCAGGGCATTGGTCCACCCGGATTACATCCAGCACAATCCGTTCATTCCAACCGGGCTGGAGTCGTTTATTGGCCTGTTTCCGGTACTGAAGGAACATGGCACTTCGGCCCAGCCAGTCCGAATGATCGAAGACGGAGACTATGTCGTGATCCATCACCTGTGGAAGGGAGCAGCCCCCTTTGGTGCCGATGAGATGGTGTCCTTTGACGTGCTGCGTTTTGACGAAAGCGGCAAAATAGCCGAACACTGGGTGTTTATCAAGCAACATAAGGTGATCGGGTAAGGCAACTTCGTCCTCTCGATCGCCGAAGGCACGCACAAGGGCATTCACTCGGTATTCTACGATCTGCTGCGGTTTGAAGGCGGTAAGGTCGCCGAACACTGGGATGTGATCTAGGCCATTCCCACCGAGGGCCCGGCAAATGATAACACCATGTTTGGGTTCTGAATCAGCCTTTTCAGGGAGAGGAAGGTAAGTGCCTTCCCGGCACTTTCTTTCTGTTCCCCAAACTGACACATCAATCGAACCCTGCGCTCACGCGGTATCCCTTCCCGTTCAGTGCATCCGAGATACGCTTAATGTGAGCCGGGCCGACCTCACAGCACCCTCCAACGAGGGTGGCTCCCTGCTCGACATGGTTCTGGTTTTTGTGAAACATATGGTACAGGGCATTTTAGGGTT
>CAZQSF010000036.1:0-35723 GCA_964595955.1 uncultured Saprospiraceae bacterium
GGACTCGGGACTTGCACCCCTTAGGCGTGCGCCATGCCTGGCGCACATAAAAAAAGGCCGCCAATAAGGGAGGCGGCCCATCAAAAACCACTTGAGAGCTATAAGGAGAGCAAAAGGAAAGACGATGGAGGAGTTTAAAGCTGGTCCAGGCGGTAATGCTCAATGACCCGTATGAGTCGATCGGCATAGCCCGGCCGGGGGCTGTATTGCCCGTTTTCCAGTGCATTGGCCCATTTCCGGTAGTCCGGCCCCAGGGCGAAGAGATGTGGAAAGTCGCGCTTGATCAGCAGGCTGTGGGCACGCCAATTGGCCCAGGCACTTTCGTATTGAGGGCCGCGCAGGGGCCGTCCGAAATGGTTGTGCTGGGATCGGGCATCGGGCGCAGTGCCGGCCTGGCTTTCCAACAAGGCCTGCCCCATTTTTATGCTGAGGGGTATGCCGAAGCGCTGGCTTTCTGACCGGGCAACTTTTTCAAACCGCTGCACGTAAGCCGACACCTGAGCTTCGGTGACAGCCAGCGGAGGGCGGGGATCACGGGAAGCGGCTGCAGAACCCATCTGAGCGGGCTCGCTCGCATCGGCGGCCGGTACAACAGCTGGCGCAGAGGCAGACAGAGGCGCTTTCATGTCCAGGGAAAACCGCAGGTCCTTGTGGGTGAGTACATACACCACCAGGGCGGT
This sequence comes from uncultured Saprospiraceae bacterium, assembly GCA_964595955.1. GTDB lineage: Bacteria > Bacteroidota > Bacteroidia > Chitinophagales > Saprospiraceae > JAJDFU01. The sequence continues at coordinate 681 of CAZQSF010000036.1, forward strand.
GAATGCGAGCTTCAGCCAGGGAATCTGCACGCCGGCCAGGCGGCCCGGCAAAAGTCGTTCGAGTTGATGCCGGATGGCGCGGCTGATGCGCTGCACCCCCAACAGCAAACGCTGCCGGGCCAATGAAGTACGAGGAAATTCCCGCCGCTCAAAGATCGGCGTACGGCCGGTTTCTTCCTGCTCCACATCAAAGAGAATATAAGTGTTCGAGGCGTTTTCCAGAGGCGTTTGATTCGGCATGATCTTCGATTTTTTCAATCTTCCAACGGACACCCACAAAATTAAAACATTTTGTTTTAAAAACAAATCTTTTTAAAACTTTTTGCCTCGGGTCTCGATGAACCTTGCCCTCCTTCAGATAGTTTTCATGGGACATGTAAGCCTAACAATGAATCAACTTCGAAACGAGACCAGTCCCTATCTGCTGCAGCACGCCGACAATCCCGTGCACTGGTTTGCCTGGAAGCCGGCCGCATTTCGCAAAGCCCGGGAGGAGGACAAGCCCATTCTGGTAAGCATTGGTTATTCGACCTGCCACTGGTGCCATGTGATGGAGCGAGAATCTTTTGAGGACGAGGCCACAGCCGAATTCATGAACGCCCATTTTGTCAACATCAAAGTGGACCGGGAAGAGCGGCCGGACGTCGATCAGATTTACATGGAGGCTTGCCAGGCCATCAACGGTTCGGGCGGATGGCCGCTGAACGTATTTCTCACGCCGGACGGACGTCCTTTCTATGCCGGCACCTACTATCCACCCGAGCCCCTGGGCAACCGGCCCAGCTGGGGCCAGGTGTTGCGACGCATGGTGCAGGTGTTTCGCAATCAGCGCCAAGTCGTGGAAGACCAGGCCAACCGGCTGCTGGAGATGATCGCCTCTTCTGACCGGGTTTTCTTCGAATCGGCCATCGAGGCCGGCGCGCAGCAGGAAGGACTGAACGAAGCCTTTGCCAGACGTGTATTTGAGCGCCTCTATGAACAGCGGGATGCCCAGTACGGCGGATTCGGCGGGGCGCCGAAGTTTCCTTCCACCATGAGCCTGCGCTATTTGCTTGCCTATTCCTATTTCACAGGTGAGGCCGATGCATTGGCGCACCTGCACTTCTCCCTGGAAAGGATGATCCGCGGGGGCATATACGATCAGCTTGGGGGCGGTTTTGCCCGCTATGCCACCGACAGGGCGTGGCTGATTCCCCACTTCGAAAAGATGCTTTACGACAATGCCTTATTGGTGAGCCTCATCGCCGATGCCTACCGGGCCGACCCCCGGCCCATTTACAAGCGCGCGCTCGAACAAACCCTGGATTTCGTAGCGCGCGAGCTCACTCATCCCGACGGGGGCTTTTACGCTGCCCTGGATGCCGACAGCGAGGGCGAGGAGGGCAAGTTCTACGTCTGGAGCTGGGATGAGCTCCGGGATCTGCTGGGCGACGATCTGTCTTGGGTCGCAGCCTTCTACGGGCTGAAGCCCGAGGGCAACTGGGAGGGTAGCAACATTCTATGGCGCCCGCAGGCGAAGGCGGACTTCGCCCGCGATCGAGGATGGAGCCCCGAGCAACTTGCCCAAAAACTAGAGGCCTTACACGCCACGCTCCTGGCGGCGCGCGACCAGCGGGTGCGCCCGGGTCTAGACGACAAAATCCTGCTCGGTTGGAACGCCCTGATGGTGACGGCCTATGCCCGGGCTGCCAAAGCGCTGCAGCGAAGTGACTACGCCGAGCTGGCAAGCCGGCAGCTCACCTTTCTGCTCGACACTTTCGCCGGAGAGCGTGGGCAGCTCCTGCACACCTACAAAGCGGGGAAAACCCAGTATCCGGCTTTTCTGGACGACTACGCTTTCCTCATCGAAGCGCTGCTGGAGGTTCACGAGCTGCAGGGCGATACCCACTGGCTGGAACAAGCCCGGAAGCTCACCCAACAAACCCTCACGCACTTCGACGATCCGGAAACCGGCCTTTTCTACTACACCTCCGATGCGCAAAGCGACCTGCCGGCCCGAAAGCGGGAACTCTACGATTCGGCGGTGCCCTCGGGCAATTCGGTGATGCTGCACAATCTGCTTAAATTGAGTATCTTAATGGACCGTAGCGATTGGCAGAAACGGGCGGTGGATATGCTGCAAAAAATGGCCCCCAGCGTGGAGAAATATCCCTCTTCATTTTCTAACTGGGCGGTGGCGGCCCTGTATACCATCTTCGGATGGCAGGAAGTGGCCGTAGTGGGGCCTGAAGCTCCGGAAAAAGGCATGCAACTCGGCAGGCACTACCTCCCCAACCTCGTGCTCATGGCTTCGCCACAGGAACAGGAGGCCTATCCGCTTTTGCGGGGAAAAGGTGTACCGGGCGACACAAAATATTTCGTATGCAAAGACTACGCTTGCCGGCTTCCCGTTTCAGAGGAAACGGAAGCTTTGAATCTGATGAGACGGCAAACCAGCTAAGCGAGGTCCCAAAAGAACCATTCATGAGGTTACTGTTAACGATCGCATTGTGCGGTATCTTTTTTTTCGCCCATGGCCAACAAGCGGGGCACTACACCCTATATCGCTTCAATAAGCTCAATTGGAACCCCGCCTACGCGGGCCTGGACGAATCGCTGAACTTTACCGGTCTTTACCGCGATCAGTGGACGGGGCTGGAAGGACGCCCCCGCTCCTTCTACTTCGATGCCCACATGCCGCTCAACTTTCTGAGCAGCGGGGTCGGACTGTTCTTTGAAAGCGATGCCCTGGGTGCTCAGAGTGACCTGCGGGCCGGCATTGCCTACAGCTTCCAGTTCGAACTGGGCCCCGGCGTTTTTTCCCTGGGCGCTTCGGGAGGGATCCTGCAGCGAAGGTTTGACGGAAGCATCCTGCTGACCCCGGAAGGGAACTACATCGAGGGAAATCCGCCCGATCACGAAGACCCCATTCTCACTCTGGTGCAAGAAACGGCCATCATTCCCACCTTTCAGGCGGGGATTTACTATCGCTTGCCCTGGCTGGAGGCCGGTATCGGGCTGCGCAACATCACCGCACCCAGCGTCTCGTTCAATACCTTTTCGCTGGAACTGGCCCGAAACTTCTTTTTCACGGCCGAGGCCGATATCCCCATAGGAGAAACCTGGGCTTTGCTGCCCAGCGTGTTCGTCCGCTCCAACCTCACCCAAACCCAGACCGACATCACCCTGCTGGCGGAGTACAACGACAATATTTTTTTCGGCCCCGCGTTCAGAGGATACAATTCAAACAGCATAGATGCCGTTTCCTTTATCGGTGGGCTGAAACTTACGCCCAAATTGCGGCTTGGCTATGCCTACGACCTGACGCTTTCCGAGCTGAACAGCGCGAGCAACGGATCGCACGAGATCATGTTGAACTTCAACCTGAATCAGCCGATCGGAGAAGGGCGGCCTCCGAAGATCATCTACAATCCGCGTCAATTGTAAGCGGATCCCGAACGCCGGATCCGACACATATTCGGATGGTGGGATAACTCGCCAATTTTTTCTCGGCAGCGGCCAAAAACTGTTAATCTTTGGCTGGGTGTCCGCAATTTGAGCGAATTCGATTTTTGAATTTTACAGTATGAGGTTATCTTTGACACCTCGATTCACAACATTTGAAGGAAAACACGGGTGATAACATGAAACGTCTTATCCCATTTACACTTATTGCTGTGGTGCTGGTGATCAGCGCCTGCGGCCGCAAAGAAAGCGGCCAGCTCATCGGAGCTCAAAATCGTCCTAACTGGAAAGGGATCAACCCCTACGGGATGGTCTACGTACCCAGCGGGACCCTGACCATCGGCCCCTCCGACCAGGATATCAGCTCTACCTATATCCAGCGTCCCAAATCCATTTCCATCCAGGGCTTCTTCATGGATGATACCGAGATCACCAATAACGAGTATCGCCAATTTGTGTACTGGGTTCGCGACTCCCTGGCCCATGCCTACCTCGATCACTACATCCAAACCGACGACGGAGAGGATCGCATCGACTGGGAGTACGAGATCGACTGGGCTGACGAGACGCTCGAAGACCTCTACTACCAAGGCGACGACCGCTTTGCCGGCCGCAAAGAGATCAATGTAGAAAAGCTGGTATACGAATACGAATGGTACGACTGGCAAGCTGCCGCCCACGACAAAGGCAATTCGCCCCGCTCTTCCTTCATCAAGCGCGAAAAAACGCGCGTCTACCCGGATACGTTGGTGTGGATCCGCGACTTTTCTTACTCCTACAACGAGCCGATGGCCCGCAACTACTTCTGGCACCCCGCTTTCGACGACTATCCCGTGGTAGGTGTGGACTGGAATATGGCCAATGCTTTCTGCTACTGGCGCACGCAATTGTGGAACCGCTACGAGGCCGGGCGCCAGGGAGTGAACACCGAGGATTTCCGCCTGCCCACCGAATTTGAGTGGGAGTATGCGGCTCGCGGTGGCCACGACAACTCGCCTTTCCCATGGGGCGGGTACTACGTCCGCAATTCCAAAGGATGCATCCTCGCCAACTTCAAGCCGGGCCGGGGCAACTACCCCGAGGATGGCGGTATGTACACCGTAAAAGCCGACGCCTACTTCCCCAATGATTACGGTTTGTACAACATGGCCGGGAACGTTGCCGAATGGACGGTTACGGCATACGACGATAATGCCTACTCCTTCGTGCACGACCTCAATCCCGACATTCGCTTCGATGCCTCAGACGATGACCCCGAAGCCATGAAACGCAAAGTAATCCGCGGCGGCTCCTGGAAAGACGTCATGTTCTTTCTTCAGAACGGCACGCGTCACTACGAATTCCAGGACACCACCAAGTCCTACATCGGCTTCCGCAACGTGCTCACCTTCATGGGCCGTTCGATCAACGACTTCTGATCGGTCTTACCCAAGATCCCATGCGAAATGGATATTGCTCAAAGGGAGCAATATCCATTTCGCATTTCTGGCGGAAAACCCGACGGCCCTGCTTCAAATAACAAGGCGTATTCTGTTTCCAAGGGGGCGTGTTTTTGGCCGGACCTCAGCGGGAAGCGGTCTCTGCCTTCATGGAAAAGGCCATTCCTGACTATCGACAGCCCGGTGATCCGGGAATCCGCATAAAATCAGCTACTTTTTTTGCCCGAGCTTGTAACTTTTGATCTCCCTTGCATTATACTTGTAGCCTCTTTGTCAAGAGGTATTTTGCTTGGATTAACTAACCGTTCACAAAATTTACTGCAATGAGCTTTTTGCATTCCAAAGGTTTCAAATATCTGAAGAACCTGATCATCGGTGTGGGTGCCGCCGTCGTACTGATGGGAGCCCTGTTCAAGCTGGAGAGCTGGCCCTATGCCAGTGAAATGCTGATCGTCGGGCTATCTGTAGAAGCGTTCATCTTCCTTTTCCTGGGTATCACAGGACCGGCCCCGGATTACTACTGGGACAAGCTTTATCCCGGCCTGGATGACTACAATGCCCAACTCGCTCCCCTGACTGAAGGCCCTGTAGGTACCCAAACGCCGGCCCTGAACGGCGAAGTGGTCGAGCAACACCTGGGCGGCATGCTCAACGAATTGCAGAATATGTCGCGCAGCATGTCCTCGCTGAAAGCCCTGCAGGAAGCCGATTTTTCCGGTATGAGCCAGCAGGTACAGACCATGTCCAACTTCTACTCCAAGATCAATGAGGCTATGGCCGACCTGATGGATGCTACCGAAGACACCAAGAAGTATAAGGACAACCTGCTCCAACTCAACCAAAACCTGGGTTCGCTGAACAATTCGTTCACCGCGCTGAACCAGGTGTATGGCAATATGATCTCTGCCATGTCCAATGTTGGCCGCAACCAATAAGTTGAGGCCCAACTGCCATTTCCATTTTTACAACCGCTAAACACGTAAAGCATGGCCATTCCTAAGGAACCACGGCAGCTGATGATCAACCTCATGTACCTCGTACTGACGGCCCTACTGGCGCTGAACGTATCGGCCGAGGTCATGAATGCCTTCTTTACCCTCGATAACGGTAATAAGGAAAGCATCGCTACCGTAGAATCTCAGCTGGACCAGACCGAGCGCGGCCTGAAAGACCTGCTGAGTGATGAATCAAAGCAAAAATATCGCCCCATCGAGCCGGCCGTCGAGAGAATCCGCTCCGTGGTGAAGGACTTCAATAGCTACGTCAATGACCTGCGCGATGAAATCATCGATGAGGCCGGCAACAACGACGGCCAGATCGATGACGAAGACTATACCATGAGCTATGGTAAGCGGGTGCCCAAGGGCAAGAAAAACAAAGACGTAACTACCCGCATGCTCGTAGACGAAGGCCGCGGCGAAGAACTGAAGAAGAAGATCATGGAAACCCGCGAAGCCATGGTCAAAACCTACACCGACCTGCTCGAGGAGCATGGCAAGACTTTCGGCCTGCAAGATCCCGAGATCAAGAACCGGATCGACAACATCGGGAACAACCTGCCCTTTGGCGTCGATGATAAAAGCTGGAAAGAAAGCAAGGACAAGAAAAGCTGGGCAGACTTCAAATTCCGCCAGATGCCGGTAGCCGCCGTGCTGCCGCTGATGAGCCAGATGCAGTCGGACGCCAAGAGCTCCGAAGCCGCGCTGATCAACAACATGGCGGAACTGGCCGGCGGCCGCGTCGTGGAATTCGATGCCTTCTTCCCGGTGGTACAGGCTGAAAAAGCCTACGTGATTCGCGGGGAGCCTTTCAAGGCGGAGATTTCTGTAGGTACCTACAGTACTCAGGTAAACCCGGATGATATCGGCATCTACGTCAACGACAGCAAACTGCCTGTCAACGAACAGGGCAGAGCCGAGTACACCACCAGCACCAGCTCTCTGGGGACCAAGACCCTCAACCTGAGAGTGGAAGTCCGCAACCCGCTGACCGGTGAAGTGACGGAAGGAGATGGCTCCTACTCTTACGAGGTAGGGGAACGCTCCGTAACGGTCTCCGCCGAAAAGATGAACGTGTTCTACATTGGCGTGGATAATCCCGTGGCGGTTTCCGCCGCCGGTGTCTCCTCCAACGACCTGCGCGTGAGCATCAGCGGCGGTGGCGGTTCCATCCGGAAAGAGGGCTCCGCCAACTACATGGTGACCGTATCTCAGCAGGGTGAATGCCGCGTCAACGTAACCGGCGGCGGCATCCGCGACAGCAAGCTCTTCCGCGTGAAGCGCATTCCCGACCCGGTAGCTCGCCTGGGCAATGTGGACAGCGGCCCGATCGGCAACGGTACCTTCAAGGCCCAGCGCGGCCTGGTTGCCTGGCTCGACAATTTCGACTTCGACGCCAAGTGCCAGATCCAGGGCTTCGAGCTGGTGTACGTAGCCAAACGCCAGGATCCGGTTCCGGCCATCAACTCGGGCGGCATCTTTGCCGGCGATGCCCAGCGCCTGATCGCCAAGGCCAAACCCGGAGACTACTACTACTTCGACAACGTCAAAGCCCGCTGCCCCGGCGACAAGGCGGGCCGTAAGATTAACTCCCTTGTTTTCCGCATCAACTAACCCTTGATTGCATCCCTTATTTGCGTCCCGGCATGATTATGGCCCTCACCTCAAAACCCACTAATCGTGCCGGGATTTTTTTGCCCCTTTTTTTGGGCAAGCGATTGACATCCATATAATAGGGCTTCGAGAGAAACCGTTATCTTAGTGCGTTCGCATACAACTACCGCAAACCACCTTTGTCATGAAGAAAACTTGGAATTTACTACTCGCTCTTTTTATGCTGTTCCAGCTTGGCACGCTGGGCGCTCAAACCCCGGAGGACAATATGATGATGCTCGAGTCCGGGGAGGCCATGCAAGAAAAGCCCGTCGACGATATCGTAGAACGCCGCCTCACGTATGAGAAGCGGATTCTTCCCTACGACAATGTGCGGGAAGCCGACATCTTCTGGGAAAAGCGCATCTGGCGCGTGATCGATACGCGCGAAAAGATGAACCTGCCCTTTTCTTATCCGGAACGCCCCTTCTTCACCATTCTGATGGACGCGGCCAAATCCGGTGAGATCACGGTCTACAGCACCGAGGATGATAAGTTCAGCAACCCCTTCACCACTGAGGAGGTCAAAAGCATCGGGGCCTCTCGCGATACGATTTACGTGACCGATCCCGAAACCTATGAAACCACCATGCAGGTGGTCACCAACGAACTCAACCCCGAAGAGATCATGCGCTACCGGATCAAAGAGGTCTGGTTCTTTGATCTGGAGACGTCTACCCTTCAGGTTCGCATTTTGGGCATTGCACCGATGATCGACAACAAGGACGACAACGGAAACTTCCGCTTCGAGCAGCCTCTTTTCTGGGTGTATTATCCCGAGGCGCGCAAAGTGCTTGCCCACGAGCGGGTCTTCAACTTCTACAATGATGCCAGCCCGATGTCCTGGGAAGACCTGTTTGAAATGCGATTCTTCTCCAGTTACATCTGGAAAGAATCCAACGTGTACAATCGCCGCATCCAGGATTACGTGTCCGGCGTAGACATTTTGCTGGAATCCGACCGGATCAAAAGTGAGATCTTCAATTTCGAACACGATCTCTGGTCGTATTGATCTTTCCGGCCACCCTTCTCGAAAAAGCCCTTCGGAGCCTGTTTCCGAAGGGCTTTTTTGTTGCCGGGGCCCGGGCTTTTAGCCCGAATTACTGCCGTGCAAGGCTCTGAACAAGAGCGGATTAACCCCCGTACAACTTGTTTGGTCTTCCCCCCTCCGGACGGTTCATGCCAAATGTCTCATATACGGGTAAACGCCGGGTTCGGAGTAATACTGCTTCCCGTATGAAATGACCGAAAAGGTATTTCATACGGGAAGCGGTATTATAAAACTTCTCGACTTAGATGACGTGGCGGTATTTCTGGCCAAAAAGGGCGATAAAGCCCAACGATTTTCCGGCTCAAGCTCCGTCCTGCAAATAGGCCCAGGCCGTTTGGTAGGATGCCTTTTCGTCGCAATACGCCAGAAAGGCCTGGTAGAAAGAATCGCTGCCCAGCGTGGCGCTATCGCCCACTACCACCAGTAGTTTGCGGGCCCGGGTCAGAGCTACATTCATTCGCCTGTAGTCTTTGAGAAAGCCCAGTTCTCCTTTTGCATTCGACCGCACCAAAGACAGGTAGACCGCGTCGGCTTCCTGCCCCTGGAACCCGTCGATCGTGCGCACGGCCGGAGCTGCATCTGCCAGGCGGGGATCCTCGGCCACCAATTCTTCCAGCAGCTGGACCTGCTCACGATAAGGAGAAATGATGGCCAGGCGATCCAGCGGCTGATGCAGTTGTTCGAGCATCTGATGAAGATGTTCCAGCAGGATGAGGGCCTCGCCGCGATTACTTTTGCTCTTGTACACCGGGTGTTCGGCTTCTTCGAATCCACAGCCGGCCGTATCGATAAAAACCACCGGACCATCGGAGGGGCCGTCCAGCCGATGGCCTGCCACCGAGGCATCGGCCTGCAGGCGCCCCCCATAGAACCAGTTGTTGGAGAAGCCCATAATGGCTTCGTGCATGCGGTACTGAACGTTGAGAAAAGCCGAGCGTTCGAAGCGGGGCAGGCAACGCTCCAACAGGGTTTTTTCGAGGCCTCGGCGCTGGGCCACCGTCGAGCGCACGGTGGGAGGCAGCTGGAAGGGGTCGCCGGCCAGCACAACGCGCGAGGCCCGACTGATGGGCACCCAGGTAGCGGGTTCCAGAGCCTGGGCGGCCTCATCGATGACGACGGTGCGAAAGCGACGCTGGGCGAGCACGGGATGCACCGCCCCTATGAGGGTACAACAAATGACCTGGGCCTGATCGAGGATCAGGTCGACCAGACGGTCTTCCAGCTGGCGAGCCCAGGCCTGCAGTTCGGAAGCTTCCCGGTAAAGATCCCGTCGCTCCAGCCGCTCGGCCCGCCCAAACCGGCGTTTGTAGCGACCTGCGGCCCGTCGCTTTTCCGCCGCCTCCACCTTCAGTTTCTTGATGTGCTTACTTTCCGGATGCCGGGCCATTTGCACATCCAGGGTGTGGTTCCAGATCGACTCTTCCACCCGGGAGATATTGCCCACGCGCACCACCGACAGGCCGCGAGCAGCCAGGCGCTCGGTGAGTACGTCTACGGCCGTATTGGAGGGAGCGGTGACCAGGATATTGTGCTCCGTTCCGCTCATTGCCTGAATAGCCTCCACCAGCGTGGTAGTTTTGCCCGTACCCGGGGGGCCGTGTACAAGAGCCATATCCCGGGCGGCCAGAATGTAGCGAACGGCCTCCTGCTGGGATGGATTCAGGGAGCTGCCCGTTGCCAGGCGGGGCAGCGGACCGAAACCCGGCTGTTTTTCGCCCAGCGCAATAGCCCGCAACTCGGCCAGCCGGTCGCCACGGGCGTTGCGAACCGCCCGCAAAGCCTTTTCCATCTCTTCGTAGGTCGTGGTATCGAATTGTATATCTACACCGATGCCGCCCAGCCCCAGCCAGTCGGGCAAATCCGGGCTGTTGAGAATAATGCGCATCCGCCGTTTGTCCACGAAGAATACGACGCCGTTGTAGCTGGGCCGTTTCACCTCCGGTTGGGTAGAGAACACCTGGACCGGCTTGCCGGCCCGGAACTGGTGATCGGTTTCCTCAACAGCCCCGGGATGTGCGACTTCGAGATAGGCCTTGTCGCCATGGGTATAGCCGCTTCTGACCACCTCGACCGGATACCAGGTGTAGCCCTGCTTTCGCCTTTCGGCCAAGGGTTTGGAGGCCACTTTTTCCCGGAACGCCTCTTCGTCTTCGCGCCGTTCCAGCGCCAGAAGTTCCAGAAGCTGATCGAAGGGGTTGAAATCTTTTTTTCCTTCCTCTTGTTTTGCCAAATGTCATCTATTTATCGTCCTTGAAACCCCAAATGCGGGTTCCTGTTCACCCATTCACATGAGCCAACGATCGCAAAAAGGCCGGGGAAAAACCAATACGTTCAGCGACCAGGTAGGCGCTTTGCGCAACTTACCCAGGTTTTTCCGAATGATCTGGCAGACCCATCGGGGCCTGACGCTGGCCACCGCCGCTCTGCGCCTGGTCAAGTCGGCCATGCCGCTGGCCATGCTGTACGTAGGCAAGGAGATCATTGATGAGATCATTCTGCTCATCGATCAGCCCGAGGCCGGGCAGGACTATCTCTGGCTTATGGTCGGCATCGAGCTGGGCCTGGCCGTCTTGTCGGATCTGCTCAACCGGGGCATTACCCTCATGGACATCCTGCTGGGCGATCTTTTTGCCAACGAGACTTCGGAAAAGCTCATTCGCCACGCGGCCAGTCTGGATCTCTACCACTTCGAAAACCCAAGTTTTTACGACAAGCTGGAGCTGGCACGCCGCCAGACCACCGGCCGCACCGTACTCATGTCACAAGTGCTGTCGCAGATCCAGGATATCATTACCGTGCTTTTCCTGGGAGGTGGGCTGGTGGCGTTTAACCCCTGGCTTATTCTCATCCTGTTCGTAGCCGTCATTCCCTCCTTTTTGGGCGAGTCGCATTTCAATCAGCGCACCTATTCACTCACCCGCAGCTGGACTCCCGAGCGACGAGAGCTGGATTACCTGCGCTACATCGGCGCCAGCGACCAGACGGCCAAGGAAATCAAGATGTTCTCCCTTTCGGACTTCATTGCCCGCCGGTTTCGGGAATTGGCCGACAGCTATTACCTCGCCAACCGCAAACTGGCCATCAACCGGGCCGGGGTGGGTAGCGTACTCTCTGCCGTTGGCACCCTGGCTTACTACGGTGCCTATGTATTTATCATCTTGCAGACCATTGGCGGCATCATCACCGTGGGTACGCTCACTTTCCTGGCCGGGTCCTTCAGCCGCATGCAGGGCATGCTCCAAAACATCATGAACCGCTTTTCCAGGATCGCTGAGCAGGCTCTTTACCTGCAAGATCTGTTCGACTTCTTTGAGATCCAGCCTACCATACGGACCACAGCCGATGCCCGCCCCTTTCCCACGCCCATACGAAAAGGGTTCACCTTCGAACAGGTGAGTTTTCGCTACCCCAATTCAGAGGCCTGGGCCCTGCGCGACCTAAGCTTTACGCTGCATGCCGGTGAAAAGCTGGCTTTGGTCGGAGAGAACGGGGCCGGCAAGACCACCCTCGTCAAATTGCTGGCCCGCTTGTATGAACCGACCGAAGGACGCATCCTGCTGGACGGCATCGATATACGCGAATACGACCTCAAAAGCCTGCGCGACCACATCGGCGTGATCTTTCAGGACTATTGGCGCTATCAGATGAAGGCCGGCGAAAATATTGCGGTCGGCCGAATTGAAGAGCTCGCCGATATTCCGGCCATCCGGAATGCGGCCCGCAAGAGCCTCGCCGATCAGGTGATCGAAAACCTGCCCGGGGAATACGAGCAGCGCCTCGGAAAGCGCTTTGCCGATGGCGTAGAGCTGTCGGGCGGTCAGTGGCAAAAGGTGGCCCTGGCCCGCGCATACATGCGCGATGCGCAGTTGCTCATCCTGGATGAGCCCACCTCCGCCCTGGACGCCCGTTCCGAACACGAGGTGTTTCTGCGCTTCTCCGAACTCATCGCCGGCAAAACAGCCGTGCTCATCTCGCACCGGTTCTCCACCGTGCGCATGGCCGACCGCATCCTGGTGCTCCAAAACGGCCGACTGCTCGAAATCGGCAGCCATGAGGAACTCCTGGCCCGCGAGGGCAAATACGCGGAATTGTTCTACCTGCAGGCGCAGGGCTATTTGTGAGGCCCCGTCCTCGTCCGGGAGAAAGATTTGCCCTATCGCCCTCCTAGGCTAGCTTATCTTGGAGATACTTTCCGGTGTAGGAGCTTTTTTCCTCGACGAGCTTTTCGGGCACCCCTTCGAAAACCAGATGCCCACCTTCCCGGCCGCCTTCCGGACCCAGGTCGATGACCCAGTCAGCGCATTTGATCACTTCCAGGTTGTGCTCCACGACCAGTACGGTATGGCCATGCTCAACGAGGGCCTGCAGAGCGGTCAGCAGCTTCTGGATGTCGTGAAAATGGAGTCCTGTGGTGGGTTCGTCGAAGATGAAAAGAATATGGTCGTTGTGTCGTTCCTTGGTGAGAAAGGAGGCGAGTTTCACGCGCTGGGCTTCTCCGCCGGAGAGGGTGCTGGAGCTTTGCCCCAGATGGACGTAGCCCAGCCCCACATCGAACAAGGGCTGGAGCTTTTGTACGATGTCTTTCTCATCGGCAAAAAACTCGAGTGCTTCTTCCACGCTCAGTTCGAGGATATCGAAAATGTTCTTGCCCTTGTATTCCACATCCAGGACTTCCGGTTTGAACCGGCGGCCGTTGCACTCTTCGCACACCAGGCGCACGTCGGCCAGAAACTGCATTTCGACCACTTGTTCGCCTTCTCCCTTGCAGGTATCGCAGCGGCCGCCGTCCACGTTGAAGGAGAAGTGCTTGGGCTTGAACCCCCGGATGTGACTCAATTGCTGGCCGGCCATCAGGGCGCGGATGGCATCGTAGGCCTTGACGTAGGTAACCGGGTTGGACCGGGAGGATTTGCCGATGGGACTCTGGCTGATCATTTCCACCTGATCGATGGCCTTCACATCCCCGCTCAGGCGGTTGAACAGGCCGGGCGATTTGGAATAGTTCTCCTGCAGCTCTTTTTGGAGAGCCGGATAGAGAATCTGTTTGACCAGGGTGGTTTTTCCCGAACCCGATACGCCCGTAACGACCGTGAGCGTATTCAATGGCAGGGTCACATCTACGTTTTTGAGGTTGTGCTGGCGGGCTCCTTCGATCTTCAGAAAGCGCGTTGCCTGGCGGCGGTGCTCCGGCACCGGAATGTTCATTTCCCCTTTGAGGTATTTTGCCGTCAGGCTTTTGGCGGCCTTTTTGAAAATGGACTTGTAGGGGCCGGCATACACGACCCGGCCGCCGTGAATTCCAGCCTCGGGGCCGATGTCCACCAGATAATCGGCCGAGCGGATCACATCCTCTTCGTGCTCCACGACGATGACCGTATTGCCGAGGTCTCGCAGGGCAAAAAGCACATCCACCAAGCGGTTGGTGTCTCGCGGGTGCAAACCGATGCTGGGCTCGTCCAGAATGTACATGCTGCTGGTGAGATTGCTGCCCAGGGTCCGGGTCAGATTGATGCGCTGGGTTTCCCCTCCGCTCAGGCTGTTGCTCAGGCGACTGAGGGTCAGATAGCCCAATCCGAGCTTGAGCATGAAATCCAGGCGGTTGTTGATCTCCAGCAACAGGCGGCGGGCGATCTTTGCTTCCTGCGGGTTGAATTCCAATTCGTTGAAGAAGGTCCTGAGCTCGTCGATGGGCCATTCCACCAGGTCCACGATAGCCCGGTCTCCGACCTTCACATAGGTGGCTTCCTTGCGCAGGCGGCCGCCTTCGCAGTCTGGGCAAAGCGTACGGCCCCGGTAACGGGCCAGCATGACCCGGTTCTGGATCTTGTAAGTCTTTTCCTCCAGTTCGCCGAAGAACTCGCGGATGCCGCGGAAATGGTCGTTGCCGTTCCAAAGCAGGCGCCGCTCCTCCCGGCTGAGATCCTGATAGGGCGTGTGTACCGGAAAATCGACCAGATGAGCCTTGTTCAGGAAGGCCTCCAGCCACAGGCCGTACTTTTCGCCTTTCCAGCAGGCAATGGCCCCTTCGTAGACGCTCAGACTGGGGTCGGGTATTACCTTTTTCTCGTCAATGCCCATCACCATGCTAAAGCCCTCGCAACGGGGGCAGGCTCCGTAGGGATTGTTGAAGTTGAAGAGCTGGGGCGAGGGTTCCAGAAAGGTCATGCCATCCAGCTCAAACCGGTTGTTGAACGCCAGCCGGTCTCCCGCTACGAAATCCACCACGCATTCGCCTTCGCTCTCGAAGAAGGCCGTCTGTACCGAGTCGGCCATTCGCCGCGTATTATCTTCTTCTCCGGGCTTTACCGCGAACCGGTCGACGAGAATAAGAATCGGCCGGTCCTTCAGCTCGCCCAGCTTCAGGCCCAATCGATCGTCGCCTTCTTCCAGCAAGTCCTGAATATCCAGCAGGTCCCCGTCAATTTCTACGCGGGTGTAGCCTTTTTGCAACAGCAGATCGAGTTCCTGGCCCAGTTTCCGGTCCACATACTTGTACGGCAGGGGGGCAAAGAGCTGGATTTTGGTGCCCTCCCCCCGGGCGAGCATGGCATCTACCACGTCGCTCACCTCGTGTTTCTTCACCCGCTGCCCGGAAACGGGCGAATAGGTCTTCCCGACCCGGGCGTAGAGCAAACGCAGGTAGTCGTAGATTTCCGTGAGCGTACCCACGGTTGAACGGGCATTGCTGGTGGATACTTTTTGTTCGATGGCAATGGCCGGGCAGATGCCTTTGATGTAGTCCACATCGGGCTTTTTCATCCGTCCCAGAAACTGGCGGGCATACGAAGACAGGCTTTCCACGTACCGACGTTGGCCTTCGGCATAAAGGGTGTCCATGGTGATGGATGACTTCCCCGAACCGGACACCCCCGTGACCACGATGAGCTGGTCTTTCGGCAGCTCGAGGTCTACATTCCGGAGATTATTGGCCCGGGCCCCCTTGATAAAAATGGAATCCAGCATGCCATCGGTGGTAGGCGGGTCGAGCGTGGCGGGGGCTTTCTTCTTAGACATAGTACATTGGCTGATTGCACAATCAAAACAAGCGGCCAAACATAGAGTTTTAGCCCAAGGAGACCAAACCCGGCCGGCGGTCCGAAAGCCCTTCTGCCCGGAGGCGGAAATTCGAAACAAATTATTGGACTTCAGCCTTTTGCACCCGGAAACAAGCTGAGCCTACAACCGGCGAAAGCCGGAATAAGTCAGCTGAACGATAAAAAAATGCCAAAAGTATTTCGTCCTTTCATCGGAATGCCGTTATATTTGATCGAGTCTTTGCTCATTTTTCACATCTAAAAGCGGCTGACTATAGATTGTAACTTCTACACTAAATAGGTTTTAATCCCATTTTCAAACCATACGCTATTTAGGTATGCAAGTTACAATGCTTAACGACCAGCAGCTTATTTCCCGCTATCTGGAAGGAGACGAACGCGCTTTTGAAGAATTGCTGAATCGCCATCAGCAGAAGATCTACACGTCCATCTACCTTTTCGTCAAGGATCAGAGCCTGGCTGAAGACATCTTTCAGGAAGTCTTCATTAAAATCATCGACACCCTGCGCAAGGGCAAGTACAACCACGAAGGCAAATTCCTTCAGTGGGCCATGCGCATTTCCTACAACATGTGTGTCGACTACTTTCGTCGCTCCAAGCGCCGCCCCACGGTATCGCCTACGGAGACCTTCGACATCTTTGACGTATTGCAGGTCAGCGAGGACAATGCCGAACAGCGCATTATCCGCAGCCAGACCCACGACAAAGTGCGTCAGCTGGTGGATATGCTTCCGCCCGAGCAACGCGAGGTGGTTATTTTGCGCCACTACGCCGACATGAGCTTCAAGGAAATCGCCAAGCTCACCCGGGTGAGCATCAACACGGCTCTGGGGCGTATGCGCTACGCCCTGATCAACATCCGCAAAATGGTAGAGGAAAAACAGGTGACTCTCCAGTAAACGCACAGCTTCTTGAAACCAGGTGAATAGGGAATGATGGTTACGCAAAACCCATCATTCCCCACCCTTCTCCCCCTCCTAAACGCCCAGCAGCCCGTCTTTGTACATGCGGGCATAATCATACGCAAAGTAGGTAAGGATCACATCGGCTCCCGCCCGTCGCAGGCTGAGCAGCGTTTCGGGCATGGCCTGTTCATACGCCAGCCATCCGTTGCGGGCAGCCGCCAACAACATAGCACATTCGCCACTGACGTGGTAAGCGGCTATGGGCAATTCGCTTTGCTCCCTGAGCAGATGGATGACGTCCAGGTAGTGCAGAGCCGGTTTTACCATGAGCAGATCGGCTCCTTCCAGCTCATCCAGCTCGGCTTCCAGCAGGGCTTCTCGCTTGTTTGCCGGATCCATCTGGTAGGTCTTCTTATCCTTGGGGATGTTCGCATCTTCCCGGGGCGCACTGTCCAGGGCATCGCGAAACGGCCCGTAGAAAGCGCTCGCGTATTTGGCCGTATAGGCCAAGATGCCGGTATCCGAAAAGCCCTCGTCATCCAGGGCCTCCCGAAGGGCTTGTACCCGCCCGTCCATCATATCGGAAGGGCCCAGGTAATCAAAGCCGGCCCGGGCCTGGGCCAGGCCCATCTCGCAAAGGATGGGAAGCGTTTCATCATTCAGGATTCTTCCATCTTTCACCAGGCCGTCGTGTCCATCGGAGCTGTAGGGGTCCATAGCCACATCGCTGATGAGGCAGCACTGTGGGTATTGTGCCTTGACAGCCTCAGCTGCCCGCAGGTAAAAGTTGTCAGGCCGGGAGGCATAACTGGCCGTCCGGTTCTTGTGCTTTTCGTCCACTGCGGGAAACAGAATGAAGCTTTTCAGCCCCAATTCCAGGCTTTCCCCTACGAAATCCAGCAAGCGATCGGCACTTCGGCGGCAAGTGCCGGGCAAGGAGGCGATCTCCTCTTCTACATTTTCGCCTTCCACCAGAAAGAGGGGCAGGACCAGCTGTTCGGGCAAAAGGGTCGTTTCGCGCAAAAGGCTTCGGATGGCCGGGCTTCGGCGGTTGCGTCGGGGTCGGTTAAGCATGTTTCGTATCGTTTTTCGGATTTTTCGGAACGGGATCAAAGCCCGAACCGCCCCATGGATGGCAGCGGCCAATGCGCTTGAGCCCCATCCAGCCGCCCTTCAGTACCCCCCACTCCTGAATGGCCTCCACCATGTAGTGCGAACATGTAGGCTGAAACCGGCAACTCGAAGGCAAGAGGGGCGAAATGGCCAGTTGGTAAAAGCGAATGGGGAGGATAAAGATCTTTTTCAGCAATTGATTCATGAGAAGGATTGCGAAGTAAATAGACGTTTAAAAAAGAGCCTGGCGGCGCGTGTCGCCGCGAACGACCAGGAAATAGTCGACAGCCTGGCCATCGTGGCGAATACTGACAATGTTCTTCTGATCGTCGTACACCTGCATAAGGATCCGGTTGTCGATGGTCAGTTGCCGGGGCAGGGGTACCTCCTTCACCTCCAGATAGCACCAGGCTGCCATCAGATCGTCCGATATTTCCTTGCCCAGGTATTGAGCTGCTACAGGGCGGCCGTCGACCCAAAGGCGGAAGGTTTTGGCGAGGTAGCGATCCAGGTAGCCATCCGCTTCGGGATGCTCTTTTTCCGTACAAAGGAAGAGTTCCTCCCCGGCTCCGCGCTCGCGGAGAGCCAGCTCCAGGTCATCCAGAAAGATGTGCAGGGTCACTTGCAGGGCCTGGTCGCGGCTGTTGTACTCCACCACGGCTTTGCTGAGGTGAAAATCGTGAGCCGGCAGGACTCCGCACAGCGTCCACAACCACAGTAGTGCATTCATATCGCAATCGGCTAAAACGGCGTGCGCTCCAAAGCCATTATCAGGGCCAGCCCGAAAGCCGATCCCGAGATGAAAAGGTTCCACTCGCGCTGCTGTATCTGTAACACCCGGAAGGCTACAAAAGATGCAGCCAGAATCAGACCGACGATGAGGAGTTGCCCCAACTCTACCCCCAGGTTGAAGGCGAAGAGCTGAAGTACGAGTTGCCCTTCTTCGCCGGGCATGAGGCTCGCGCGAAAAAAATTGGAAAAGCCGAGGCCGTGAATCAGCCCGAAAAAGAGAGCAAAGAAGTAATTGGCGTTGAGCTGCCGGTTGAAAAGGCCGGGCTGCTCCCGCCGGTCGAACCGGTGTACCGCCACGTTGTACAGAGCCGTGATCACAATGGTGACCGGGATCAGAAACTCAATCCAGGCGGCGTTGACCGGTACGATATCCAGAGCCGCCAGGGCCAGGGTAAGCGAATGCCCCAGAGTAAAGGCCGTGACGAGCAGAGCCACCTTTTTCCATTCGCGCAGGCTGTAAATGGCGCAAAGCGCGATGAGAAAAAGAATGTGATCATAACCGCTCAGGTCGGCAATATGCTGGAAGCCCAGGCTAAGGTAAGTGCGAAACATGCCCCGTTTTAGCGCCAAAATACGCGTTTACCCGCTTGAATCCTTCGCCCCGTGAGTGCGTGCATGCGCATCCTCCTCAAAACTGAAAGTAGATAAACGGCACCACGTCGGCACTCGCGGCCTGTATGGCCAGCCAGGCTACCCCGGCCAGCGACAGGGCTTTGACGGGTAGAGGGCTTCGCAGGAATGCACGCTCCAGGGCAAAGTCCCAGCGGCGGGGTAAAAAGTGCAGCACCATGCCCAGGGCAATCAGCCCGAAGACGATGGGAAAAGCGGCCAGCACCTGCCGGGCCATTTCGGGCCGGAAAGCCCCGAAGATCTGTCCGAGCACACCGCCTGCTGTAGCCAGAGGCGGATTGGGGTTCCCCAGGGCGCCAGCGCGGAAAAAGACCCAACAGAAGCAGACGAAATGAAACGTGAATACGGTAGCCAGCATGCGGCTCACCTGCTGACTGCCGGACTGCCAGCGGCTGCCCAGCCAGTCGCTGAGTAAGGCTAGCAGGCTGAGGGACATGACGGCCAGGGCCAGCAAGCCATTGCCCAGGCTCACCTGCCGGTAGAATGCGCGGTCCAGCAACAGCCCGTTGGCGAAGAGGTACTCGATGAGCAATTGCCCGACCCCCTGCACCAAAAGGAGTAGGAACATGGCTCGCAAGGCCGGATTGACCAACAGGGGCCGAAGGGCGCGGTCGAAGGCCAGGGCCAGACCATGCAGCCCGCCCCAAAGGATAAACACCCAACTGGCCCCATGCCAGAGGCCGCCCAACAGCATGGTGACCATCAGGTTGATGTAGGTGCGAAACGTGCCTTTGCGGTTGCCCCCCAGGGAAATGTAGAGATAATCCCGCAGCCAGGTGGAGAGCGAGATGTGCCACCGGCGCCAGAAATCCTGTACATTGTAAGCCCGATAGGGCAGGCGAAAGTTTTCCGGCAGGCGGAAACCCAGCAGCAGGGCCAGTCCGATGGCCATATCCGAATAGCCGCTGAAGTCGCAGTAGATCTGCACAGCATAACCATACACGGCCATGAGGTTCTCAAAGCCGGAATACAGTTCGGGTGATTCAAATACCCGGTCTACATAGTTCACGCTGATGTAATCCGAAATGACCGCCTTTTTGAACAGTCCGCCCATGATGAGTAGCAGGGCGCGGCCCAGGTCGTCGCGGCTCAGGCGAAGGGGCTGGCGGATCTGCGGGATAAACTCGGCCGCCCGCACAATAGGCCCAGCCACTAGCTGTGGAAAAAAACTGACGAAAAAGCCGAAGTCCAGCAGTTGCCGGAAAAACGAGCCCACATCGGTCACCTCCTCGGTGAGCGGCCGGATCTTTCGCCGGTACACATCTATGCTGTAGCTCATCGTCTGGAAAGTGAAAAAGGAAATCCCCACCGGCAAAAAAATGTCCACGGCATCAAAACGGCTTCCGAACAGGGTATTGGAGGTGTCCAGGAAGAAGTTGGCGTACTTGAAATACCCCAGTATACCCAGATTGGCTACCAGGCTCAGGAAAAGGAAAAAGCGTTGCCGCCCCCGGGTTTTGGCTCGAAAGATGAAATGCCCCAGGACAAAATCCACCAGGGTGGATGCGATGAGCAGCACGAAAAAGAACCCGCTGGACTTGTAGTAGAAAAAGAGGGAAAAGCCGAAAAAATAAAGCGTCCGCCATAGGATACGCTCGCGCCAGAGAAGGAAAAGCCCGTAGAAAAGAAGGAAAAGCAACAGGAAGGTCCCGCTATTGAACAGCATGGGTTGCGCGGGGTCGTACCGCAGCAGATCGGCTATGGCTTTCCAGTCAATCTGCATCTCCATAGGCTGAGCTGAGGGCTTCCAGCAACAGGCGAGCCTGTAGCTCATAGCCGGCTTTGGTAAAATGTATAAAATCGGTATGGGCCAGGTCCTGCTCGCGCCATTTTCGCACGGAGCCTTCCCCTCCCATGACCTGGTAGAGATCCCAACAGGCCAGCTGCTCGGACCGAGCCAGTTCGAGTAAAACCCGGCGAGCCTTTCCGACAGGGGGGCTGCCGTGGCTTCGGGCCGGCGCCAGATCGGGAGGAGTGGTCAGCAGGATGGGTACGCCCGGGCGGGCTCTTCGCAATCCGGCGATCAACTGCCTGGCCTCATGCACGAGGTCTTGCGCTTGGAAAGTCGGTTGCAGCACCTCATTCGTTCCCAGGGTAAGGATGATCAAATCCGGCTGCAACCAGGGCAGTTGCTGAAGCAGCAAGGGAGCGCGGTTGAAGTGCGTAAAGGTCGCGCCATTCACTCCGATGCCATGGTAGAGCAAGCCGGACTCCCGGCTATCCTCGAGCAACAGGCCGTACAGCTCGGCCCCCGGGCTGCTGAGCCTCCACGAGAGCGTGTCGACAGCATGGGAAAAATGCCACTGGGTTCCAAAGGGAAAGGAAGAAGCCTGAGCGAAGGGAGTCAGCAGTTCAGCTGTCCCTTCGTGAAAAAGGAGTACCCGGTCAAACGGGCAATCCGCACAGCGGAGCTCAAAGCCCACATGCGGAGATCGGGCACGGAGCGTCATGCCGCTGATGCCCAGGGGGATGTCGGTATGTTCGAAGGTCTTGCGGCGGGCCACCAGCTGCCCCCTGGATCGGTCGGGTACTTCTACAGGTCCGTGGGTGCCGGCCGAGCGATAGGGGAACACCAGCCCTCTTCCGGCCTGGCCGAAGTACTGCTGGAGTTCGCGCCGCAAATATCCGGTAAACCAATCGGCCTGGATGTGAGAGTCGCCTATATGCACAATGGAAACCCGATCGAGCAGTCCGGCATCCAGTGCCCGGAGCTTCTGAAAAAAAGGCCACAGGGCGGAGCGTCCGATCAGCCGGTTCGCTTCCCAGTCGATCCCGTCGGGCAGCGGCGGCTCTTCCTGTGCCCGAACCGCCCCAAAGGCCAGCAGGCTGAGCCCAAAAGCGACACACCACTTATTGCGCATGGCCAGCCTTTTTTTGAGTGAGTAGTACGGCCTGGTCGAGGTAGGCCGTATAACCTTCCAATAAAAAGTCGACCAGCATACTG
The DNA here is from genome assembly GCA_964595955.1 of uncultured Saprospiraceae bacterium. Taxonomy (GTDB): domain Bacteria; phylum Bacteroidota; class Bacteroidia; order Chitinophagales; family Saprospiraceae; genus JAJDFU01. Next base: position 22,705 of record CAZQSF010000036.1, read on the forward strand.
CTAGCCAGGCGCCCACCCCGGAAATTGAAATGGGTGTAGTCGGTGTTGGCCAGACGCGGACTTTCCTGCTCCACCCAGCGCACCATACTGCCCGAGCCTCCCATCGCCTGGTACAGGCTGAAAAAGGCAGCCCCATGGTCTTCCGCTGCCCGTTGCTGCGCCAGGTTTACGTAAGGCACCGAGGGGTCCGTCGCCATTTGGCCGTCCACTTTCGTACCCTTATCCGATACGCCGATCACCAGGACCGGCACCCCGGGGAAAGCCTCCTGGAAATGGCGGATCACCCGGCCGAACTGTTGCCGGTAGCCGGCGAAATCCCTGCGGTTGGGGTCGATCATATTCAGGCCGAACTGAAGAATGACGAGGTCGTAATCGAGCTTTTCCTGGAAGGCTTTCAGCTGGGCCTTCGGCAAGCGCAGCAACGGAATGCCGGTATTGCTGCGCAAGGCGAAATTATCGACGATCACCCCCCGGCTGCTCTCAGCACTCAATCCGTACACGGGCAGCCGGTAAGCCAGGTCGAATCGCAACTCTACCTGCAGGCTGGGCATATGGCTCAGGACCAGTTCGTTGACCCGGGCGCTTCCCTTGAGCGGGTACGTTCGGGTTTCGCCAAAAAGCCGAACCAACAACCGATTCTCCAGCGGCAGGCTGTCATTCGATGCCGGGCCGTAAAAAAAGCGAATGAGAGGAAAGCGCGTGGTGGTTGCGTAGTTTTTGCTGCGGAAAAAGCGCACCCAGGGCAGGGCATCCGCTTCAGCGGATTCCTCAACAGCTGTACTGTCTTCGGTTTCCGGCATTTCACCGAACGGACTGTACCAATGCCCATCAATGCTGTAGGGTAGCGACCAGTGGTTTTCTTTCCCCACCGGTTTGTAAACCCAGTGATTCGAATACCGATGATTGACACTCCGCCGAAAACCGGGCGAGCGAACGACCATGGCGAGAAATCCGACCCCCTCCCCGCCAAATCGCTTCTGCATGCTCTCCCGGAAGGTCTGCGAGATGAGATCGCCCTCAATGGAAGAGTCGCCGTAATAAGCAATGCGCACCTGCTGATTGGTATCGGCCAGCTCGCGAAAAAAGGAGAGAAGTACCTCGTAGCCGGAGTGTTCGAATACAAATTCCGGTTCCGGAGGTGATTTCGGCAACCGGGTTGCGAAATGGGGGTCGAGCCAGATCAAGCTCGCGCTGTCGATTCCGGTCGAATCCAGAGGCGGAGGCGGGGGCAGGCTGTCGGCCTTCAAAAAATACGAGAGCCCCGGATAGGTTTTTGTGTACTGCTGCAAGAAAGGCACGTGCGGATAGACAAGGGGATAAGCCACAAGCAATCCGGCAGCCAGTAAGAAGATAGCCCAGGCGCTCTCAAAGTAATTTTTCGACCTCATTCGCTTAGGCCAAAATAGTAAAAAAAGCTACCAACTCACCCCTGCGCCACCCCCACCGGAAGAGCCGCCGCCAAAGCTTCCGCCACTGAAACCGCCACCTCCGCCGCCGAATCCTCCCCCGCCCGAGGCCTTGGCTTTTTTGGCGATTTGAAAGGTGTCTACCTTCTGGTAGCCGCAATTCTTGCACTCGAATACGTGCTGCCCTTTCCCGGCACTTGAATAGGTTGCCGCTTTCAGGGTTTCGGTTCGGGCCAGATAGTACGTTTTGAAGCCGCATTCAGGACAGGGCTCGTACTTGGAAAAACGCTTGGCGTAGCGCAGGATGAGCGCATCGTCCTGGGCTTCGGTCACCCACACATCGTAATCGACCGAACCAATTTGCTCCTCGATGACCTGGCCGGGCTCCAGAAAGGAGTCGTCTTCCCCTTCGGCCAGTTTGCCCATTGGGGCCCCGGTGAGCTTGCTGAAGCGTGGCTGATTGCGCAAGCGCTTCAGAAGCCCCCGGTTGAAGAAATAAAACAACAGGTAGGGCAAGGGGAAGATTATGGCCCAGCCCAACCAGTGAAACTTGCGGATGGCTATGTATTTGTCGTGCAGGTCGTCCTTGCTCCACAGATGTGCCCCATTCCACACCAGGTTGATCAAAAACACCAGGCCGGCCAGGCCGAGGTACCCCCACAAGACCCACAGGCCCTTCGGACGGTCGGCCCGCGAAATGCGGTCCATTTCCGATTGGATGTCGGCCTGGGCATCGGGATCCAGCATGATCTCGCTCATTCGGCTTAAAGCGGCGATGAGTCCCCGTCCGTATTCGCCTTCCCGAAAATGAGGCACCAGCTCCTGCATGCCGATGCGATAGCAAATGGCATCCGGCAACACGGCTTCCATGCCGTAACCGGTCTCGAATTCAGTGCGTCGCTGATCCATGACAGTCAGCACCAGCAGGCCGTTGTCCTTGTCGGCATAGCCAATGCCCCACTCGTTGAAGAGGCGGGTAGCAAAGTCCTTGGGATTATCCGTACCAATGGATGAGAGGATGACGACGGCCACCTGGGCTGTGGCGGAATCCTCTATTTTTGAGCAGATCGCATTGAGCCGGTTGCGGTCCGCTTCAGAAAGGATGCCGTCTGGGTCACTTACGTACCCTCCCTGTGGCTTGGGGTTGGGTACGGTTTGTACGGTGTAGGTCTGGGCAGACAGGCCCCGGAATGACCATGGCAGCACCAGCAGCAGGGCAAGCAAACAAAAACGGCACAGCATAGGGCTAGGCAATTTAGTCCTGCTGAAAATAAGAAAACCCTCCCAGCGACGAGCCGAGAGGGTCTGCCATTATCTTTTTCAGGGATCAGTACCGGTAGTATTCCGGCTTGTAAGGGCCTTCTACGGACACGCCGATGTAGTCGGCCTGATCCTTGCGCAGGGTCTCCAGTTCTACGCCGATCTTTTCCAGGTGCAGACGAGCAACCTCCTCATCCAGGTGCTTGGGCAGGGTGTACACCTTGTTCTCGTACTCCCCGCTGTTGTCCCAGAGCTCCATCTGGGCCAACACCTGGTTGGTGAAGGAGTTGGACATCACGAAGGAGGGGTGGCCGGTGGCATTGCCGAGATTTACCAGGCGGCCTTCCGACAGCAGGATGAGGTCCTTTCCGTCGATGGTGTATTTGTCCACCTGGGGCTTGATGTTCATTTTCTCGGCATGCTTGTTCAGCCAGGCTACGTCGATCTCATTGTCGAAGTGCCCGATGTTGCACACAATGGTCTTGTCCTTCATCAGGTGGAAATGCTCCTCGGTGATGATGTCCTTGTTGCCGGTTGCAGTCACTACGATGTCCACGCGGGGGATGGCACTCTCCATGCGCTTCACCTCAAATCCGTCCATGGCAGCCTGGAGAGCGCAGATGGGGTCGATCTCGGTGACGATCACCCGGCAGCCGGCACCGCGCAGAGAAGCCGCAGAGCCCTTGCCCACATCGCCATAACCGGCTACGACAGCCACTTTTCCGGCCAGCATCACATCCGTGGCACGGCGAATGGCATCCACCAGGGATTCCTTGCAACCGTATTTATTGTCGAACTTGGACTTGGTCACTGAATCGTTCACGTTGATAGCCGGCATGGGCAGGGTGCCGTTCCGCATGCGCTCGTACAGGCGGTGTACGCCGGTGGTCGTTTCTTCGCTCAGGCCCTTGATGCCGCTCACCAGCTCGGGATGCTTATCGAGTACAGTATTGGTCAGATCGCCACCGTCGTCCAGGATCATGTTGAGGGCCTGGCCGTCGGGGAAAGCGAAGAGGGTCTGTTCGATGGCCCACCAAAACTCTTCATCGCTCATGCCTTTCCAGGCATAGACCGGGATGCCCGCGGCGGCAACGGCAGCCGCAGCGTGGTCCTGGGTGGAAAAGATGTTGCAGGACGACCAGGTCACTTCAGCACCCAGTTCAATGAGGGTCTCAATGAGTACGGCCGTTTGAATGGTCATGTGCAGGCAACCGGCAATGCGGGCACCTTTCAGCGGTTTCTGCGGACCGTACTTTTCCCGCAGGCTCATCAGGCCGGGCATCTCGGCCTCGGCCAGTTCGATCTCTTTGCGGCCCCACTCGGCGAGGCTGATATCTTTTACTTTGTACTTGGGAGGAGTTTCTACGCTTTGTGCCATGGATGGAAGTGTTTTTTCGAAAGGCAAAGGTACAACAATTGGTGGCGACCTGCCAAAAGGCTATTGTTTCAGGAAGGTAAAGGTCTGCCCCTGATACTTCGGCAGTTTCACCCGCTCTTTCAGTCCCATAAGCGTATCATAGGGCACGCTCACCACCTTGCTTTGAGCCAGCCAGGCAGGAATGTTGCCGCCGGGCTCAGCCAGTACTTCGTAGTGGACGTCTATGCGGCCGTCACCCAGGTCTTCCAATCGCCAAAAGCCGTCGGTGCGGGTTATGCGGACGTGGCCGTCTTTTTCCGGCAGGTAATCCGGCAAGGCTTCGATCTCAACCGTGGTAGTGTTGCTCCCGTGATCGTGCTCGATCTGGAACTGATACACCCCGTCGCGGTCCGAGACCGGCCAGGGGGCTTTGGTGGCCATGTAATAGATCTGGTGGTGGTCGGCCGGATGGTGGAGCTCTTCGGCCTGTTTGGAGTTGGGCATCCAATCTACATATCCCTCCACATCTTTGATCACGGCAAGGACCTGGCTGAGTTCGGCCTTCAGCACGGTTGTACCTTTAAAGGCCTTGAAGTTGGAGCCGGGCACGTCTTTGGTGTAGACTTTGATGCCGTTCTTATCTTTTTTCAATTCCCAGTTTTGAGCCGGAAGGGACAAAGCGAACAGAGCCAGCCCGAAGGTGGCCAGGAAAAAGCGCATAGCATTAGGTTTTCTCAATAAAACGACTTTACAAACAGCCGGCGGGTTGTATGGTTTAACATCCCTCTTGTTCTGTGTAGGTAATACGGCCGGTATCAAAGCCCAGGGATTCAGCTTTGTCCAAGAGCTGATTCAGGTCCGGTTCCGGAAGCTCGGGGCTTCGACTCAAGATCCATAGATAATCCCGGTTGGGATGCCCCACCATGGCGTAGGAGTAGTCGTCGGCCAGGGCCAGGATCCAGTATTTTCCTTTGAACGGCCAGAAGAACTGCACCTTCAACTTGGCGTTGTTGCTTCCTTTCTGCACAAAGGCCTTGCCTTCAGCCGTGTCCCATTCGCCTTCGCGGCGGCAGCGGTTGGTGACCTTCACATAGTTTTTATCCGTCAGGCCGTATTCCGCCGTAGTGCAGCGGCAACCTTTTTGAAAACGGGTGGGAATGGAGCCGATCTCATACCACTTGCCGGCATAGCGCTCCAGGTCTACTGCATCTACAGTAGGCAGGGGCTCGTTTTGGCAAGCGAACAGGGCGAGCAGGCTGATTGAAATTAAGGAAAATCGCATACGAATTTGGATTTTTGCGCCCTACGGGCCGGCCTAAAGGACTTCAGGCTTCCATTTTATCGGCAAGTCCGTCCAGAAATAGCCGGCCTGCGGCCGGATTGGTAGCCAGGGGTACGTTGTGTACATCGCACAGCCGCATCAACATGTTCACATCGGGCTCGTGGGCGTGCTTACCCAGCGGATCGCGAAAGAAAATGACCATATCCACCTGCCCTTCAGCGACCCGGCTTGCGATCTGAGCATCGCCGCCCAACGGGCCGCTCAGCATTTTCTCGACCTCCAGACCGGCCCGCTCCATGTGGGTGCCGGTAGTGCCCGTAGCAATGAGATGAATGTCTTTTTTGTGCAGCAGGTCCAGGTGATCTTTGATAAAAGCCACCATTTCCGCTTTGCGTCCGTCGTGAGCAATGATTGCTAGGGTCATCTTTGAACCGGCTTCACTTACAGGTGTTCTGGAAAAGAATTGCAGGGCAACTTCTGCCCATCGCGCTTTGAATTTACTCATTCTAAACAAAAAACGTCAACTATGCGCAAGCTAACCCTACTGCTAACTGTACTGAGCTTCTGCAGCCTAAGCCTCGTGCAAGCCCAGATCGAAACCCCCGCTCCCAGCCCCTCTGCCGAAGTGGAACAGGTAGTAGGCCTTACGGAAATCGAGATCAACTACTCCCGCCCCGGTATGAAAGGGCGCACCATCTTTGCCAAGGACGGCTTGGTCCCCTTCGGAAAAATGTGGCGCACCGGTGCCAATGCCGCCACTCAAATAAGCTTCGACGACGACATCGTATTGGGTGGTACAGCATTGGAAGAAGGGGAATACGCCATCCTGACCAAGCCGATGGCCGACAAATGGGAGGTCATGCTGTACCCCTATGAAAGTGGAAGCTGGGGCTCGTATGTGGACAAAAAACCCGCAGCTACCATTACGGCCAAAACGCAAAAGACCGCTATGCCCATCGAGAGCTTCACCATTGCCATCAACAACCTCAAGATGGAAAGCGCTACGCTGGACATGATGTGGGAAAATACCTTGGTGAGTATCCCCATCGAGGTGGAGGTCAAAGAGCGCGTCATGGAAAATATCGAAGAGGTCATGAGCGGCCCCAGTCAGAACGACTACTATGCCGCAGCTTCCTTCCTGCATGAAAGCGGCGCGGACCTGGACAAAGCACTGGAATACATCCAAAAGGCAAATGCCAAAGACCCCAAATTCTGGCAGGTGCGCCGCGAAGCGCTGATCCTGGCGGACATGGGCAAATACAACAAAGCCATTGATGCGGCTAAAAAGTCGAAAGAACTGGCTATGAAAGCCAACAATGAGGACTACGTTCGCATGAATGACAAGTCCATTGAAGAATGGATGGCCAAAAAGTAACCGACGAAGGTTCGCCCATGCTTTGGTATTAAGATGGGCACTCATGTTTACTTCTCGAAGAAGCCGCCAGGTGCGAAAAGCACCTGGCGGCTTTCTCATTAAACGCCGGGGGCGGAAGCGCGTCCAACGGGCAAACCCACACCTATGCGCTTTCTCACTACGCTCTTCTTTTGGGCCTGTTTTTCCCTGTTTATCTCCGCCCAGGGCCTCTATTTCCCGCCTCTTGACGGCTCCGGCTGGGAGACCCGTACACCGGGCGAAGCGGGTATGGACCCCGACTCGGTGGCTGCACTGACCCAATTTCTGGACGAAAAGAACACCAAGGGCTTCCTCCTCCTGCTGGACGGCCGAATCGTGATCGAAGAATACTTCGACACCTTCACCCGGGATTCCATCTGGTACTGGGCTTCGGCCGGTAAAAGCCTGATGGGCATGCTCACCGGCCTGGCTCAGGAAGACGGCTACCTCAGCATAGAGGATCCGGCGGCCGACTATCTGGGCAGCGGCTGGACCTCCTGCTCGCCCGCCGAGGAAGAGGCCGTCCTGCTTCGCCACCAGCTCGCTATGAGCAGCGGCTTCGACGATAGCGTTGAGCCGCCCGGCTCTACCGACAATTGTTTCACGCCCGATTGCTTCCACTGCATGGTGGAGCCCGGTATGCGCTGGGCCTATCACAATTCGGTCTATCGCATTCTGCAGAACGCCCTGGAATCGGCTACCGGCGTCAACAAGAACCAGTACACCCGCCAGCGACTCGGCGATCGCATCGGCATGGAGGGATTCTGGTTCAACTACGTCTTTTTCAGCCGGCCCCGCGACATGGCCCGATTCGGCTTGCTGACCCTGGCTGAAGGAGTCTGGAACGGCGATACCCTATTGCGCGATACGGCCTACCTCCGGGCCATGCTGGAGCCGTCTCAGCCCGCCAACCCCGCCTACGGTTACCTCTGGTGGCTCAACGGCAAGTCCTTTTACCAATTGCCCGGTTTCCAAATTGATATTCCCGGCCCTCTGGTGCCGGCCGCACCGGCAGATATGGTGGCCGCCCTCGGTCGCGACGACCAGAAGATCTATGCGGTACCCAGCCGGAATTTGGTGGTGGTGCGCATGGGCGAATCGGCCGGAGGCGTCAACCCGACCGCTTCCTCCTTTGATAACCAGCTCTGGGAGCGCCTCAATCGCCTTTGGGTGACAACATCACTAGCCGAAAACGCGGAAGCCCCGCTCGCCCTGCGGGTCTTTCCCAATCCCGCCAGCGATCACATCCGCCTGGAGTTGCCCGAGCCCGGAGGCACGATCGAGCTGTGGGACGGGCTGGGGCGGCTGGTGAGGCAGCAGGCCGCAACAGCCGCAAACCCGAAGCTGGGCACGGCGGATCTGCAGCGGGGCTGGTATGTGCTGCGGTGGTATAACGGAAAAAACACCCTCCAACAAAAGGTTTTGCTTCGTTAACGCCCCAGCGGAAAATCCATCGGATCGGGATAGCGAAAGGTATAGCCCAGCAGGGTCTTGACGCGGGCATTGTCCACCGTTTTACAAGCCGAAGCATCCCCGGCAGCAAAGGTGGGCGGCTCATAGCCGGCCATGCGGGCGCGCGCCAGATAGAAGTCGCGTTTGCGGGGGTGTTCGCCGGCCACCACATTGAGCGTATGGCCCCAGGCGTCCTGGCGGATCACTTCCTGCATTACGCCCAGGGCGTCTTCCAGATGCACGAAATTGACCGGGCAGTCGCCGCCGGACACCTCCGTTCGGCCGGCCAGGAAGCGGCCCGGCTCGCGGTCGGGGCCGGCCAAGCCGCCCAGCCGCAGGATGGTGCTGCCCTCGGCCGACCAGGTGCGAACCGCTTGCTCGGCCTCCCAGATTGCCCGTCCACGAGGCGTGGCGGGTTCCCATTCCGTGTCTTCATCCACCCGGCCCAGGCCGTCGGGATACACGCCCGTAGAGCTGGTAAACAGCACCCGCTCAACCCGGGTCTCGGCTGCACTGAGCAGGGCCCGGATCTGCCGCGGATAGCTGAGGGGCGCCTTGCGGGCGGGCGGCAGAGTGAGTACCAACACGCGGGCATCGAACAAGGCGGCCGCCCGGGCGATGGATTCCGGATCGCCGGCATCCAGCACGAAGGCCTGTATCCCCCACTGCTCCAGCAGGCGGACCTTCTCCGGGCGGGTAGTACTGCCCTTTACGACGTAGCCCCCTTCCAGGAGCTGCTGGGCCAGGGGCAGCCCCAGCCAGCCGCAACCGATGATGGAGATGGTCTTTTTCAAGGCGTTATCTTTTCCATTCAACTCCTTTTCCGGCCGGCCGGTTGGAAAAGTGGAATAATGATAGGCTTGCCTGCCGGGCTCAGGCAGGCAGGAAAGTTCGCGGGCTCAGGTCGAAAACCGTTTATGCTAGTGCGAATAATGAAAACGGCATTGGATGATCGAGCATCGTTGATCGGTACCTTTCTTACCGGAAATGCGATAGACCAGCCGGTGTTCCTGGGTGATTCGTCTGGACCAGAATCCTTTCAACCCATACTTCAGGAGTTCCGGCTTTCCCAGCCCCCGAAAAGGCTCCTGGCGTATGGACTGGATCAGTTCCTTTATTTTGTCGACCATCGTTTTGTCGTGCTCAATCCAATACGCAAAATCTTCCCATCCATTTTCCGTAAACTCGATGAGCATTTCCCCTAATCTTCGAGTTCGTACCTGACCGTCTGCCCTTGCTTCAATTGCTTGATGGATTCCTCCAGTCGCTCCCGGTTAGCTTCGGATGACAAAAGGTATTCCGTTTCTTTCAGGGCGTTGTATTCTTTGATCGACATGATGACGATCGCATCGTCCTCATTGTTATTCCTCGGCACGATGATGACATCCAGCGAATTACTGACCAGATCGAAGTAATATTTCATTTTTGACCGGAGCGAGGAAATCGTTACTGCTCTCATTATGCTGTTTTGTACATTCGAATGTACAACAAACCGTACGTGACTCAAAGTTCCCCTGTATTACCCCAGCATACGAATCCTCGACTGGAAAGGGAATGGGGGAGGTGGGTGGTTGGGTTAATCGGGTGAAAGCCGGCCTGTCGGCAGTCCATTTCGCGGGCTCAGGATTCATCCAACCCACCTTACTCCACCACATACTCCAGGCTCCCTGCGTCGGGGCGTTGGGGATCGCGCGGGTTGCCCACCATATCGGTCGTGACGGCCGTAGGTTTTCCGGTTTCAATGGCGATAGAAAGGGTATCCAGGCGGTAGTCGTCTTCGTTGACATCCACGAAGAGGGGATCGTCAAAATCCACCGAAACACAGGGCATACATTGGTTGTCGAAGAAATCGGCATAGAGGCCGTCCTGCTGCTCCAGCAGTTCTTCTACGCGCACCAGGCAGTGGTCGAAGCGCAGGTTGAACAAGCCGGGTTCTTCCCCGCCGCTGATATCGAACAACTCGATCTCATCGCGGCGCGAGCCGCTGATGATGCTGTTGGTGAAGGTGGCATTAAGCCGGTAGATGCTGCGTTCGCTGCACACCAGTGGATCGTCGTAGCAAATGAAATTGGTGAGTCCCAGGGCAGTGGCGTTGACTCCGTAGCTGGCCAGCGTGCAATGGGTAAAGTCGTAATCGCCTCCATGCACCAGATTTACAGCCGTGGCTTGGCTGTTGTACACCAGCACATTTTCAGCCGTGATGCGGCTGTGAATGCCAATGATGCCGCTGCTGCTGGTGTTGAAAATCTGGGTATTGCGAAGGCTCAATTCGGCGGAGGAGTCGACATACAACCCAAAAATGCTGTTTTTAATGACGGCGTTTTCAATGCGGTTTCCGGTGCTGCCCCGCCCGATCACGATGCCCAGCCATTGCCCGGACACCTCCTGAAAGGCATCTTCCAGTCGGTCGCCCTGGATGATCACCGGCTCTTCCAAGGTACCCCGCACATGCAAGCGCCCCCGGTTGATGGGGTAGAGAATGCCGTCGTTGAACGTGCCGAAAAGTTCGTTTTGCGCGATGCCACCGTGCACATACACCCTTGCGCCGGCCGGGATGGTAAGCAAGCAACTGTCGATGAACACCTCTCCATAGATCACATAGGGCTTGGGGTCATCCCAGACAATCTCGCCATCATCGCAGGTTAGCACTACCGGCACGCCCTTATTGAACCGGCTGGGGAAGTAATTGGCGTTCTGCCCCCAGGCTTCCAGGGTTAGACGCTGCTGCTCCTCCCCACTTTGAAAAACAATGTGCTCGGTGATCACGAACGGGCTGATCGAAAGGGGCTGATCGGGATCGATAGTGACCTCCACGAAAATGTAGATGCTGTCCTCCGCAAATATGGTGACGTCTTCCTGGTCGTTTCCCGGAATTCCGTCAATGTTGAGCCGAAAGGGAGAGCTGCCTTCCTGCTCCAGAAAGATGCGCGATACCTTAACCGGGCGATTTTGAGGGTTCCGGACCGTGATGAAGCGAGTGGCCGAGCCCAATTCCGTAAAGACCGTATCGAAGCGCAGGGTATCGGAAGAAAATTCCAGGAAGACGCCCTCGCCGGTGAGAAAGTCATCGTTTCGATTGCAGGAGCCGAAAAATAACAGGCTGTAAGCCCCGGCCGCCCAAGCCAATACCCATAGAAGTCGCTTCATCGTTCCATCTTGTACACCTCGGAAACGCACATTTGGTCGCGTGCTGCATGTCCGGGACTGGCAAAAATAGGTTTTTGACTGCTTTCCGGCCAAAGGGACTGCATTCTTCCTCCGATTTGAAAAATGACCGGAGCCATTCCTTCCGGATGCTCTTCTATCGCGCTTCGTTGTCTTGCCGATAATACGACACCGTGCGCTCGAAGGCTTCTTGCTCGCTGTACTTGGGTGAGAACCCAAAATCTTGCTTTGCCCGGAGGGTAGAAAACGTAAAGCTGGTGCAGAGGTAGGTCACCGAAAAACGGCTTACGTTGATCTGAATGCGGCGGACCGGGCGCAGCAAAGCCGTAAAACCGTCGGCTGCGATCCCCAACGGCAGCATAAGCCCGCGGGGCAGCCAAAAGCCGGGTTTCAGGGCATAGCCGGCTCCCGAGAGGATGCGGTCGAAGAAGGTAAAAAAATTGCTGGGTGGTGCGTCGGAAATGAAGTATGCCCGCCCGCGCAGCGGGCCGGGTTTTTCCAGCAACGCCTTGCCGGCCTGGGCAAAAGCATGAGCCATATTCCCTACATAGACGTGCATACTGAGTTTGGACGGATGACCTACCCGAACGTAAAAGCCGGAACGCGCCAGTTCGGACAAGGCTTCCAGGTGAAAGGGGTCGCCCGGGCCATACACGTCGGACGGGCGAAGGGCGCAGGTGTGAAACGCTTCGCTGTCGGCGGCCAGGGCCAATTGCTCGCCCTGCGCCTTACTTGCGCAGTAGGTGGAAGCGTAGCGCTCGGGATAGGGAAAGGACTCGTCGATATCGATGTGTTCGCGGCCGTCGTACACCGCATCAATAGAGCTGGCGTGAACCAGGGCCCGAACGCCGGCTTCTCGGGCCAGGCGAAGGATGTTTTCCGTGCCTCCGACATTGATATCAAAGATCACCTGCGGCGGCAAGGCGCCCCAGTCAACCACGGCTGCCAGGTGAAAAACCAGATCGACGCCTTCCAAAGCCTGCCTGAGCGCCCGTTCGTCTCGAATATCGCCCGGGAGGATCCGCAGGCGGGCATTATCGGCCAACGGAAAATCCGCCGGCAGGGGACGAGTGTCGTAAATCCGAAGTTCGTTTACGGGCAGCAGGGAATCGGCAGCAAGTAGCTCTTCGATAAGATGCCGACCGATAAATCCGGAGCCGCCGGTGAGCAGAACAACAGGAGCCGCCATGGGGAATAATAGTATGGGTCCGGCGGTGAATATAGAAAAAAGCCGGTCGCCGGAGGCCGGCCTGAAAACAGCTCCCCCCAAGCTAATAGGCCGGACAACGGCATTCCCCAAATGCACAAGGCCCCTATCAGCTGCCAAAACCCAGCCAGGATACGGGAAGCAAGCCACGATCCAAATCGAAGGCATCAGTAGGGCAGGGTGTGAGCCTCCGGGTAAGCTCACGAAACCATGCGACCGCTCACCGCTAGCACGAACGCATAAATAACGGATGTCACGCCAACGGGCAATTTTTGAATAGGAGCCGGACGATCAGGTCGAAAAAGATCAGAAGAGAACCCTATTGCAAAACAGCTCGGCTAACTGCCACCCACTACGGGTTGAGGTCTAAGTACAATCTCAAAAGCAATGAAAGGGGGGTTCCAGTGTGCAATCAACCACACCCACACTCAGAGCTTGTTTAGACTTCACCCTTTGGGCTGTTCTTGCCAAATTTTCTCCTGAGCTACGTTGCTCTT
>CAZQSF010000037.1:0-35702 GCA_964595955.1 uncultured Saprospiraceae bacterium
GATGCGGGAAGTGCCCTTGAAAAGCATGTGTTCCATGTAGTGGGCCAGGCCGGTGGTCTCCGGGGGGTCGTGCTTGGCGCCGGCCCGAAAGGCGATGTTGGTGAAAATGCGCGGCGCCTTGGGGTCCGGGCTCATGAAGAGCTTGAGTCCGTTGGCCAGGTGAAATTCCTGTACGTCAAAGGGATCGTTGGGGATGCGGCGGATGGCTTTCGCTTCGGTTGGTTGACTCATAGGTTTCTTTCAGTACGTGATGCGGTCTCAGGGCGTTTTCGCCCGCTAAGATACAAGGGATGAATCAGCTAGCCTATTGCCCTTGGAGGTTTGCCGGGGAGGCTTTCCAATTCGCCCTTCCGGTTTGAAAAACATAGGTAAGGGCTCGGGAGTTGATGTGCGTGGGCTTTCCCTTACGATTGGTTGAGGTCCCATTCCGAAATCATTTGTGGGATCTCGTCGGCATCTTCTTTGGGGAGGGATCCGGCGAGAGCAAGGATAGCCTTTTGGTTCCCGTGCGGCTCATTCCGTGTTTGTTTATCAACTGGATAAACTTCCATAGGTGGAGCAACCTCGTATTGCCGATTAGGGCCACAATCGAAGAGGTCTCCCTTTTCAGGTTCATGCCCAATCTTTCAACAAGGATAGATTACCGCACAAACTTCACCGAGTTGATGTGCCCCATGCCGTCCCATTCGCGGATGGGATTTTCGGGGTCTACCATCCATTGGCCGTCCACGATGAACTTGTAGTGGTGCTTGCCGCCGGGCAGCAGGAGGGTGTGGGTCCAGCCGTCTTCGGTGCGCGTCATGCGGAATTGGCGGCGGCTCCAATCGTTGAAACTGCCGCTGAGGATCACCTTTTTGGCGTCTGCATAACCCGGCAGGAAAAAGGTGACCTCCTTGCTTACGACCAGCAGGGAGTTGCCGGTGCCGTACTGGTTGGGCACGCGCTCGGGATTGGTGGGGTCCAGGATCCAGTTGCCATCTACGATATACTTGTACTCGTGCCGGCCCGGGGGCAGGAAAACGGGTAACACCCAGCCGCTGTCCGTGCGTTCCATGCGCAGCTGCTGCTCGTCCCAGCCGTTGAAGTTGCCGCTGAGGATGACCCGCCCGGCATCCGGGTAGCCGGGCAGAAAAAAGCGGATGTTGCCCGACTTATCGAAGCGGATGGTGTACGGGTCGATGTTGTACACCTCTTTCCAGAGGCTGGCATCCGGCTGCCGCAGGCTGTGCCCGGTAAGCGGCGATACCAGCACCTCCCGGTTGATCACGTAGCGGAAGGCCAGGGGAAAGCGATCGTCGAAAGCCTCCACCGGCTTGCGCAGCTGGTAGCGCCCCGGGCTCACCTGCCGCATTCGCCAGCCGTCCCGGCTCCAGTCGTTGAAATCGCCGGAGATGGCCACCTCCTCGATCTCGAGATCCTGAAACGCTACATACCCCTTCTCCCTGGCCGCCTTTCGGTAGGCCTTCAGGTCAAACTCGAACACTACCTCATCCTCCTCGAAGTAATAGCTGGCCGGCCCGGTCGTGTCCGCCACACAGGCAAAGGCAGTCCTGCTGCTCATCAGCAGGCCCAGCAGGAGAAGGATCGATAGGTGAAAATTTGCGGTCATCGCGTTGGTGAATGCGTTCTCTTGTAGCATTTAAAAGGAATGCGATCCAGGACTGGAAAAAGCGGAAACCACATACCCATTTAACGTTTTTTTTCAAGGTTTATATCGCTGAAAAAAGTAGAGCGTTTCCTTCCGGTAGTTGATCGCCATGCGCTTGTGGGCAAAAAAGGGATAACCCAGGATGCCGTCCAGGCGCTGGGGACAAATTTCGTTGATCTCGTCCATATTGGTCAGCAGGGTCTGCATGGGGCCGTATCGCTGGTGGGCCACCCGAAGGCGAAACAGGTTGCCGGCCAGCACTTCCACGCGCTGCCCCCCGGCCCCAGTGAGCAGGCTGCGCTTGAGGATGCGAAACTGCCGGCGCACCCTTGGCGGCACGCGGCGATCCAGCAGGTTGATCTCCGCCCCGGTATCCAGGGCCATCGTCAACGGCTTGCCGTCCACCTCGCCTTCCAGGACGATGAAGTGACCGCTCCGGCGAAAGGTAAGGCTGTCTTCCGGAAACTCCAGAATGGCATTGGTATCCAGTCGCTCATCCTGCTTATCCAGGCGCACAAGGTGATCTGCTGCAGGAAGAAGTCGATGCATACCTCAAACTCTTCCAGGGCGCTGAACCCCAGCATACCCAGGAGCATCAGGTGCTTCTGGTCTTCTACATGGCTCAGGTCAATGACGTGCCCATCCAGGCGGCGGAGCCGGAATTGCCCCCACTGCAGGCCATCTACCCGGCTGGTGGATACCTGCTCTACTGCCCCGGTCTGGCCATAGGCCAGCAGGTCGTTGTCGGTCTCCCCCTCGAAATGCCGCCCGTTGAGGAGCAGCGTCTCGGAGCCGGTATCCAGCACCAGTTTGCCCGTCACCCCGTCTATGGTGGCTTCGAAGGCCAGCAGGTGGCCGGCCAGCTCAAAGGGCAGGCGCACCGCGTGCTCGCTCAGCACCTCCGCGTGGTGAAAGGTGATCTCCTCCACGGTCTTCCACGCACCGGCACGGCATACCCAGCCCGGGAGAAGCAACAGCAGGAGCATAGACAGCAGGCGTCCCGGGCAAAAGTCGGATGGTTCCGGTGAATGGTTATCCATAGGTGTTTTAGCGATCATCCCGCCTTTCCGTTCGACTCAGGATGTTATCTTGTTGCGAAAAAAGAGAAGGGGCTGGGCTCCCGGGCTGCACGGCCCGGCAGGTTTCGGCCAGAATCGGGGCTTTTTCTGCCCGGGAAACTCAGGGCTCAAGGCCATGGAGCGCACCCTTTGCCGTTAAAAAATCGTTTTTCATGTCCGTTCATATGTTGTCGACCATTCTTTTTGCGCTGTTTTTAACGTCTTGTCAGTCCGCCCGCACTCAGCCGGCCGGCTTCGAGCTGGAGAAACGCCTGTTCGAAGACTATCAGCGCTACCGCGAGCCGGGCATCACCGACCGCCGCTTCAAGCATTCGGATGTCGAACCGCTGGTCCGGCAGCTGCCGGAACCCTTTCGGGTGGAGCGGCAGGGCGCCTCCATCGAGGGGCGGGCCATCTACTCGGTGCAGCTGGGCAGCGGGCCCGTGCAGGTGCTGCTGTGGTCGCAGATGCACGGCGATGAAGCCACCGCTACCATGGCGCTTCTGGATTTATTTCGCTTTTTTCAGGCATCCGGCGATGGTTTTGACGACCTAAGGCAGCGGATCTTAGACCAAACCACGCTGACTTTCATCCCCCTGCTCAATCCCGACGGAGCCGATCGCTTCACCCGCCGCAACGCCCTGGGCGTGGATCTCAATCGCGATGCCCTGCGCCTGCAGTGCCCGGAATCGCGCATCCTCAAGCGCGTGCGCGACGAACTGGATGCCGACTGGGGATTCAACCTGCACGACCAGAACCGCTACTACGCCGCCGGTACCTCGGATCAGACGGCCTCCATCTCCTTTCTGGCCCCGGCCTACAACTACGCCAAGGAGGTGAATAAAACCCGTGCGGCGGCCATGCAGCTCATCGTCCACCTCAACGAACTCCTGCAGCAGTACATCCCCGGCCAGGTGGCCCGCTACGACGACACCTTCGAGCCCCGTGCCTTCGGCGACAACATCCAGAAGTGGGGTACCCGCACCATCCTGATCGAGAGCGGCGGACTGAAAGGTGATCCCGAGAAGCAATACCTGCGCAAACTGCATTTTGTGGCCCTGCTCTCGGCCTTTCGCGCCATTGCCACCGGAAGCTGGGAGGAGAAGGAACGGGCGGCCTACAAAGACATTCCCTACAACAACAGCAATGCCTTTCACGATCTCCTGGTCCGGGAAGTGGAGTTGGCGTTCCGGGATGATATCTACCTGGTGGATCTCGCCTTCCGCATCCGGGAAGTGGACTACGATGGCAATCGCAAGCACTACCCCAGGGCTTCCATCACCGACTTGGGCGACCTGTCCACCTATCACGCCTACCAGGACATTCCCGCCGCCGGCTACCGGGCCGTTCCGGGCAGGGTCTATTCCAGGACGCTGGGGTCCGTTCGCGAGTTGGCCCAGCTGGACGTTCCCGGTCTGTTGCGATCCGGCATCACCACGATTCCCGTGCGCAGGCTTCCGAAGGACAAAAGCTACCGCCGGCTGCCCATCGAGTTGGCTCTGCCCGGAAAGACGGGCGACAACGACATTCACCTCTACGGCAACCCTTCCTTTACCCTGCAAAAGGACGGCCAGGTGGCCTATGCCGTGATCAATGGGCGAGCCTATGCCCTGGCGGATGCCGAGGCCATCCGAAAACAGGTGGAGGAGATTCTGGGCAAGTAAGCGGAGCGCTTACCTCGACTCTACTTTCCGGGCCGGCCCTTCGGCTGTGTGGAGCTTCCAGTTCCAGTGCATGCTCGGCACCTGCTCGGACAGCGGATCATCGGCCGGCCGGCTGGTGAAGTCATCCTCGCTCTGGTTGTTGGATTCGGGATCTACCCCCACGAAGAACATCGCCATAGGGTGCCGCTCGATCGGGAGGTAAAGCCGCCGTTTACGAATAAATAACGAGGGGCATTGAGCGAGGTTCTTATAAATATACACTACCTGAAGCAAAATGTGTTTTTAAAAATCCCTATCCAAATTGGTTTGACGGAGAAGGGCAACTGTTTTCGGGATAACCCGCCTGCCGTGTCCCTGGCAGCGGCCTGTGGTAGTTATATGGTGGGCCTGGTGCATCCCTGCCGGCCTGAAAGGATGACGGATGTTCCTGAAAACAGTATGGGATTACAAGGCAAATAAAGCGCCGATACTGATACCTAATCCGCGGTTTTTAAGAGTGTCATCAGTCTCCATTTCAATGAGATTGGAGAGGCCGAGAACATACCGGATATCCAGGAAGATTTGGGTTGCCCTGCCGGCTTTGACTGATATCGCACCTCCAAATTGAAGTCCAAAATCTATGGTATTTATACCGTATTCATCCCAGCTACTGGACTCGGTTTCACCATTCTGCTTAATTTTTACATCTCCTATACCAAAACCAATGCTTGGCCCGATCAAGCCGTCTAGTCGAATGATGTCAAAACTACCCCCTGCTTTGAATAGAATGGGGATCTCCAGGTAGTTGAGAATTAACTGTGCATCTCCGGAGAACAAATTGTCTTTAGCACCTTTTTGAATGAAGTCCAGTTCAGCTTGCAGGGCTAAGTTATCAGAAAACCGCCCTTCCACTACGAGTCCTGCCAGAAAGCCGACCCGGTTGTCAAGAGATACTGACTCATCATCAAAAGCATACCTTTGATTACTCAGGTTAATTCCTACACGGGGACCAATGCTAATTTGAGCCTGAACGTGCATTGCAGTAAAAAGCAATCCACAGAAAATCAAAGCAATAGAAAATGGTCGCATGATAATGGGTGTTTTGGTTTTAAATTATAATGAGGAATGGGTAAATAAAAATGTATTTGACTCAATTCATGGAACGAGTTGGAAAAAACCAAACCGTCAATTTTTCTGGAGCTGGCCATTTGATCAGTTCGCTATGTAGGTCATATTCAAGAAAGCGCACTTGGATCCAAGATTCAAAGGGAACCTTCGGGGCCCAATTTGACGAAAACGCCAGCTTGCCATAGGCTTTATCAGCTATCACGGTCAAAATAAGAAGAAAGTTGAAAAATTTTCTTCTTTTCTTAACAATTCGATTTCAGGTATTGGCCCCTCCTGTGGAGCTTTCAAGTTGGTTTCACGGAAAAGGCTGCCCCAATTGGAAGTGGTATTCAGTCTTGAAGGTTATTCCCCGATTTTCAAGGGATAATGGCGATAAAACCAGGCCAATTTATCCTGAAAACCGAGAATACCGCTTCAAGTATAAAATAACTTTTAGGCCATTTCATACTTGAAACGGTATAAACAATACCCCCAACTATTGCGAGGTTGGGGGAGGTGAGCAGCACTTGAGATGAACCGACGATTTCCGGTTTTTGACCTTTCGAATCCCCGTATTATTTTGATCTGTTGCATTGAATTTTAAAACCGGCCAGGTCAACACCCATTTTGCCAGGTTCAAGTCTCCTCGTCTAACGAGTTGTTTCTGGCCTCAATCCAAAGGGCCAAAGTCCGGATTGGAAAGAAAGGCCGGATCGGAAAGGGATTGTAAAAACAAAATCAAATCCTCCCGCTCCTGGGCGTTTAAGGAAAATCCTTGAATCCGGGTATCTTTGGCCGGATGATTGCTCCCGCCGGAGGCGTAGTGGTCCAGTACGGCATCCAGGTCGGGCAGGCTGCCGTCGTGCATGTAGGGGGCGGTAAGGGCTACGTTGCGCAGGGTGGGCACGCGGAAGGCACCCATCTCCATGGGGTCGCCCGTGATGCGAAATCGGCCGTGATCCTCGTACTGCTCGTACAGCCCGTTGTTTCGATAACTGTTGTCGGTGAGGTTGAAGCCGCCGTGGCAGCTGCCGCATTGGAGGCGGTCGCTGAAGAAGAGTTCCATACCTCGCTGTTGGCTGGGATCCAGGGCCTGTTCGTCACCCTGCAGATAGGCATCGTACGCAGCGGACCCGCTGATCAAAGTCCGTTGAAATGCGGCGAGCGCCCGCACGATCACATAGGTGCTCGGCTCGCGTTCATAGGCCCGCAGGCTGAGCGCCCTGTACAGGGGGATCTCCTTGAGCCGCTCGGCAGCCAGGATGCCCTGAAAGTCCATTTCGGCGTGATCCTCCAGCGGTACGGTGGCCTGCAGATCGAGCCGGATGCCCCCGCCGTCCTTGTTCACTTCGTTCAGCCAGGCCAGGTTGGCCAGGGTGGGGGAATTGCGAAAGCCCAGCCGCCCGGCTATGCCCGGGCTGATCGGTTGATCATCGGCAAAAGCCAGGTGCTGCTTGTGGCAGCTGGCACAGGAGATGCTGCGGTCCCGCGACAGAATGGGGTCGTAGAACAATCGCTGCCCCAGCTCGACGCGGGCCTGGGTGAGCACATTGTCTTCCGGTATATCCGGATAGGGAAAATGGGCAGGCACTTCCAGCTCGTAGGGCGTGAGGTCCAGTGGGGATGCAGGCTCCTCCTCCGGGCTGCAGGCCGGAAGGACCAATCCCAGCAGGGAGCCCCATAGGACAGTGGCAATGATATTCCGCCAGCAGATTCGGTTCATGGCAGGGCAGGTTGGCACCGGTTGGAGGCCTTCCTTGGCATAAGGCCTCCATCCCAATGCGCAATTCGGTTATTCGTGGCCAAAGGTGATGGCCTGCTTCAGGTTGTTGACGTAGGTCTCTATCAAAGCCGTCTGATCGGGCGTGGTGTGAAACTTCGGCGTTGCCGGAATGTCAATCCCGGCAAAAAGTTGTTCCACATCCACGGTAAAGGCCAGCGGTTCGGTACCGCCCTCCATGTCCTTGTGCACCACAAACGAAAACTCGGTCAGATTCTCATCGTTGCCCAGGTGCATGGTGAAGCCCTCATCCTGATCGTCCACCAGGCCGTCCTGGTTGCTGTCGTAGCGGCCATCGAAGCGGGTGAATTTGTAGCCGGTGTTCCAGTTCCAGTGCATGCTCGGCACCTGCTCGGACAGCGGGTCATCGGCCGGGCGGCTGGTGAAGTCGTCCCCGCTTTGGTTGTTGGCCTGGGGATCCACGCCCACGAAGAACATCGCCATGTGGTAGTGGCCGTTGTCCAGCTCGGCGACCGGATAGGTGGTCTGATCGGCTTTCACCAGCAGGTATTTGTCTTCCACGCGGATTATGTCCCCTTCTTCCGGCATGAAGCGGATGCCGCCTAGGTAGAACTGCGCCACATCGAAGGCCATGAGGGTGTTGCCCAGGTTGTAGGTTTCGCCCAATTGGAAGTCCTGATCGCCTACGCGAAACTGGATCTCGAATTCGGCTTCGCTCACGGCGGGCTGATTGTCGTCATCGTCCTTGTTGCAGGCGAAGGATACAGCCAGCAGGCCGAGGAGCAGGATGGGAAAAAAGAACTTGGATTTCATAATTCTATTTTGAATTTGATGAAGTTAAAGGAAAAAGACATCGGGTTTCGTAATGTTGATTACAGAATGCGACATTCGATCAGGGAGCCGTCCGAAACGTTCGGCGGACCTCCTGAAGGTTGCCTTCGTGATCATTGGCCTGCACCACGAGCTCGTAGGTTGACCCTTTGGCCGGTGGCAGGGTAAACTCCCGCAGGAAACGGACTTCCTGTACGTGCGTGTGTTGCTCTTCCAGATTGAAGGTGAATTTGGATGCCGGATGCTCGATTTGCACGCGATAGGTGTGCAGCTCCAGGTTTTCCGTAATCACGACTGATATGGCCAGTGCCTCCCCTGCAGGGTAAGTACCCATCTCGACAGGTGACTCGATCTCGATCTGGGGTGGCTCCTGATCCACCTGGGGTTCTTCCCCGCTACAGGACAGGATGCTGAGCAGCATGGCCATGCTAAGTAAGCGTTCCATGGATAATGGGTTTTTGGATCAAAAGAAAAAGGTGAATTGAGCACTAGCGCGCCATTGTGGATCTACTTGGCCGGCGGCCCAATCGGAAGCCAGGGGTTGGTGAAAAAATGCACCCAGGCTGGTTCGGCCCCGCACCCACTGTATGCCCAGCTCCGCAAAGTGGGCCTGGCCACCGCTCTCGGTGATCAGAAAACCTCGGTCCACATCTTGCCCAGCCCACTCCATGTACCAGCCCGCCGATGGCAGCACCCTGGCCTTGCCTTTTCCCAATAGGGCAAATGCCCGGGCGTTGGCATGGATCCGGTGGCCAAAGCGGTAGTCGTCAGGGTTCGATGAGCTGTATCGAAAGAGGAGGTCGGCGGAAAAGCCCCAGCGATCGTTATTGGCGGTATAGGAAGAGGTGAACAGGCCATCCCAACTGCCGGACCCGAGCTGAAAGTTGGGGTTCACGACTTCCTGCGGGTCGGTAAGGCGGAAATTTCCGGTCGGTACTTTCAGGCCGGCACCGATCCACCATTGCTGCTGCCAGCCCAGGCGGCTGCTGTCCCGCCACGGCAGGATGCGCACCCGGCCCGATACGGAAATATCTGACAAGCCTGCGTATTGCTCGACGACGCCTTCATGCTCTCGCCACAAAAAGGCAATGGGCACCTGGGCCATGAGCTGAAACCGGGAGGTGACCGTCCATCGGCCGCGCCATTCCAGGCTATGGAACCGCTCGTTGGCCAGCAGGCCGGGCTGCTCGGGGTCCACATGGGACCGATACCGGTGGTGAAACCAGCCCAGCCCCAAGAAGGACTGCTGCTGGAAAGGGAATAAGCCCATGGACATGGGCGTTAGGCTGCAACCGCATACGTCGCAGGCCAGGATCGGAGCCGCGATAGCCAGGAAGGCCACCACGACAAAAAGGCGTACCAATATCATAAGAAAGGTGCATTGCGTGAGCGCGAAAAAAGATTTCGAACGGTCAGGCAAAGCACCGGGGCGGGGCAAAGGGAAGGTAAGCGTACTCCTGGCCCGCTTCACCGGTATACACCCATCCATGGGAGGGCCGCCCGGTGGTCGGCTCCGGCCGGTGAACCGACACAGACGACAGGTATTGGCTGATTTCCCAATCCAGCGTGATCTGAGGTGTGGGGACGTCCTGCATGTCCTCTTTTATCGTTTCGGACAGGCGTTGGTCGATGAAGCATTGCCCGCTACACAGCAGCTCGGGCTCGTCCAGATTGACGCAGTAAGTGCGTGCGATATAGTCCCGCTGAACCTCCAGAGCCACAGATTGTAGTGGAAGGCGCAGGGCCTGCAGGATGAGTAGCAGCAAAACGATCGTGACAAATACAGGGCGCATTAGTTGTAAAGATATGACTATTTCGGCCGGGAGCGCAAGCCTTGCCCTTTCCCTCTTTGTTTACGGTGCGTCAAAACAGGCAGCTGTTTCTGCTTTCGGGTGAGATTTCTGGTTGAGAAAAAACGTAGCTTCGGCAAAATTTTTCTTTATGCGACAAACCCTCCTATTCTTTGCGGCCTCGGCCTTGCTCATTCTTCTTTTTGCCTGCGGCAATACAAGCTCTGAGGAGGCCGGTGCGGCCAACCAAAGCAAGCAGGCTGTTGAAGCAACTGATCAGGAAGGCCCGGAATACACCTCAGCCTATGTGTGCCCCATGCATTGCAAGGGCAGCGGCAGCGATCAACCGGCCCAATGTCCCGTTTGTGGAATGGATTACGTAGCTCAGGCCGACCTTCCGCAAAAAGAGCTTCACAAGCACGAAGGCCACGGCCATGATCACGATCACGACCACGACCATTAGGTCGTCAAATCACCACGAACAGCCGAACCGGATATCCACCTGTACAAAGGGGGCGGACGTGTCCTCCGTGCGAAGTTCGGGGATTTCCTGTCGGGTGATAAAGCGATAGCCTCCTTCCACCCCCAGGCGCAAGATCTCGAACACGTTGAGTTCCAGCCCGAGCGAGGGTTTGAGTACCCGAACCCGGTCGCTGCGGTCATTGGGGAGCATAACCCGGCCCGGTCCTACCAAAAATCCGATCCGGGGGTGTAGAACCTTATGGCTCCAGGGGGTTATGCCCAGGACGAAGCCGTTGTATTTCAGCTTAAAGGGAATGTCGCCCACCGTGCCGTTTTGCAGGAAATCGCGCTGGCGGTAGCCGCCCCAGCCCATAAAAATGAGCCTGTTGAACTCGAAGCCGCCATAGCCACCCTGTATGTTGGGCACTTCGTTGTCGTAAAAGCTCATGTTGAAGTTATACGCTCCCCAAACGCCGCTGAGACGCAAATGGCGGAAAACGGTTTCTTCGCGTTGTGCGAACAGCCCGCTCCAGAGCAGGAGGAGAAAAGCAGAAAGGATCCAAAAACGCATACGCACTTGTTTTTGGATAAGATGAACCGGCCGGCGGCTTACCCCTATGGATCAGGGGCGCAAAATGATAAACCGCCGGGTGAGTAGCGTTTTGCCCCGGGCATCCTGCAAGCTGTACAAATAGGTGCCTTTTCGAAATCGGGAAAGGTCAACCTGCTCGGTTGTGTCTCCGCGCAGGTAGTAGGTCTTCCGCCACAATTCCTGGCCCAGAACGTTGAGGATGCGCAAGGTGTAGGAGCCGGGGCGCAGGCCGAAAAAGTCGAATCGCATGTAGTGCACGGCGGGGTTGGGGTAGCCGTAAACGCCGGATTCGATGCTTCGGCTGTCCTTCAGTTGGAGCAAAGCATCCTTGCCCTTGTACTCTACGCTCTCGGCTGCGCCGGCATCGTTCAGGGTAACTACGGCTATGGGTTCCTTGGCCTCATCGCTGTGGAAGACATAGGCCGTCAGGGTGTCGGCTTCCGGCACCAGGTCGCCGGCCAGGTCGGTGATGTCGAGCCAGGGAGCTCCCGGCAGCAGTTTGGCATCGATGCCGATGTTCTGGATGCTGGTGCGCTTTTCGCGCAGCACGGGATAGCTGCCTTCGGGCAGGGTCATGTTGCCCCAGGCGTCGACCTCGTCGAGGCGGTCTACGGCTATGCGCAGGCGCAGCGAGTCCACCATGATGGGAATGGAATCGGCGATGAAGTCGGGCAGATCCTCGAAAGCCACCGGTACCGTGAGCTCGAAATTGCTGGTATGGGTCGCCGGATAGGTCAGGTTGGCCCGCTTTTCGACGGCGGGCGGCTGATATTTGAGCAGCACCTGAAGGCCGAAGCCGGCGGGGTCTTCGCCGAACACGCCCAGCAGGCGCACTTCACTGACCGTATTTTGAAAATAGGCTTCCCCTCCCAACTCAGTGATCTCAGCCATAGCGGTGGCCTGTGGAAAATCGGCACTGGCTTGGCCGTCGGCAGGCTCTCGGATTACGGTTTGCCGCGTGAAAGGCGCCTGCAGATCAGAAAAATCCCACTGCTGAGGCCCCCCGGTATTGCCCAGGTCCAGGTTGCCGGGCATGTTGTCGGTTTGCGTAAATAGCGTATCCCCCGGAATGGGAAAGGTGGAGTTGGGAATGACGATCTGGGCGCCACCCTCCGAAACCGAGGCAAAAAAGATCAGGAAAGGGAGTAGAACATGCTTCATGAGATCGGGATCTGATAAAAAAGCTCCATCCTAAATGTAGGAAAATACCATTTGAAAGGAGCAAAGGATGGGGTTAATCCTTCGTTAAAAGGCCTGAAGGCGGACCAGCTTTTCGTATTCCCCCTCCAGGGCCAGCAGGCTTTGATGGTTTCCGCGTTCCACGATGCGGCCCTCGTGCATGACCACGATCTCATCTGCGTGTTGGATAGTGCTCAGCCGGTGGGCGATGACAATGCTGGTTCGATTTTGCATGAGTTTGAAGAGGGCTTCCTGAACCAGCTTTTCGGATTCGGAGTCCAGGGCAGAGGTGGCTTCATCCAGAATGAGGATGGGCGGATTTTGCAAAACGGCCCGGGCAATGGTTATGCGCTGGCGCTGGCCGCCGCTGAGCTTGTTGCCCCGGTCGCCAACCCCCGTTTGGTACCCCTGCTCGAAGGCCTGGATGAAATCGTGGGCATTGGCAATGCGGGCTGCCCGGACGACGTCCTCCTCCCGGGTGCCTTCCAGCCCGAAGACGATGTTGTTGTAAATGGTATCGTTGAACAGAATGGCCTCCTGGGTGACGATACCCATCAAGCGCCTGAGGTCCTTCAGCCGGTAGGTGCGCAGGTCGCGCCCATCCAGCAGGATGCTTCCGCGACTGACCTCGTAGAACCGGGGCAGCAAGTCCACCAAGGTGGATTTGCCGGCGCCGGAAGCTCCTACCAGGGCAATGATCTTTCCCTTGGGGATATCCAGGTCGATCGCATCGAGCACCCAACGCTCCTGTTCGCAGTAGCGGAAGGATACGTTCTGGTAGCGAATGCCCGCGCGGAAACTCGCGATGGGTTGCGCGTCCGGAGCGTCCTGTATGGCGACCGGAGCGTTCAGTACCTGTTCGATGCGGGCCAGGGCTGCCGAGCCCTTCTGAATGTCGTACTGGGCCCGGGAAAACTTCTTCGCCGGATCGATGACGTTGTAGAAAGCGAAGATAAAGGTGAGGAAAGCGGCTGCCTCCAGTTTCCCGCCGAAGACGAGGGTGGAACCATACCACAACAGCACCGCCACCGTAGCGATGCCCAGGAATTCACTGAGGGGCGAAGCCAGGTCGCGCCTCCACAGCAGGCGGGTGAGCAGGCGGCGGTAGGCATTGTTGTCCTCGGCGAATCTGGCCGCCTGATAGCTCTCCGCATTAAAACCTTTGATGATGCGAAGCCCGCCCAATGCTTCTTCTATGCGGGAAACCAGGGTGCCCAGTTGTTCCTGCACCCGGCTCGAGCTGCGTTTGAGCGTTCGGCCAATACCGCCGATCACCAGGCCGATGAATGCAATGAGAACCAACACGAAGAGGGTGAGGGTGGGGCTTATAAACAACATAAATCCCAGGGCGCCCAATAAAATGAGCGGCTCGCGAAACATCGTCTCGATCACGTTCAGCATGCTGAACTCGACCTCCTGCACGTCGGCCGTGGTGCGAGACAGCAGATCGCCCTTGCGCTCCTCGCTGAAATAGGCCAGCGGGAGCACCAGCATTTTTTCAAACAGCTGAGCTCGCAGATCGCGAACGATGCCGTTGCGCAGAGGAGCCATGAAGAACATGGCCAGGTACCGGAAGAGGTTCTTGAGAAAAAAAACGATGAGCAGCGCCACGCATACCAGAGTGAGGGCAGCCTGCCGCCCCTGTTCCACGATGAGTTTGCTGAGCCAGTATTGGCTGTATTGCTGCAAGCCCTCGGCAGACCAGACCCGTTGCGGCGGCTGACTGACCAGCTCCGTCTGGTCGAAGAGAATGTTGAGAAAGGGAATCAGCAAGGGAATGCTCAGGGTGGTGAATACGGCGGTGAGCACATTGCTCGCAATGCTGAGTCCCAGCAAGCCCCGATAGGGCCGCAAATAACGCATCAATCGCCAAAAACTTCGCATAGCGAGGGGTTGATTTCCCGTTACAACAGCTCGCCGGCCGACCGGGCTGAGTCGAAGCTATTTTTTCTTTTCCTCTTCCTGGCCCAGATCAAAGGTATTGAGGAAGCCGGTATGATAGTTTCCGGCGCGGAAGTCGGCATTGCGCATGAGCTTTTTGTGGAAGGGCACCGTGGTTTTCACCCCTTCGATGATGAACTCGTCCAGGGCGCGTTCCATCTTGGTGATGCACTCTTCGCGGGTGCGAGCCCGGCAGATGAGCTTGGCGATCATGCTGTCGTAGTACGGCGGGATGGAGTAGCCGGAATACACGTGGGTGTCCACGCGCACGCCATGCCCCTTGGAGCTGTGAAAGCTCTGAATGGTCCCCGGGCTGGGGCGGAAGTTGTTGAAGGGGTCTTCGGCATTAATGCGGCATTCCATGGCATGGCCGGTGGGGAAGTAATTTCCGCCCGTGATCACCTCACCGGTTGCAATTTTGATCTGTTCCTTGATCAGGTCGTGATCGATGACCTCTTCGGTGACGGGATGCTCCACCTGGATGCGGGTGTTCATCTCCATGAAGTAAAAGTTGCGGTGCTTGTCGACCAGGAACTCGACTGTGCCCACGCCTTCGTATTGAATGAATTCGCCGGCCAGAATGGCGGCCTCGCCCATGGCCTTGCGCAACTCCTCGTTCATAAAGGGCGAGGGACATTCCTCCACCAGTTTCTGGTGGCGGCGCTGTATGGAACAGTCGCGTTCGGAAAGGTGCACGACTTTACCCTTTTGGTCGCCGGCGATCTGAAACTCAATGTGGCGCGGCTCCTCGACGAACTTTTCGAGATAGATGCCGTCGTTGCCGAAGGCGGCTTTGGCCTCCTTGCGGGCCATTTCCCATTGGCGGTTGAATTCCTTGTCCTCCCAGACGATGCGCATACCCTTTCCACCGCCGCCGGCCGTAGCCTTGAGGATGACGGGGTAGCCAATATCCTTGGCCAGCTTGCGCCCTTGCTTGCCGTCGCGCACCAGGCCTTCGGATCCGGGAATGACCGGGACGCCGGCCTTGATCATGGTCTCCTTGGCCGTGATCTTATCTCCCATCTTGCGAATTTGCTCGGGCGTCGGACCGATAAACTTGATGCCGTACTCGGAACAGACTTCGGCGAAATCGGCATTTTCAGCCAGGAAGCCGTAGCCCGGATGGATGGCGTCGGCATTGGTGATCTCCACCGCAGCCATGATGCGGGGAATGCTCAGGTAGGAGTCGGACGATCTGGGCGGGCCGATGCACACGGCTTCGTCAGCAAAGCGCACGTGCAAGCTGTCCTTGTCTGCCGTGGAATAAACCGCTACCGTCTTGATGCCCATTTCCCGGCAAGTGCGTATGATGCGAAGGGCAATTTCTCCCCGGTTGGCAATGAGTACTTTATCGAACATGCGTTGCAATTCGGTTTGGCGGAAGTCGGCTTCCGCTGTTGAGTCGGTGCGAAACGGAAAGTCGAGGGCTAGCCCACGGGTTCGACCAAAAAGAGAACCTGGTCGTATTCGACCGGCTGCGCGTCTTCGACCATCACTTTGACGATCTTTCCGCCGATCTCCGCCTCAATTTCATTGAATAGCTTCATGGCTTCCACGATGCATACGACCGAGCCCACCTCGATGGTGTCACCTACTTTCACATAGGGCGGTTTTTCGGGGGCCGGAGAGCGATAGAAGGTGCCCACAATGGGTGAGCGGATCTCCTGGAGGTTGCTATCGCCTTCGGAGGCTTCCTGCGCACCCTTTTCGGCCGGCGCTGCCGGCTGTACCGGAGGTGCGGATTCGCCGGCCGGCGCCTGCGGCTGAGCCACGGGCTGTTGTACGGCCGGAGGTACGGTAGGTACCGGGATCACAGGCTGCTGCGAAGAGACCACCGTTGTCTCCCGCTTGCTTTTCTCATATCGTTTGGTGCGTACCGACAGCTCGAATTCGCCGTCTCGCATCTTCAGTTCGGTGAGTTCCAGTTTGTTGATGAGCTTGAGCAGTTCCGTTATTTCCTTGAAGGTCATACCTTGATCTTATTGTTTAACGCGCTCCATATAAGCGCCTGTGTTGGTGTCTACTTTAATGAGATCACCCTCGTTGATAAAAAGGGGGACGCGGACTTCAGCTCCGGTTTCCACGGTGGCC
Organism: uncultured Saprospiraceae bacterium; assembly: GCA_964595955.1. Classification (GTDB taxonomy): domain Bacteria; phylum Bacteroidota; class Bacteroidia; order Chitinophagales; family Saprospiraceae; genus JAJDFU01. The sequence goes on from CAZQSF010000037.1 coordinate 16,084, forward strand.
GGCTTGAGCGTGTTGGTGGCCGTGTCGCCTTTGACTCCCGGTTCGGCATAGGTCACTTTTAGGATGACCTGGGGAGGCATTTCCAAGGTGAGCGGAATCTCCTTTTCGGCATGGAAGAGGACCTCCACTTCGGCACCTTCCTTGAGCAAACCGGGATTGGCGATCATGTTTTCGTCCAGGAAGATCTGCTCGTAGGTTTCCTGGCTCATGAAGTGATACCCGGAATCGTCGTTGTAGAGGTATTGGAACTTGTGGCGCTCTACGCGTACTTCGTCAATTTTGTGTCCAGCCGGGAAGGTTTGCTCCAGCACTTTACCCGTCGTGACGCTCTTGAGCTTGGTGCGCACGAAGGCAGCGCCCTTGCCGGGTTTTACGTGCAAAAATTCTACGACCGAATAGATGTCGTTGTTGAAGTCGATGCACAGGCCGTTTCGGATGTCGGAGGTTGATGCCATGAATGCGGAATGTGATGTGCCAATTTGGTTAAAGCGCAGCAAAGATAGCAAAATCATCAGCCCGCTCCATAGGCCCATCGCAGGTAGATGGCCCCCCAGGTGAACCCGCCCCCGAAGGCCGTGAGTAGGAGCCGGTCTCCTCGTTTGAGTTGATCTTCCCAATCCCAGAGGCAAAGCGGAAGGGTGGCCGCCGTGGTGTTGCCGTATCGCTGAATATTGATCATCACTCGCTCCATGGGAAAATCCGTCATGCTGGCCACAGTCTCGATGATGCGGCGGTTGGCCTGATGGGGTACCAGCCAGTCGATATCGTCCATGCGCAAGCTATTGCGCGCCGCGATCTTGCGGATCACATCCGACATACCCGATACGGCGGCCTTGAATACGGGCTTTCCGTTTTGGTAAACGAAGTGTTCGCGGTTTTGAACGGTTTCCATTGTAGCCGGATAGCGCGAGCCGCCGGCCTTCTGATGCAGGTATTGCGCTCCCGAACCGTCGCTGCGGTGGAGGCTGTCCAGCACCCCGTAGCCCTCTGCGTCCGGCTCTAGCAACACGGCTCCGGCCCCGTCGCCGAAAATTACGCAGGTGGTTCGATCCGTGTAATCAATGATGGAAGACATCTTGTCGGCTCCGATGACCAACACTTTCTCATGGGCCCCCGATTCGATGTACCGGGCACCGGTGGTGAGGGCATACAGAAAGCCCGAGCAAGCGGCATGGATGTCGAAACAAAAAGCGTTCTTGATGCCCACGGCATCGGCCGTGAGGTTGGCCGTGTCCGGAAAGGGCATGTCCGGGGTGACCGTAGCAACGATGACCAGCTCGATCTCGGCCGGATCCGTATTTGTTTTTTCCAGGAGTTTTTTCACGGCTTCGATAGCCATTACGGAGGTGCCCTTGCCTTCCCCTTTCAGAATGTGCCGCTCCTTGATGCCCGTGCGGGTAGTGATCCACTCGTCGTTGGTGTCCACCATCGTCTCCAACTCCTGATTGGTGAGCACGTAATCGGGCACGTAGCCCTGTACGCCGGTGATCGCTGCTTTGATGTTTGCCATAGTCTATAAAAATCGTCCGTTCGCAGAAAGTAGGCCGCCTTCTGTTGGCGGGAAGCGTTTCGGCTCCCTGCCTGAACCGGCGGCAAGGTAACAAAAATGGTGCTAGTGGAACTCCTCCTCCGGAAGGGCATCAAGGGGCTCCACCACCGCTTCGTATTCCCGGTACGAGATGGCCAGCAGCCCGAGAAAGGTGAGTAATCCGTTGAGGGCCAGAATCAGAAAACCGAACTCGAACCCGCCCAGAATGCGAGGGGCGTAGTAGTCGATCACAAAGGACAATACCGGTGCCAAAAGGCCGATCAGCCATACCCAGCGGTCGCGCACCTGAAGCGGAGTAAACAGGCCGAAGGCAAACAGCCCGAGCAAGGGGCCGTAGGTATAGCCGGCCGCGATGAACAGGGCATTGATTACTGCCCGGTCGTTGATGAGTTGGAAAACCACCACGATCAGAAATAACAGAATGGAAAACCCAACGTGCACCTGAAACCGGAGGCGCTTTTCCTGTTCTTCGGTTTGTTCTTTGGTCTCAAAGCCCAGAAAGTCTACGCAGAATGAGGTCGTGAGCGCCGTAAGGGCGGAGTCGGCGCTGGAATAGGCCGCAGCAATGAGGCCGATCAGAAAGACGACCCCGATATAGGACGGCAGGTTCTGAAGGGCAATGGTGGGGTAGAGGTTGTCCGTCTGTTCGGGAATGGATATGCCCACCTCCAGGGCGAAGATCCACAGCACGGCGCCCAGGAAAAGAATGAGCACATTGGACAAAAGCAGCAGCCCGCTGAAGGTGTACATATTCCGGCGCGACTCTTCCAGGGTTTTACAGCTCAGGTTCTTCTGCATCATATCCTGGTCCAGCCCCGTCATGACAATGGTGATGAGGGCCCCGCTGATGAACTGCTTGAAAAAGTTGTTGGGATCCTTCCAGCCCTCCTCGAAAAAGAAGACCTGGCCGTAACCCATGGACTGGACTTTGGCCCACATGTCGCTCAGCCCCATATCGAGGGTGCTGAGGATGGCTCCCACGGTGAGCAGCATAGCCGAAAGCATGGCCACCGTCTGTATGGTGTCCGTCCAGACAATGGTATTGATCCCTCCGCGAAAGGTATACACCCAGATGAGCACAATGGTGACGGCCACGGTAGCCATGAAGGGAATGCCCAGCGGCCCCAGTACAAACCCATCCAGCACCAGGGCTACCAGGAAAAGCCGAAAGGCGGCCCCCACGCTGCGCGACAACAGGAAGAAAGAGGCACCAGTCTTGTAAGCTACCGGTCCGAAACGCTTTTCCAGGTAGGTGTAGATGGAGGTGAGCTGAAGTTTGTAGTAGAGCGGAAGCAAGACCTGGGCAATGAATACGTAGCCCAGCAAATAACCGAAGACCATCTGAAGATAGGCAAAAGCCGTGTTGGCCTTTCCGGCGCCCACCAGGCCGGGAATGGAAATAAAGCTCACGCCCGACAGCGAGGCACCCACCATGCCAATAGCTACCAAAAGCCAGGGCGATTGGCGACCTGCCAGAAAAAACCGGCTGTTGCTGGCATCGCGCCCTGTGAAGTAGGATATGGCAATGAGCAAAAGGAAGTAGACCGCTATAACAACGGCCAGTACCACTGGTGATAGCGTAGTTAGCATGAGCGTCGCCTCTCTAGTACGGGGCGCAAAGATATAAACTTAGGACACTTGCAGCGCTTGCAGCTGGGATTTGAGCTGCGGAAGACTTTGTACGCCCATGGCGCGCCATTTGAGTTCGCCCTGCTGAAAGATCATGATCGTGGGGATACTCTGCACCTGGAGCTTGCCGGCCAGGGGTTGGTTGCGATCCACGTCGATCTTAACGATGCGCACCTGGTCGCCCAATTCGCTTTTGAGCTGCTCCAAAACGGGGGTCTGCGCTTTACAAGGTCCGCACCAGTCGGCATAAAAGTCGATGAGTACGGGCGTGTCCGATTGAATGAGATCCTTGAAGCTGGTCTTTTCTGACATGGCTGGTGTTTTGATTCGCTACTAAAGCAAACGCCGGAATGCTACGGGGAGTTGTCCCGGAAGGAAAGACGGGGCTTTTCCCGGGAACCAGGCGAGGCCTCACAGGACGAGCCCTGCCGCCTCGGTCCATTGGATCCGAAGACCGGTTTCCGTTTCCAACTCCAGCGGGAAAGCCCGGGCGGGAATGGCCGTCGGATACCAGGTCTTCTCGGATTGGTCCACGAGAATGAGCAGCCCTTCTGGGTCGCCCAGGGCCCGGAACGCAGAGCCGCTGCCCCAGTAGGAAGGGATGTTGGTGTGGGCAGTCAGTTGAGCAGCCGCTTCCGCGACCGCTTGAACGGGCAATCCGATCTCACTAATGCAGTGAACGGCTGTTCGGGGAGAAAAGGGGCGAACGGCAGGCAGGGTCAGGTCGTGCCGGGCGATGAATTCGATCACATTGCCCGCCGGGTCGAGGAAATAAAGCGAACGAGCATTCCAGTTTGGAAATGCTGTGATGGGGTTTTCCCCTTCGTGCAGCACGTCCAGGTCGCGATCCCGCAACCATGTGAGTGCGTCCTCGATCTGCCCGGGCGGAATGTTAAAGGCAAAATGGTAGTAGGCCTCTTTCTCGGAAGAGCGAAAGATCAGCCGGCTAGAGCCGCAGCGGACGGAAAGCTTGCCGGTTGAAGGCTCCTCCACAGGCAGCCCAAGCACCTGCTCGTAAAATTCCGCGAGAAGCTTTACGTCCCGGGTGTGCAGGATGAGCTCACGGATGCCCATTGGCCGCTTCTTCTTCCGGGCTGGCCTTTTCGTGCTTAGGTTGGGTGAAAAGAAAAGGCAACATGATAAACAGCCCGAGCATAATGCTCATATCGGCTACATTGAAAATGCCGGTCCGCAGGCTGCCGATACCCATATTCATAAAATCCACCACGCTGCCTTCCAGGATCCGGTCGTAAATATTGCTCAGGCCACCGGCCAGGATGAAGGAAAAAGCGATCACATGCGGCCGAAGCATGTCCCGGTGAAGCAGGGTGTAGAGCAACAAGCCGACCAGCAGCAAGGCGGGCAGTAAGGTGAGCAGCCAGTAGCGAAGTTGGTCGGACAGGCCCGAGCCCAGGCTCAGAAAGGCACCGGTATTTTCCACGTAAAGGAGGCGGAACATATCGTTGAGATAACTGCGGGTCGGTTGGCCGTAGAGTTCCTCGGTGGCCCAGATCTTGGTCCAGCGATCCAGCCCGATACTCACCAGCAGAATGGGCAGCAGGATTTTCAGGCGTTGTCCGGCAGTTTTCATCATCAATAGTGAATTTTGTTGGGTTTGCTTCGATACTCTTCAAAAGCCAACAGGGCTTCCTCGCGCAGGGTTTGGGTGCTGGGTATGCTCCATTGATCCGGGCTGCGCCGCATTTGCTCGTAAATGTGCGCATCGTCAAAGTCAATCCCGGCGGCATCCGACCGGGTGCAGCCATACACCAGGCGTTTCGGCCGCGCCCAGAAGATGGCTCCCAGGCACATGGGGCAGGGCTCACAAGAAGCGTACAGCGTACAATCGGTGAGTTGAAAGTGATTCAGGTGGCGACAGGCTTCCCGGATAGCCACGATCTCGGCATGGGCCGTGGGATCGCGATCGGCCAGTACGCGATTGTAACCCCGGCCAATGATGCGCCCGTTTCGGACCACCACTGCCCCGAATGGCCCGCCTGCCTCACTGCGCATACCCTTAAAGGCCAAGGCTATGGCTTGCCGCATGAAGTCTTGATCGCTCATAGGTACCGGGCGGCAAGATAGCCAAAAATGGGTATCTTGCCCGCCGTCCTGAAATCAAGCCCGATCCATGCAACCTGTCTTTACCAACGACGCCGTCGTGCTCGGCCTGCTCCTCACCGTGCTGGCGCTCATCTTCGTGACAGCAGCCAGTTCGTCTCGTTTCTGGAAGTCGTTCTACACCTATATCCCGCCCCTTTTGCTGTGCTATTTTCTGCCGGCTCTATTGTATTGGCCCCTGGGGCTCATCGCTCCGGAATGGTATGATCTGGGACTGTTGGACTACCTTCGCGAACGCGGGCTTTCCCTCTCGCCCGGCGCTTCCGTAGCCGATGTGGAAGCCTTCCTGGAGGAGCACGGCATTGCCAAAAAGGATGTGGCCGGATACAAGCACAAGTCCCAACTCTACTTCGTGGCTTCGCGCTATCTGCTTCCGGCTTCCCTCATTCTGCTTACGCTCAGCATTGACTTCAAAGGCATTTTGCGGCTGGGCCCTAAAGCCCTTATCATGTTTTTTACCGCCACTGTGGGCATTGTGGTCGGCGGGCCGGTTGCACTGTTTGTCATCAGCCGGTTTGCCCCCGACCTGCTGGCTGCATCTATGGACGAAGTTTGGCGCGGACTCAGTACGGTGGCCGGGAGCTGGATCGGCGGTGGGGCCAATCAGACGGCCATGAAAGAGATCTTCCAGGTGGGCGACAACCTCTTTGCCTCTATGATCGTCGTGGATGTGGTGGTCGCCAATATCTGGATGGGCTTCCTCCTCTATGGAGCCAGTATCTCCAATCGCCTGGACCGAACGCTCAAGGCCGATAATTCCGCTATAGAGGACCTCAAAAAGCGGGTAAGGGATTTTCAGGATAAAGTCGCCAGGATTCCCACCACGACCGATGTTTTTGTCATGCTGGCGGTCGCCTTCGGCGGCACGGCCCTGGCACACTGGGGCTCCGATGTGATCGTACCCCTGCTGAGTCAGTTTCGGGAAAGCCTGGAGGCCATTCGGCTAAACTCGCTGCTCTCCGGCTTTTTCTGGCTCATCGTGGTTGCGACCACCCTGGGCCTGGTGCTTTCCTTCACCCGGGCCCGCCAATTGGAAGGCATAGGCGCAAGCCGTTGGGGGAGCGTGTTTATTTACATTCTGGTGGCTACCATCGGCATGAAAATGAACCTGGGCGAAGTGTACAAAAACCTGGGACTTTTTGCAGTGGGCTTGCTCTGGATGCTCATCCACGTAGTTCTTCTCCTTGGGATGGCTTTCCTCATCCGGGCGCCCTTCTTTTTCGTAGCCGTCGGTTCGCAGGCCAATGTAGGGGGAGCTGCCTCGGCCCCTATCGTCGCTTCCGCTTTCAGCCCCGCCCTGGCTCCGGTAGGGGTCCTCATGGCCGTGTTGGGGTATGCCCTCGGTACTTACGGAGCCCTCATTTGTGCTTTCCTGATGCAGGGGGTGGTGACCTAAGCGAGCGTTCCCAACTCTTTTATCAGCTGTATTCGGGGAACGGGGCCGGAAAAGTTTTCCTGCCGCCGGGCTATGGGATGAACCTTTTCTGATGTATAGACATCTAATGTGTGAACGGCCCGTTTGGCCGGGGGCGTTTTTTCCAAAATACCTACAAACCAAAGCTATCATGTCAGCAAGTACGCGCACCAAATGGGAGATTGATCCCATGCATTCCGAGATCCAATTCAAGGTCAAGCACCTGGTGATCTCCACCGTAACCGGCAAGTTCAATTCCTTTGAAGGCTCCTTTGAAATGGAGGACCAGGATCTAAGCACAGCGGAGGCCAGTTTTTCCATCGACATTGATTCCATCTCTACCGGGGTTCCCGACCGGGACAACCACTTGAAATCCGATGATTTTTTCAATGCGGAAAAGTATCCCAAAATGACCTTCCGCAGCACGGAAGTGCAAAAAATGGATGACGATCACTACAAGCTCAAAGGGGATCTGACCATCCGCGATATCACCAAGCCGGTTGAACTGGAGGTAGAAAAAGGGGGCATTGTTCAGGATCCCTACGGCAACACCAAGGCGGGATTTGAAGTTACGGGCAAGATAAACCGCAAGGAGTTCGGGCTGAAGTGGGATGCCGTCACCGAAGCCGGATCCGTCGTCGTAGGCGACGAGGTCAAGTTGGAGCTCAACGTGCAGTTTGCCAGACAGTAGGGTTGGGCAGCTGCCGACTCTTACGCAACGCGAGCTTGGGCCCTGATGCCCTGACTTTACGAAATCGGTCATGCCCAAGCTCACCTTATTTAAACCACGTTCTTACCACCTCCTCCCCCAGCTTTCCCTGCGGCGTGTAGTCTTTGGCGGGGTAGCCCTCGTGTCCGCGCATGTTGGGAAACCACTTCCACAGGAATCCACCGGCCCACCAGGGCTCGTGCTGGAAGGTTTCGTACAGCGCCTGCAGGGCATTGGCCTGGGCCTGTTCGTTGATGGAGAGCTGATCCAGGCGAGCCTCCAACTCCCAGGTGTTCCAGGTGCATCCGTCAACACTGAGGTAGCCGTATTCGGTGAAAAGAATGGATTTTCGCTGTTTTCTTGCAAACCGGCTCAAATCGGTAAGATGGGGTTGCCAGGCCCGGCGGATCTCGTCCACTGTGGGCGAAGATTGGTCCACCAGAGGAAAGTAAGCGTCTATGCCAATGTAGTCCAGTTCCGGCCAGAAAGGCACCCGTTTGTACTCGTCCCAGTTGGCCGCATAGGTGAGCGGACCATCGTAGCGTTTGCGAACCTTCCGGATGAGCGCTTTCCAGAATTGCGGTCTTTTCCGGGATGAGGCTTTGAATTCCGTGCCGATGCAAAACATATCGGCACCGTGCTTTTGGGCAATCTCAGCCAGGGGAAGGATGTAGCGCTCATAGTCTTCCTCCCAGGCCTTCCATTCGGCTTCTGTATCAAAGTCAATGGCTCCGGTCCAACTTCGGGGTACGTATACCTGAGGCTTGAAGAGCACTTTCAAGTCGTGGCGTTTGGCAAGCAAAAGGGTTTCGCGAGCGCCCTCCCTGCTTTCGCCCCACCATTGCCAGCGCAAACCGCTGAAATGCACTTTGGCTTCGCCCGGACGGGTATATGCATAGGGAATGACTGCGATCCATTCAGCTCCTACCTGCCTGACCGCAGGCATGGGGTTGCGGGCAAAAGGCTCCGGAGGGGCTACAAAATTGAGCCCGTGTATGCGCTCGGCCTTCGGAAGGCGAAAGGCGCCGGCACTCAGGCCGGCCCGGTCGCCTGGCAAAAGGGCAAATAAGACGAGCAGTGGCAGAAAGCGGATCATGGGTGGAAGCAGGATTAGGGCCAGGCTAAGATGCTGGGATCCGGGCAGTTTTGCAAGTAGTGTGGCGCATCTTCCGGCCGGGCTACGCCGGGGTAATCGCCTCGCTTGCCCTCCAGGTCGAAAATGAGCTGGAAGTGCAAGTGAGGGACCCATCCGCCGTTTTCATCCCGCGTGCCCAGGTGGCAGAAAGGCTGGCCGGCCTCCAAGACCTGTCCGGGTTCGTTGCGCTCCAGGTCCGCCCGGCTCAAATGGCCGTATAAGGTGTAAAAGGAGCCCCCCGGCCAGGTGTGTTCCAGAATGATCGTTGCGCCGTAATCCAGCGGGGCTGAATTGTAGGCGAGGCTGTGTACGCTGGCTGCGAGAGGGGCGAACACGGGAGTGCCGGCCGGGGCCCACAGGTCCACACCCAGATGAATGCAGCGCTTCCCGTCGTAGTGCGGGCTGGATTCGTACAGATTGCGGTTTTCGCTGTAGCCCCCTACCGCAACGCGGGCATTCGCCTGGGCGAGTACCTGCTGAACATAGGCCTCCAGGCCGGTATAGCTGGATGTGTCGAAATTTCGAAGGGCCGGATGATTGCGGTCCAGCAAGAGGGTGCAATAAGAGGCCGGTGGAATGTCCGGCCCGAGAAGCGGCTTGTTCGGCGAGCGGCGAAGGTACTCCAGGAGGTTCATAGGCAGGGCGTATATCCGTTTTCCCACAAAACTAGCCCGAATTATTCATGGGCACGCTCGCAAACCCGGACAAGTACTACGGCAACGAGTTGTTGGTCAGCCTTTTGGGCCAAGTGCCGAACGAATAAAGGGAAGCTCCGGAATTCATCGATCTCCGGCATTGTGCAATTCGTCAGTCCGAGGGATTGAAAACTCCATGCATGGTTCAGGCTCGGGGCTGGGCAAGTCATGGCATAAAAAGGCAGCCGGGCGGCCTTTGAAAAATCCGCAAGAAGCCCCTGGGAAAAGATCAAGAATTTGATGTATTTCTATTTTTCGCAGTGTAAATTTAGATAAAATGAAAAAATAAAATATTTACAGTAAAAAATTTGCAAGAAAACAAGGTCTTCCCCATATTTGTACTGTCAGCGCGATCAAAGGATAGCGCGAAAACGCGAAAAAAAATTGTGAGGTGATGAAATTGGCAGCCATGCCCTCCTGTCTCGAGGGTGGGGATTCCGGAACAAATCGCATGAGCACCTGTACCATGGTCAGACTAACCGCCCCTTGAAGGTTCGAATCCTTCCCTCACAGCCACAATCCATCCAAGAGAGAAAGCAAGGCTATTCATCCTGAAAGAACCGCTCGCTATCGCCGGCGGTTTTTTTTTGTCCGTATCCAAGAGTTGAAAAGAAGGCAGCCTCCCGCAGAGAAGTGGTCGACAAAAACCAGTGAGTGTAAACCGGGGGGCTGCCTGAACCGTTTTCGGCCGTTCTAAGCCGTCCGTAAGCTAACCCGTAAACGATTGAGATGCCGGAAGCGCTGCCTAGGCCCCTTGCTTTCCGTCGTAGGTGGCCACCAGGGCTTCCAGTTCGCGCAGGTGCTTCGCTTTCTTGGGCCCGCGGCGCCGGATATTCGAAGGGGTAAAGAAGCGATGTGCATTGAGGAAGCTGACCTGCAGGCGATTCCACGCCTCTTCGGTTTCCAGTATCCGGTACGATCTGAGTTCTTCAAACAGGGTCTGGCCGATGCAGAAAAAATCGTCGCGTCCCAGGTAATCCAGGTCGGCATCGCAGAGGATCTGTTCGAGGAAATTCTGGGGCTGTTGGGGGATTTTCGTCGCCATGATCATGCCGCAGATTTGCTCCACTTCTTCGTGGCTGTACCCATAGCGAGGCAGGTTTTCCCGGGCGATGGAGCAGCCCAGTTCTTCGTGTTTCTGATTGCTGACCGTAAAGCCGGAATCGTGGAACAAGGCAGCGGTTTTGGCCAGGATTTCTTCGTAGGGTTTCACCTTTTCCAGTGAGCAAAGCACCTCCGTTGCATGCAGCACATCCAGGGTGTGATGGATGCCGTGATAGGTGAGTTCTTCGGAGAGCTCCCTGTCCAGTTTGTCGAGTATAAAAGCCTTGGCTGCGTGGTAATCCATTAAGTGGTCGGCTATGGCCGTTCAGAAGCGGTTCTCTTGAAAGATAGGCAAATCTTTTGAATTCAATTTATACTATTTCAAGGGTAAAATGACCTGTATCGGCTGGCATTCCTGGCCGTCCGGCAGGCGGGGTATCCTCGAAACCCCGGTAAATACCCGGTTTTGGGATAAACAAATTAGGTCTTTTTATCCTGAAACCGGTATCGCTAATGCAAAACGATGCGAAAGCTCGTTTTGGTATAATCGCACCCGCTCGGGCGCGCCCGAGTGGGTACCGGTGCTTTCCGGGGTGCGCTGGCGCCTGGGCATAGCAAAAGAAAAGCCATAGGCGAGGGATATGCAGAAGGCGGCAAACGCGATATCCCGGCTTTGCCCCGCCCCCTTATGGAAAATTCAGTCCGGGGGCTGGCCGTGCTGCGGCAGTCCCGAAAAGCACCGGCATCCGGCCCTTACTGTTTCTGGCCGCGATCCAACAGCAGCACTCCAGAGGCCAGGAAGGTCAGGCGTTCTTCCGGTTCGGTGATGGCGGCGATTTCCTCCTCGCTTTTTCCGGCATCTTCTGCGTAGTGGCGCAGTTCGTCGACGGGGATCATCTGGCGGTATGCCCAGCCATCCACGACCACGCGCTCACCGGCGAGGTCCATGGGCATGAAAAAGGCGTAGTCTTTGAAGCGGACCATAACTTCGCCTTCCCCTTCATCTTCGGAGGCCAGGTTCATCCAGCACCCCTTTTTCTGGCACACTTCGGTTACACTGGCCACCACTTTGGTGCGCATGGAGTCGGCTTCTCCCATCTGCGCGCGCAGGTCGACCAGGCTGATGGCGCCTTCGGCTTCAATGGTCTCGCCAAAGTGAACGTCTTCGGCAGCCGTTTGCACGGCCTGGGCAGCGGTTTCACCCTGTTGTTCTTCTGAATTCGATTGGCAGCTCCAGGCGATTACCGCCAGGCAAAACACTGCGATGCTGATTCGTAGCATGGACTTGTTTTTTTGTTCGTCAATTCAAACCGTTCCGTAAAAGTACAGCTCAAAAGAAGATTTTTGAGCAATAAGCGCCTAAGATTGCAGGTTTAAATTCCAATCGAAAATCATGAACCCCTTTATGCCAGCACCCCTACGCATTGAACGAGTTTGCTTTAACCCCAAGGTGGGTAAGTAGGTGGGACAATGACCAGGCCGCATTAAATGCAAAGAGATTTTGGTCCGGATCGCGGCGCCGAAGCCGAGATGACTTCCCCCGGAGAACCCGTTTCCCTTTAGCACATGAGCTTTCTGAGGCTTTGGGCAAGGGCGCGAAGCGGACCCAAAGACCGAGTAAGCGACCGGGCACTCACATTGGCCACCTGTTTAATTGCGAAACCACAACACGAACACAATGCGATCTTTCCTCCCAGGACTGCTGGTTTTGATCTTGCCTATTGCCCTTTTCGGCCAGGAATGCCTGAGCGGCAACTGTTACAACGGCCAGGGAACCAAGGTTTTTCCCTCCGGAGCCAAATACATCGGCGACTTCCGGCAGGGGCAGCTTCATGGCCAGGGCACCCTGGTCTTTTCCGACGGCAGGCAGTACATAGGCAGCTGGCGGGATAACTACCGCGAGGGGCAGGGGCGATTGCGCTTCCCGAACGGCGACGAATACGTGGGCGCCTTCCGCAAAAGCGATTTCAACGGCCAGGGCAAGATGACCTTTGCCAATGGCGATGTCTATACCGGCCAGTGGAAGAACGGCTTTCCTCATGGCCAGGGAGAGTTGAGCTACGCCAATCGCGATCGCTATGCAGGTGAGTTCGTCAACGGGCAGTGCCAGGGCTATGGGGTGATGCATTACTCCGACGGCTCTCGTTACGAAGGCGAATGGGCCTACAATCAGCGCCACGGTCAAGGCCAGCTCTTTTTCAGCGGTGGCGACGCGATTCGCGGCGAATGGGTCGATGACGAGTACCTGGCCAACTGGGGAAAAGATGCTTTTGCCGGCGATACGGCCTTTCTGCGCAATTGTAACACCCTGGACTGCGGCGAGGGCCAGGGCTTGTTCACCTATAAGGACGGTGCAAAATACATCGGCACATTCCGCGCCAGCCGCCCCGAGGGTCAGGGCACGGTCTTTTACCCCAACGGCGACCGCTATGTAGGCAGCTGGAAGAACGACCTCCCCCACGGCCGGGGGGAGATGCACTTTCATACCGGCCGGGTATTGGGTGCCATTTGGGATTTCGGCCGGCCGGTACGCCCCCTGTACGAGCAAAAAATGGGCCGCCTCGCTTCGGCTTCGCGCACGCTTACCGATCCGGAGGTGCGCATCTGGGCGGTAATTGTAGGAGCTGCCCGCTATGCCCACATGCCTTCCTTGCGCTATACCGACGACGACGCCTACCAGATCTACGCTTTTCTGAAAAGCCCGGAAGGCGGGGCCATTCCCGATCGCCAGATCCGGCTGTACATAGACGAACAGGCCACTCGAAAGAACATTCTGGACGGCATGCAAACCATCTTCCTGCAGGCTGACGAGAACGATGTGGTCATTTTTTATTTTTCCGGACACGGCTTGGAAGGGGCGTTCCTGCCCATTGATTTCGACGGCTACAACAACCGGATCTTCCACGATGAGATCAAGCGCATGCTTTCGAAGAGCAAGGCCAAGCACAAGCTCGTCTTAGCCGACGCCTGCCACTCGGGCAGTATTTTGGCCATGAAGAACGGCGTGGCGGTCTTGCTGGAAAAGTACTACAATGCCTTCAGGCGGGCATCCAACAGCACGGCGCTCCTCCTCTCCTCCCGGGGTGAAGAATACTCCATGGAGGACGGTGGCCTGCGATCGGGGGTGTTTAGTCACTTCCTGGTGAAGGGGCTGAAGGGCGAAGCGGATACGGACCGCAATCAGATCGTCACGATCACCGAGTTGTACGAATACGTCCACACGCATGTGCGGCGGTATACCGGAAACGTGCAAACGCCTACCCTGGCAGGGCAGTACGACCTCGCCATGCCGGTAGCTGTCGTCCGCTGACCGAACCCCGGTGCAAGGGCAAAATAAATCCGTTCGCGCAATGAAAGCTTGGTTGGCAACCATCCTGCTCATAGGGCTTCACCTGGCCTCGGTTCAGGCCCAGGCTTATTTCTGCGTCCTGGGCGATTGCGACGAAGGCGTGGGCATTTTTCGGTACCGGGGGGGGACGATCTATATCGGGGAGTTTCACCGCGGGGCGCGCCACGGCACGGGGCAGTGCCTGTATCCCGACGGGAGCAAGTACGTGGGGGCGTGGCAAAACGACAGGCCTCACGGCCGGGGCATCTGGTTCTCAGCTACCGACCACCTGAGGGCCAATCGCTGGGAACTGGGCCGCCCGGCAGAAGCCCTGTCCTTCGACTCCCTGGAACTCGCCCCTGCAGCTATGCGCCTGGCCGGTCATGCCGTTTGTCTTTCCGGCGACTGCCGGGAAGGAGAGGGCGTATTGCTGCGTCGCGATGGGGTGCTCTATCTCGGGCCGTTTCGCCAGGGAAAGGCGCAGGGCCTCGGCCGGGCCGAATACCCGAGTGGAGGGCGCTACCGCGGCGATTGGCAAGACGACCGGCGCCACGGCCCCGGGCTCTTCCTGGGGCCCGACGGAAGCCGGGCCAAGGGCTGCTGGGAGGACGGACGCCTGACCGATACCCCCTGCCGGGTGGTGGAGCAACTGCCCGACTTGGTCGATACGCCCTTTGTACTCCCGGTGGCCGGGTGCATTCAGGGCGATTGCTCCGAGGGGCAGGGCGTCTATCTCTTCAGAGGCGGCGCCCGGTATGCCGGTAGTTTTCAGGGCGGCAAGCCCCATGGCCAGGGCGAGTTGGTCCGGCCTGAAGGCGATCGCTATGTGGGTTCATTCAAGGAAGGAGCATACGAGGGCTTCGGCACCCTGTTCGCCGCCGATGGCAGCGTGCGGGAAGGGCAGTGGGCGGCCGGTGTACTGGTTCGCCCGGTACACGAACCATTGGACGGGTTGTACGACCCATCACCTGCAGCCTCCTCAAATGCCCCCCAACCGCATCAGATCCGCCTGTGGGCCGTAATCATTGGCGTGGCTGCCTACGATCACATGCCGGCCCTCCGCTATACGGACGACGATGCTTACCGGCTGTACGCTTTCCTGAAAAGTCCGGAAGGGGGCGCCCTGGACGACGAGCACCTGAAACTCCTGGTGGACGAGCAGGCCACAAGAGCCAATATTTTGAGAACCCTGGGTAGCATCAGCTCGAAAATAGGGCCTCACGACCTGTTGCTCTTCTACTTTTCCGGGCACGGTATACCCGGCGCATTTCTGCCCTATGACTACGACGGCCAGCCCGGCCACACGGTGCTGCACAGTGAGGTCAATACCCTCTTGCAGCAATGCCAGGCGCGCTACAAGTTATGCATAGCCGATGCCTGTCATTCCGGCAGCTTGTTCAACGCCAAAGGAGGGGCGGACCCCGAGAGCCTCTGGGATGCCTTTTACGAAAAATTGGCTTCGGCTCATCCCGGCACGGCCCTCATGCTATCGTCCAAGGGCAGCGAAACCTCCCTGGAGTCCGAAGGGCTCAGGCAGGGGGTTTTCAGCCACTACCTCATTCGCGGCCTGAAGGGCGAGGCCGACGACAATGGCGATCGCCTGATCAGCCTGCGCGAACTCTTTGCCTTTGTGCACTACCGGGTTCGCCAGTATACCCAGCGGAGGCAATCGCCCGTGATCCGGGGCAACTTTGATCCCGACATGGTCGTGGGCGTATCTTTGCGGTAAGGCTTTCGGATTCAAAAAGAAGTGCTATCTTTGCCCGCCGAAAATTATCAATTTAATAGTGTCTGACTCCATGAGAAATTACGAGACCACTTTCATCGTAGACCCCGTGCTGTCCGGGGAAGAGATCAAAGCGACGGCTCAGACCTATGTCGACCACCTCACCTCCGAGGGCTGTGAAATCGTCCATGTGGATGAAATGGGCTTGCGTCAGCTGGCCTATCCGATCAACAGGCGTACCTCCGGCGTGTATTACTGCGTGGAATTCCAGGCGGGTGCCGGTGACATTATCGACAAGGTAGAGCTGGCCTTGCGCCGCGATGAGCGCATCATGCGTTTTCTCACCGTCACTTTGGACAAATACGGTGTGAAGTACAACGAAGACAAGCGCAAGGGCTTGATCGGAAAAGCCAAAGGCAAAAAAAAGGCGGACAAGAAAGACGACCGCCGTTCTTCCAAACCGAGCGGAAAGAAAGAAACGGCTCCCAAAAAAGAGCCGGCCAAAGCTTCTGCCAAAAAAGAGGAAGAGGAATAAGCCTCCATCGTTCATCCAACAAAAGCTTTAAGTCATGCCATCCAGAGACGATATTAAATTTCTCAGCAATCCTAAAATTGGGCAAAAGCGCAAAAAATACTGTCGCTTTCGCAAGTATGGTATCAAGTACATCGATTACAAGGACCCCGACTTCCTGGTTCAGTTCGTGAATGAGCAAGGGAAGATCCTTCCGCGTCGCATTACGGGCAACTCTCAGAAATACCAGCGCAAGATGTCCACGGCCATTAAGCGGGCACGTCACCTGGCCATGTTGCCGTATGTAACCGATTTGCTCAAGTAAACCTGTCTGTTTGGCTGCCTCGATCCGCCGGGGCAAAAAGATTGCACTATGGAAATAATTTTGCTCAAAGACGTAGATAAGCTGGGGGACAAGCACGAGGTGCTCACCGTTAAAGACGGTTATGGCCGCAACTACCTCATCCCTCAGGGGCTTGCCATTATTGCCAACGAAAGCAACATGGCCAAGCTGGACGAGATCAAGCGGAAGGAAGCTGAAGAGTTGGCCGCCCGCAAGGCCGAATTCGAAGCCATGGCCGAAACGCTCAAGGAAAAAGTCCTTCAGATCGGTGCCAAGGCCGGTGCCAGCGGTAAGATATTCGGGTCCGTAACCAACGTTCAGTTGGCCAGCGCCATCAAGGAACAATTTGACCTGGACATCGAGCGCAAGCGCATCGAGCTGCCCGAAGAGGTGAAAAACCTGGGCACCTACACGGCGGAGATCAAGTTGCATCCCGAGGTGGACATGAAGGTCACCTTTGAGGTAGTGGCCGAGTAGAGAGGAGAAGAAAGCTCGTGTTCAAAGGCCGGTAGTGCAATGTGCGCTACCGGCCTTTGTCGTGGTATCCCTTTCGGCTAAAAATCCCAAAGGTGCTGATGGGTCTTGAGCATCCGTTCCTGTTCGGGATAATCGGGCATCACTTCAGCTACGAGCGCCCAGAACCGGGAGGAGTGGTTCATTTCCACCAAATGAGCCAGCTCGTGAACGATGACGTAATCCAGTACGCGCTGGGGCGCGAAGAGAAGCCGGGTGCTCAGGTTGATATTCCCCTGGCTGGAGCAACTACCCCATCGGCTGCGCGTGTACTTCAGTTTTACCTGGCCGATTTCTCGTTGAAAATGCCGGTTGTTCCAGTGTTGTACCCGCGCCCGCACTTCGGGCAGGTGTGCTTTGGCCAGGGTTCGGCTGATCAGCCGGGCTATGACCTCTGCGTCGGTCCCGGCCGGCAGGGTGAGTTCGAGCTGTTCGCCGCGGAGGCGAGCAGCCGGGGTCTTTCGCTTTTCTTCCCGGCGGATCTGAAGCTGGTATTTTGCCGAGTCCAGTTCGAGCCATTCGCCCTGCCGGTAGGAAGGCCGGCTGAATTTTTGGACCAGTTGGGGATCTCGCTCGAGCTGCTGCCGGATCCATCGCTCGGCCCAGGCCTGAGCCGCCTGCCGGCGCTGAGCGCTGAACTGCCTGGGCAGCCGGATGATGAACCCCCGGCTTCCCACGGAAACCCGTGCTGTTTTCCGCGATTCGCTTACGAGTTGGACCGGTATCCCCTTTTCCGCCCAATTCAATAGGTACGCAATCTTTTCCCCGGTCTGTACTTTACGGCTCATCCGTGTTTTTCGGCAAATGCCTGCATGACCTCCACCAGCCGTTCGGCGCTTTCCTGTTCCATGGCGTTGTACATGCTGGCCCGGAAGCCCCCCACGGAGCGGTGTCCTTTAATGCCGTTGATACCGGCCTCTTCGCAGGCCTTCAAAAAGGGTTCATTGTGCCGCTCCGGATCCTTTGCGATAAAAACTGCATTCATCAGGGAACGATCTTCTTTTTTGACCGGGCCGTGGAAGAGCGGATTGCGATCGATCTCGTTGTACACCAGCTCTGCGCGCTGTTGCGCTCGATCCTGCATGGCCGAAAGGCCTCCGTGGGCCTTGATCCAGCGCAGATTGAGCATGCTCACATAAATGGGAAAAACCGGCGGGGTGTTGAACATGCTGTCGCGTTCGATATGCGTGCGATAGTCCAGCATGGTGGGCATCCGGTCGCGCACGGTGCCCAGCATGTCCGGATTGAGGATCACGAGCGTTACGCCGGCCGGCCCCAGGTTTTTCTGCGCACCGGCATAGATGATGCCGAAGCGATTTACGGGGAGGGGGCGGCTGAATATATCGCTCGACATATCGCATACGATAGGCACCGGGGTGTCCGGCCATTGCTGGTATTGCGTGCCGAAAATGGTGTTGTTGCTGGTGATGTGCAGGTAGCGAGCTCGTTCGGGCACATCGTAACCCTTGGGAATGTAGGTGTACTTCTCCTCCTTGGAGGATGCCAGCACATCGACCTGGCCAAACAGCTTGGCTTCCTTAATGGCCTTGGCCGACCAGGAGCCGGTATCCACATAGGCTGCGATGTCTTCGGGGTCCAGCAGGTTCATGGCCGTCATAAAGAACTGCGAACTGGCACCCCCGGAGAGGAAAAGCACTTCGTAGGTTTCGGGAACCTCAAGCAACTCGCGGACCAGCTCTTCAGCTTCCTGCATTATGGTGGTGAACGCCTTGCTTCGATGGGATATTTCCAATACCGACAGACCGGAGCCGTCGAGATCGAGTACGCCTTCAGCGGCTTCCCGGAAAACGGCCTGGGGCAAAATTGCGGGCCCGGCACTGAAATTGTGGATCTTCATAGAAAGGATATTATGCAGAACACTTGATTAAACCTCATTCGCCGCCGGAGGGAGACTCCTGTTCGGCTTTGGCATTGAGCAGCTTCAGCACGCGTTCGGTCACGTCCAGGCTGTCGTTGGCCAGCAGTACCTGGCCGCCGCCTTTGGAATACGAAAGGATGTAGTCATAGCCCAGTTCGCTTTGCAGCGTCTGCAGCTTTTCCTCCAGGGTGGTCATGAGTTCGTTCATGGCTTTTTGCTGCTCCTCGGCCAGGGAATTGACCAGGTACGTTTCCTCGTCGGCCAGTTGCTGCTGGCGTTTCATCAGAGCGTTGTATTCCTGTTCGAGTTTGGCCGGGGCTACCGTACCGCTTTCGTAGCGCTTCTGAAAGGCCGACATATCGGTCATCAGTTTCTCCTTTTTGGCATTGAGGCTCTTTTCGGCCGAGCGCATGCGCTGTTCGATTGCGGTTTTTTGCTCCTTCAGCCATTCGTATTTGGCATCCAGGGTGTCGGCATTGATATAGGCAATGCGCACGCCGGCGGTTTGGGCATCCGTGCTTTCCACCGGTTCTGCCTGGGCTTCGGCCTTTCCGCCTTGTGTGAAGTGGAGGATGTAAAGAACGGCCACGGCTACGGCCAGCAGCGCGTTAATGATGAGGGAAGAGTTCTTCATGCGTTTTCGTCCAACGGTTTTGTGCAGGCCAAAGGTACATATCCGGTCGCGAATGCCATGGCGGGATTGGGCTTTGCCTGAAAAAGAAAAAAGGTTTGCACGCTTGCGTAATTCGATCTATTTTTGCCGCCGCTTCGGGCGAAAGAAGCCCGGCAAGGCGGAAGTTGAAAAGAGATGTTGAATTTTTTTGCCGCGCTATTGGTTAATGCAAAGGCTTGTGCTATCTTTGCATTCCCTTTGCAAAAGTGCGGGGGAAAAGACGAGCAAAAAAGCGCATTTCGGATGCGAAATGCAGATCGAATAGCAACCCGCTGTTTCTGATAGATGGGGATAAGGTTGCGAAAAGTTCATTGACACTGTTGGAGAAGGTAAGGAAAATTAGAAGAGGA
>CAZQSF010000038.1:0-35494 GCA_964595955.1 uncultured Saprospiraceae bacterium
GGACTCGAACCTGGATCTAGAGTTTAGGAAACTCCTATTCTATCCCTTGAACTATAGGGCCATTAAGGAACCGCGATAATTTACAAAATCGGATGCAGACAAAACGAAGCTTGTCAGCTACATACAGCGCAAAGATGTGGAAAACGGACTCTAAGTCCTTGATCCGTGATAGTGGAAAATCCAGCATAACCCAGAGGGTGGAATGAAAACCTACACCTGCTCCGCCGGCATCAACCACCCCTGCTGTTCAAATACCTTTCGCACATCGTTTTGCAAGGAAAGCCAGTTGAAGTGCTTGACCTTGTGCTTGGGGAATTCGGCGATGCTGTCCAGGAAACGCTGGGCAATGAGAGACCGGAACGCGTCTTCATCCGCTTGTGCAGCTGCATCGTAATCGATCCGGAGCTTTACGGAGATCTCTTTCTTGCGGCCGGAGTATACAATGGCTTCCTCGTGGATCTTATTCGATGGCCGGACGATGAACGGTATGAAACGGATAAACGCAATGCCTGATCCATAATCGGACAAGTCGATATGATCGTTCAGTACATCTTCTATGCGATTTGTCAGAAAACCCTTCTCCAGCAAATCTTTCCATACGATGGGGCCAATCCAGATGGAAGGCCAATTGTTTTGTTCCATGTGTCAGCGATCAACTTTGTTGCCCGGGGGGCGGATTAATGGACGTTCCCGTTTGAGGTTTTCTGGGAGTGTCGCATAACGATAGATCTTGAGTTTCTCCTGCTTTAGGCATTCCTGTAAGGGCCCTTCAAACTCAATTACATAGGCTAGCCCGGGTTTGGGAAAGCCATCACGATATCGCCCTGTTTCTCCTTTTGTCGTAACCCCGTATTTCCACACTTCACCTAAAGTAAGGAAAATTTCCTTTTTGCCCTGGCAAGGAAAACAGGGGTAAAACCCGGGCCTGCCGGCAAGTAAAGCGTATTGTTCCGCATGGTCCAGCTCCTCTAATTCTCTTTCCAGTTTTTCCTTTCGCCATGGTGCAAGCTCTACTTTGTCGCCTTTTCGAATCAGGAATTCCTTTTGCTTAGCCATAAAATAGGCTCCTATAGTTACGCCGGCTCCTATCAAAAGGAACAACATAACATTCCAGTTCATCAGCCAGGTTCTGGAAGGATGAATTTCCGGTTTATCGCGATGCTCAGGCAAAGGTGTTATGGGAAAGGGCATAGCTTGGCCGATCTCTATGTAGCCTTATCTAAAAAGATAAGCTTTCCCAAAAATAGGACAGTTCAAAAATGAAAAAAACCATTAAATTAAACTGTTATTAAGAAGAGCAAATTCACTGAAAGTCAAATCATCAAGATGCTCAAAGAGAACGAAGCGGGCTGCAGTGCGGCGGAGATTTGCCGGGAACACGGCATCAGCCAAGGCACTTTTTACAACTGCAAGCGGCCTGTGCGCATTTGAATTTCACCGTTCAAATGAGTATTCCGTTCAGTAAACCTGACCCGGAAAAAAAGCGGATTCCCTGGATGACAAGTCAAGGAGAAAAACCGTATTTTAGAAAAAATCTCCGACCTCATGGCGCATGAGACGAACGATGCCTTGCTGACCCATCACTCCTTTACGGTAGAGGAATACCACCGCATGGGGGAAGCAGGGCTTTTTGAGGAACAACGGGTGGAACTGCTGGAAGGGAATATCGTTGACATGAGTCCAATACATGCCGGACATGCAGGGATGGTGAATCTGCTCGCCCATATGCTGCGCCAACAACTCGGTTCGGCATACATCCTTACGGTCCAAAACCCGGTATCTTTAGATCGGCTGTCCGAACCGCAGCCCGACCTTGCCATTTTACGCTATCGCCCGGATTATTATCAGAAAGAACATCCGGAGCCCAAGGACGTCCTCCTCCTGATCGAAGTAGCCGACACCAGCCTGGACAAGGACCGGCAGGTGAAGCTCCCCCTTTACGCCCGGGCCGGCATCCCGGAGGGGTGGATCGTCAACCTGCCCGAGCAGCAGCTGGAGTGCTACACCGGGCCTACCGGCGACGGGTATGCCCGCCGAACGGATTACCGGGCCGGAGACCGCCCGGATCACCCCCTTCTCGGCGAACTGGAGGTAGCTCGTATTTTTGCGGAAAGCCAATAGCCAAACCCCCGCCCTCCATGCATCTCGAATCCTTCCGCGCCTACTGCCTGGCCAAGCCGGGCACCACCGAAGACCTGCCCTTCGGCCCGGATACCCTGGTCTTCAAGGTGATGGGCAAGATGTTTGCCGCCACCGGCCTGGATAGTGCCGAGTTCACCGTCAACCTGAAATGCGATCCCGATCGCGCCCTGGAGTTGCGCGAGCAGCATCCCGAGGTGCAGCCCGGCTACCACATGAACAAGAAGCACTGGAATACCGTCTCCTTCGAAGGGGCCCTCACCGACGGGCAGCTCCGGGAGCTCATCGATCACTCCTACGAGCTGGTGGTGCAGAGCCTGCCGAAGAAGGTGCAAAAAGAGCTACATAACTCCTGAAAGAAAGTCTATTGATCGGTAGCGATTCTACACACTTCATACTCATCGGCCAGGGCCTGGCCGGCACTCTGCTGCATTTCTTTCTGTCGAAGGGCGGGCAGGAGGCTTACGTGCTGGACGAGCCGCGGCCCGATGCCGCCTCCCGGGTGGCAGCCGGATTGATGAACCCCATCACGGGGCGCAAATTCGTGAAGTCCTGGCGGGTGGATGAGCTGCTGCCCGCGGCCTGGGAAACCTACCGCGAACTGGAAGCACAGCTCGGCCTGTCCGTTTTCTACCGCGCCAACATCATTCGGGCCTGGGCCCGGCAGCAGGACGAGAACCAATGGCTCGAGCGCTCCGGCTGGCCCGGCTACGAGCCGTACATGCTGGACGAGGCCGAGCTGGGGCAATACGCCCGGAAGCTCCATCCTGCCCACGGCTACGGCGAGGTGACCCGCTCCGGGCGGGCCGACCTGGGCCGGCTCGTGGATGCCTACCGCGAATACCTCCGGAGCCGGGAGCTGTACCGCGAGGAGGCGGTGGACTACAGCCGCTTCGAAAAGCAGGCCGACGGCCGCTGGCAGTACGACGAGCTGACTGCCGGTCGCGTCGTCTTCTGCGAGGGCTACCGGGCCGTGTTCAATCCCTTTTTCAACCACCTGCCCTTCCGCGGCGCCAAGGGGGAGGTGCTCATCGTGCACATGCCGGGGGCCGGCTTCGAAAAGATCGTCAAGCAGGCAGGCCTGTTTATCGTGCCGCTGGGGGAGGATCGCTACTGGATCGGATCGGCCTATCAAAATCAATTTGAGCACACCCGCCCCACGCCGGAAGGGCGCGCCCGGCTGGAGGCCAGGCTACAGCAGCTGGTGGACCTGCCTTACGAGCTGCTGGAGCACAGGGCTGCCGTACGCCCCACCGTGAAGGACCGCCGCCCCTTCCTGGGAGAGCATCCGCAGCAAAAGGGCCTCTTCCTCTTCAACGGCCTGGGCACCAAGGGCGCTTCCCTGGGGCCCTTCTTCGCCAGGCAATTGGCCGAACACCTGCTCCACGGCGCCCCCCTGGATCCGGAGGTGGACATTCGCCGCTTCGACAGCTGACGGGCCGCGCTGCCCGACCGCATGACCGGCGGTAGGGTTCTCCTCCAACGAAGCGACAGAATAGGATGCGCGATCCTCCGGTGCGTCTTCCCGCCGGCCATCTTCTTTCAGAACGAGCCGATCACCCTGCATCTCAGATTCGCCTTTTCGCACATACTTTTTCCCGCTTCGTGTGCATTTTGTATCTATATTTCATCCTACACAAAAACGCTTGTGTATGCGCATCCTCCTCGCTTTGGCTTTTTTAGCCCTGACCCAAACCGGATATGCCCAATCCATGAATGCCCCCTACGACAAGGAATGGTCCGAGATCGACTCCCTGGAAAAGCAGGGCTTGCCTCGCTCTGCCCTGGAGAAGGTCAATACCCTGTACGAGCGCGCCCGCAGCGGGGGCGAGTACGACCATCAGGTGCGCTCGGCCCTGTACCGCGCCAAGTACCGGCAGCAGCTGGAGGAAGACGGCGCTGCCGCGGCCATTTACAGCCTGCAGGAGGAGCTGGAGCAGGCGGAGCAGCCCCAGCGGGCCGTGCTGGAATCCGTCCTGGCGGAAGCCTATTTCAATTTTCTGCAGGGCCGCTACTGGCAGATCCAGCAGCAGACGGCCGGCGGCGACGAATCGGATGAGGACGTGCTCACCTGGTCGGCCCAGCGCCTGCTGGAGGAGAGCAATCGCCTGTACCTGTCTTCCGTGGAGGAGCCCGGCCTGAAAGACCAGCAGCTGGAAGACTGGCAAACCCTCATCCTGGAAGGGGAACGGACCGAAGGCCTGCGCAGCACGCTCTATGAGCTGCTGGCCTTCCGCGCCATCCGGCATTTCAGCCAGGAGCAGACCTACCTCACCGAGCCCGCCTATGCCTACCGCCTGGACGATCCGGCGGCCTTTGCCCCGCTTCGCACTTTTGAAGCCCACGAATTTCCGGCGCGGGATAGCAAAGCCTTTTCCCTGCGCGCGCTGAAGCTCTACCAGGAGGTGTTGGCCTATCAGCAAGACCAGGGCAAGACCGACCCCCTGCTGGATGCCGATTTGCTCCGGCTCGATTTTGCCCATACCCGTTCGGTCCATCCTCAAAAGGACAGCCTGTACCGGCAGGCCCTCCAACGGCTCACCGCAGAGTATGCAGCCAACCCCAAGGTCAGCGAGGCCCACTATCGCCTAGCGCGCTTGCGATACGCCGGGAGCGAGGAATACGACCCTTTGGAGAAGGTCGGGGACCAGTGGGCCTGGAAAGAGGCCCGCGACATGTGCCTGCGCACCATCGAGCGCTTTCCCGAATCCTTCGGTGCAAACCAGTGCCGGGGGATTGTCGCCCGGATCGAGGGCAAAAGCCTCAACCTGAATGCGGAAGAAGTGGCGCTGCCCGATGCGCCCCTACTGGTAAGCCTAAGCTATCGCAATGTGCCCAGGGCCTACCTGCGGCTGGCCCGCCTCTCGGAAAAGGACGTGCGCGACTTCGAAGGGCTGGACTACGACAAGCGTCAGGATTGGCTGGCTGCCCTGCCGGCCGGTTGGGAGAACAGCTACGTCCTGCCCGACCCCGGCGACTTTCGGGCCCACCGCACGGAGGTGGCCCTGCCCGAGCAGTCGGTGGGGCGCTATGCGCTGCTGATCTCGGACAACAAAGACTTTTCTTCCGACGGCGGCGCCCTGGGCTGGGCTCTGGTCACCGTGTCCAATATCAGCTACCTCTCCCGCCAGAGCCCCGGTACCGATCCCACCTTCGTGGTGGTGCATCGCCGAAGCGGCGAGCCCATGGCCGGCGTGACCCTGGAGGTGTACAAGCGCGAATACCCGAACAAGCGACGGAATAAGGTCGCCGAGGTAGTCACCGACCAAAAGGGCATCGCGACGCCCCAGCTCAGGGAAGACCAGCCCTACATTTTCCTGCTGCGCAAGGGCAAGGACGTGCTGGACTTTGGCGACGGCTTTTACTACCGCCAGCGGCGCACGTACGATCGCGCCAGCCGGCAGACGGTTTTCTTCACCGACCGGGCCATTTACCGGCCGGGGCAAACCGTCTATTTTAAAGCGCTGGTGCTCAATAAAGACAAGAACGGCGTGCCGTCCATCGCGGAAGGGGAGACCCTTACCGTCAGCCTGCACGACGCCAACCGGCAGGAAGTGGGGCAGCTGAGCCTGCGCACCAACGCCTACGGCACGGCCGAAGGCACCTTCCAGACGCCGGCGGCAGGCATATTGGGGCGCATGTACCTGCAGTCGAGTGTCGGCAATTCCACCCACTACTTCCGGGTGGAGGAGTACAAGCGCCCCCGCTTTGGGGTGGAGATGGACCCTCTGGAAGGCGAATACCGCCTGAACGATACCGTGCCCGTGCAAGGCAAGGCCATGGGCTTTGCCGGCAATCCCATCGACGGGGCCGAGGTGCGCTACCGGGTGACGCGCGAACTGCGCTACCCCTGGTGGCCCTGGTGGCGCGGCTTTCCGCCTCGGGGCAGCACCGACCAGCTGGTGGCCTCCGGTACGACCCAAACCGGTGTGGACGGAGCCTTTGCCTTTGATTTTCCGGCCCTGCCCGATCCCGCGGCCGAATCTCGCTTCGGGCCCGCCTTTTACTTCAAGATCGAAGCCGAGGTGGTGGACATTACCGGCGAAACGCATACCGGCCGCCAGAATCTGTACCTGTCCGAAAAAAGCCTGCTGCTCGGCCTGAGCGGGAAGGCGGAAGCCGACCGGCAGACGGACTACCTGCTCTATCCGCAGGCCAACAACCTGAGCGGTCAGCCTCTGGAAGCCGAGGGCTCTCTCACCGTACACCGGCTGGCCTCGCCCGGCCGATTCCTGGTGTCCCGCTACTGGGAGCGGCCCGACCAGCCCCTGCTGGAGGAAAAGGTCTTTACCAAGCTCTTTCCCCACCTGCCCTATGCCGATGAGCGCGATCCGCTCCGCTGGGAGGAGCAAAAACAAGTATACGACCAGCCCCTGCGTTGGAAGGGTAGAGATACCCTACAACTGGATCTTTCCGGTTTCGATCCCGGGTACTATCGCATCAAACTACAGGCCCGGGATGCTTCCGGCGAAACGGTAGAAGCCGTGCATACGCTGATGGTGTACGACTCGAAGGCGAGGCGCTGGCCGGCTGAGGCGGGCCTGCAGATCCAATGGCTGCCGGAAGGGCCCTATGAGCCCGGCCAGGAGGTCAGGGCCCGGCTGGCCGCTTCGGATGGTGCACAACCCGTGTTTATGGAAGTGCGCCAGGGCGAGGCCGAGCGCCAGGCACCGCAGTGGCTGAAAGCCGATCCGACCGCCGACTGGACGCACGAGTTCACCCGGGCGGATCGCGGCAACCTGAGTGCCCGCTTTCGCTGGGTGCGCTACAACCGGGCCTTTGGTGAAGACCGCAGCCTGCAGGTACCCTGGAAGGATAAGGAACTGGAGATCACCTTCGAGACCTTTCGCGACAAGCTGCGGCCCGGCCAGGAGGAAGAATGGCGCCTGCGCATCAGCGGGCCGGAAGGCGATCGCGTGCAGGCCGAGCTGGTCGCTTCCCTCTACGATGCCTCCCTCGACGAATTTACGCCTCACAACTGGCCGTCCGGCTTTTATCCCACCTTCAGTAGCTACGGCTGGAACTGGCAGGCCCTCCATTTCGGAAAGGTCAATGCCTACATGCAGTCCCAGGACTGGTCGCCTCAACGGCCGGAACAGATGCAGCGCAGGTACCCCCGATTGAATACCTACGGCCTGGGAAGCGACCGATATGCCGGCAGAGGAGTCTATTATGCCGACCCGGAGGTCTATAGCCTGGAGGAAGCCGCGGTATTAAAACGCTCCGATGTAGCAGCGGCTGCTCCCGCTCCCGAAGCCGATGGCATGATGGAAGAAGAGGCAGTTCCAAGGTCTGCCCAACCGCCTCCTCCGCCTCCGGCTCCGGAGAAAGCGGTGGCCACCGGTCAGGCCCCGGTCACCCCGCGTCGCAATCTGAAGGAAACGGCCTTTTTCTTTCCCCGGCTGACCACGGATGCCAACGGCGATGTGCTGATCCGGTTCACCATGGGCGAATCCCTGACCCGCTGGCGGTTCCTCGCTTTTGCGCACTCCAAGGCCTTGCAATACGCCCTGGCCGAGCGCGAGCTGGTGACGCAAAAAGAGCTGATGGTCTTGCCCAATGCGCCCCGCTTCCTGCGCGAGGGCGACCGGGTGCGCTTCAACGCCAAGGTGAGCAACCTCAGCGAAAAAAACCTGAACGGCACGGCCCGGCTGGAACTCTTCGACGCCCGCAGCATGCAGCCCCTGGACTGGGCGGGCGGCGAGATGGAACAGGCCTTCGACATCGATCCCGGGCGCTCGGCCGAGGTGGCCTGGCCCCTGGCGATCCCCGAAGGAGCTGCCGGGGCTATTGTGTACCGGGTCACGGCCCGGGCCGGCCAGTTTGCCGATGGGGAAGAGAACAGCCTGCCCGTACTCACCAACCGGACGCTGGTGACCGAAACCATGCCCATCTCCCTGCGCAGCAAGGAGACCGAGACCTTCACCTTTGCCGCCATGGAAAAGGCCGCGCAGTCCGAAACCCTGGAATCCAAGACCTTTGCGCTGGAGATGACCTCCAATCCGGCCTGGCTGGCCGTGAAAGCCCTGCCGTACCTGATGGAATACCCGCACGAATGCACCGAGCAGATCGTGAACCGCTACTACGCCAATGCCCTGGCCAGTGCGGCAGCCACCAGCAATCCGCGCCTGCGTACCGTCTTTGAACAGTGGCGCAGCGCCGGCGACCTGGAGAGCCCCCTGGCCCGCAATGAGGAGCTCAAGCAGGTGCTGCTGGAAGAAACCCCCTGGCTGCTGGATGCCCAGAATGAAAAGGCCCAGCAGGAGCGCATCGCCCTGCTGTTCGACCTCAACCGCATGGCCGGCGAGCAGACCGAGGCCCTGGCCAAGCTGCGCGAGCGGCAGGCCCCCGACGGCGGCTACCCCTGGTTTCCCGGCGGGCGGTCCAGCTGGTACATCACCCAGTACGTGCTGGAAAGCCTGGGGCACCTCAGCCAGCTGGGCGTGATCAATCCGGAAGGCGATCCCGAACAGTACCGCCTGCTGGATCAGGCGATCGCCTTCACCGATCAGGCGCTGCTGAAGAGCTATCAGGAACTGGAAAAACGGGTGAGCGAAGAAAAGACCGGCTGGGACGACGACCACCTCCAGCCCATTCACGTCCACTGGATGTACACGCGCAGTTTTTTCCCCAATATGCCCATGGCCGATGCCGTGCAGCAGGCGCGCGATTACTATGTGGGGCAGGCACAGGCGTACTGGACCGACCGCAATGCCTACCAGCAGGGGCTCATCGGGCTGGCCCTGCACCGCTGGAAAAAAGCGGAGACCACCGGCCGTATCCTGGCCTCGCTCCGGGAACGCGCCATCGTGAAGCCGGACCTGGGGCGATACTGGAAGCCGGATCGCGGCTGGTTCTGGTTTCAGCACAACATCGAGGAGCAAGCCCTGCTCATCGAACTCTTTGCTGAGACCGGGCAGGAGCGCGACTGGCTGGACGACATGCGCACCTGGCTGCTGAAGAACAAGCAGACCAACCGCTGGCATACTACCAAGGCTACGGCCGCAGCCGTCTATGCCCTGCTGGTGACCGGTGAGGAGGAAGGGCCCGAAAGCTGGCTGGCCCAGACCGAACTGGCCGAGGTGCGCTTCCCCGATCTGCCCAGCTCGGCTTACGAGCCGCGCCTGGAAACGGCCATGCGCTCGGCCGAAGCGGGCACCGGCTACTATCAGGTGGCCTGGGAGCCCGGCGAGATCGAGCCCGGCCTGGCTCGGGTGCGCGTGCGCAATAAGAACGATGTGCCGGCCTGGGGCGGTCTGTACTGGCAGTATCTGGAAGATATGGACAAGGTGGACCTCTTTGAAGACACCCCGCTCAAGCTGGAAAAGCGCCTGTTCAAAGAAGTGACCGGCGATCGCGGGCCCGAGCTGAAGGCCCTGGATGAAGGCGCCGTCCTGCATCCCGGCGACAAGCTGATCGTGCGCATTGAGCTGCGCGTGGATCGCGATATGAGCTACGTGCACATGAAAGACCACCGCGCCAGCGGCCTGGAGCCGGTCAACGTACTGAGCCAGTACAAATGGCAGGGCGCCCTGGGGTATTACGAAAGCACCAAGGATGCCGCCACCCACTTTTTCTTCGAGCGGCTGCCGCGGGGCACCTACGTCTTCGAATACCCCCTGCGGGCCGTGCTGGAGGGCGACTTTTCGAACGGGCTCACGACCATACAGTGCATGTACGCGCCCGAGTTCACCAGCCACTCGGAAGGCATGCGCCTGCGCATTGACTGAAGCGGCGTTTATCGCTCCATGCAACCCAATGGTCGATTAGATGTGTTCTCTTGATCAGAGGAATGCATTTTCACGGCAGAATTAAAAACTATGGATCCGAAGAAAGTATTTGACCAGGCAGGCAAACAACTCAAAGACGCTTTTATGAGCGATAAAACGGATAAGGACAAGCACGCCAGCACCGTGGTGCGCAACCACGTGATCTGGTCCATGGGCGCCGGGATGATCCCCGTGCTGGTCGCCGATGTATTTGCAGTGAGCGCCATCCAGCTCGACATGATCCGTCAGCTGTGCAAGGTGTACGAGGTGGATTTCTCCGAAACCCGGGGCAAGGCTATCGTCACCTCGCTCACCAGCTCTACCCTGGCCCGCATTGGGGCGGGCAGCGTAGTAAAACTCATACCGGGCGTGGGTTCCATCTTAGGCGGGGTGACCGTCTCGGTCTTTGCCGGCGCCAGCACCTACGCCCTGGGCGAGGTCTTTAAAAAGCATTTTGCATCCGGCGGCACCATCCTGGATTTCGATCCGGCCCGGCTGAAAAAGATCTACGACGAAAAATTCGAGAAGGGCAAAAAGATCGTCAAGGATTGGAAGAAGGAGCAGGAGGAAGTGGAAAAAACCATGAAGCAAGAAGCGCCCGAAGAAAAGCCCCAAGGGGCTGCTTTCGATGTAGAAGCCCGCGCCAAGGAGATCGAGAAGGACATCGTACAGCGCCTCAAGGAACTGGCCGACCTGAAAAAGGAAGGCATCATCTCCGAGGAGGAATTCGAGCAGATGAAGCGAAAGATCATCGGCGAGATGTAGGCAGCCGGGCAGGCTTACGGTAAGTAGGGGGGAGTGTCGGCCCTCCTTCAGGTCTGGCGGTGCAGACCCATGCGAAGCCGAATATCCGGGCCTTTGCTCCCACCAGCTCTTCCTCCTGAATGCATGGCAGGCATGCACTCTTCCAACATTCCATCTTTCCGGTATTGCACTATTCCGTTTCCTTCCTCGTTCCCCCCACCTGCCAGCGGGCCAGGGGCGCCATATCCTGGCCGGCGAATTCGCCTTTCCGGTATTTGTAGTAGCCCGTGATGGCGACCATGGCGGCATTGTCGGTGCAGTATTCCAGTTTGGGTATGTAGGTACTCCAGCCCTTGTCGTTTCCCGTGCGCTCGATCGCCGCCCGCAGGCTGCTGTTGGCCGATACGCCCCCCGATATGGCGATCTCGCGGATGCCGGTCTCTTCCGAGGCCTGGATCAGCTTGTGCAGTAAAATAGATACGATGCGGGCCTGTACGCTGGCGCAGATGTCGGCCCGGTTCTTTTCGATGAAGTCGGGATCGTTGTTCAGCTCCCGTTTCAGGAAATACAGGATGGCCGTTTTCAGGCCGCTGAAGCTGAAGTTCAGGCCCGGGATCTGCGGTTCGGGAAAGTCGAAGCGGGGGCTGCCCCGGCGGGCAAGACGGTCGATGTGGGGGCCGGCCGGGTAGGGGAGGCCCAACAGCTTGCCCGTTTTGTCGAAGGCTTCACCGGCGGCATCGTCCAGGGTTTGGCCCAGTTGCTCCATGGCCAGGTGGTCGGTCACCCGCAGGATCTGGGTATGACCACCCGACACCGTAAGGCAGAGTAAGGGAAAGCGGGGCCGGGGCGGCTCAATGAAGTGGGCCAGTACATGGGCTTCCATGTGGTTGACCTCGATGAGGCGAACATCCAGGCTCAGGGCCAGGGCTTTGGCGAAAGAAACGCCCACCATGAGGGATCCGAGCAGGCCCGGCCCCCGCGTGACGGCTATCCCGCTGAGTTCCTCAACGGAAATACCGGCCTTTTGGAGGGCTACATCCACTACGGGCACGATCTGTTCCTGATGCGCGCGGGAGGCCACTTCGGGCACAACACCTCCGTACTGCTCGTGTACGGCCTGGCTGGCTACGATATTGCTGAGCAGGCTGTCGCCTTGCCAGACGGCGGCAGCCGTGTCGTCGCAGGAGCTTTCAATTCCCAAAATCACTATACCCATGCTTGCGAGTTAGACGAAAAGACTATATTTGAAGCGCGAAGGTACGGTCCTTTCCCGTAAGGAAACGGCACCTAAACTCCCCAGTTCGCATGGCGATACCGACCAAGAAACGAAAAGCGGAAAACCTCAATGGTATCCCGGGCCGGGATGCTGATTCGACCTGTATTATCTCGTCCGGTACCCAACTCGAAGGCAACCTTACCTCAGCGGAAAGCATCCGTATGGATGGAGTGCTGGTTGGAGACCTGAGCTGCCAACGAAAATTGGTGCTGGGTGCAAAGGGGCGGATTGAAGGCAACATTCGCGCCCGGGAAGTAGTGATTTTAGGACAGATTAGGGGAAATGTTGTGGTGGAAGGACTGCTTCACCTCATGGAAGGCGCCGTGATTGTCGGTGATATCCAGGCCTCCGTACTTCACGTTGAGAAAGGAGCGCAATTGGAAGGAAAAAGCCACATGATCCAAGCAGAACCCGGCTGATTGCAGAACTAAAGGAACCATTTCATAGCACCTTAAAACTAACCGGAGAAATGAGAATTGCCGTCAACCTGGCCCTTTTCGTCATCATTTGTTTGCTCATTTGGGTACTGTACAAGAGTATTGAGGAGCCCATCGCATTCAAAGCCGAACGCGAAAAACGCGAGCGTGCCGTTATTGACAAGCTTCGCCAGATCCGCTCGGCTCAGGAATATTATCGGGACATCAAAGGCGGCTTCGCCGGTTCCTTTAACTCGCTCACCTATGTACTCCGGAAAGATAGTTTCCGGATCATCAAGGTGATCGGCGACCCGGATGATCCCAGCTATGTAGGAGAGATCTCTTACGACACTACCTTCCGCGCCGCCTATGACAGCGTATTGACCGCGCTCAACCTCAATTCTCTGGATTCGCTGGCCTATGTACCTTATGGCAAAGGCAAAACCTTTGACATAAAGGCCGATACAGCTATCTACCAAAGCACGAAAGTGAATGTAGTGGAGGTGGGAATTCCCCGCAACGTCTTTATGGGTAAATACGCAGATGCCTCCTATGCCCGCTATGATCAGTCCTATGACCCCAACAGTATCATCAAATTTGGTGATTTGAATACGCCAAAACTGGCCGGCAATTGGGAGTAAACTTCGAGCTCATAGAACCTACTTTTTCCGGTCAGCTCAGTCCGGATTGCGAACTGTCCATCCTTTACGGCATGGACAGTTTTGCATGGCTGGTCCGCGATGCTCAGGGCCATGTTCTGGCTCTGAAAGAATACCATCTGGACCGGCTCGAAGAATTGGCCACGATCGTAGAAAATGAAGAGAGCCTGCGAGCCAACTACCGCCGGGTGCATCGCGGTCTCATTTATCCCAAACATACCTTCATTCCCCGGCGATTATTTCGCGAGAGCGAAAAGGAAAAATACCTTCAGCATCTGACCCCGGTTATGCCGGGCGACGAATTGCTGACCAACTCCCTGGAGGCATTCGACAACCTCAACGTTTTTTTGTATCCGGAGGATCTGGTCCGAATGGCGCCTCTTCCGGGCGAGGGCTTGCAACACCTGTCCACCATACTGCTTCGGGGGATCCAAAAGTTGGGCTTGCCCTCAGACGAGCCGTACCTGCATGTTCACTTTCTTCACCGGCACCTTTGGCTTGGTGCCCTGGAAAATGCTCAACTCAAGTATTGCAACCTTTTTCCGGTTCGTTCTGCTGAGGATGCCGTGTACTACATCCTCCTTTTGTTTGATCACATGGGCGTATCGCCGAGCCGTCAATCCGTCCGCCTGAGCGGCCGGATCGATCCCCGCGGGCAGTTTTATCAGACCATCGCTCCCTACCTGGCCCGGCCGGACTTTCTGGACTTCGAGCCATCGATCCACCTTGGAGATGCCTTGCGCCGGCATCCCACGTACTGGTTTTTTGATCTTTTCAACCTGAGCGCTTGAACTATGCGAATTATTTCCGGCAAATTCAAGGGCCGCCGTTTTTACCCTCCTGCCGATAAGTGGCCCACCCGGCCCACCACCGACTTTGCCAAGGAAGGCCTGTTCAACATTTTACAAAACCACCTCGATTTCAGCGAGGTAAAAATGCTGGACCTCTTCGGAGGTACGGGATCACATGCTTACGAATTCATCTCGCGGGGCTGCACCGACGCCACGTATGTCGACAACTTTCCGGCTTGCGTAGCTTTTGTGAAGCAAACTGCCGAAAAACTGGGCATCAGCGATTACCTCCGCGTGGTGCGCAGCGATGTCTTTCGCTTCATGGGCCGGTGTCCGGAGCAGTTCGACTACATCTTTGCCGGTCCGCCCTATCCCCTGCCCACACTGGATACTATACCCGACGAAATCTTCTCCCATGGCTTGCTTGGGCCCGGCGGCTGGCTGGTGCTGGAGCACAACCCACATCACCAGTTCGAGACCCACCCTCACTTCTGGCAAGTGCGCACTTACGGAAAGACCCACTTTTCTTTTTTCCTACAGCCTGACGAGGAGGAATAGCCCTTTGTAAACCTCCTTTTCCGCATCTGCTTTCTCGCCCGAATTGTTCTACCTTTGTGGCTTTCATACACGCCCTAATTCTGGAGTATGTCTATTGTGCACACCCTCGAGCAGGGGGTCTTGGAAGGGATCCGCGAACTGTACGGCCAGGAGGTAGATTCCGGGCAGGTGACCCTGAGCACAACCCGGAAGGAATTCGAAGGCGACTATACGGTAGTCGTTTTTCCCTTTACCCGGCTGGCCCGCAAAAAACCGGAGGAGATCGGCAGGGAACTGGGCGAGTGGATGCAGGATCACCTCGATCCGGTCACGCATTTCAATGTGATCAAGGGCTTCCTCAATCTTTCAATTTCCGACGCCTACTGGCGGGATTTTTTGCAGGAGGTTTACAAGGACGACGGCTACGGCCTGCAACCCGCCCGGGATGAGCGATTCATGGTGGAGTTTTCTTCGCCCAACACCAATAAACCGCTTCACCTGGGGCACATCCGAAACATTCTGCTGGGTTGGTCGGTCTCGCGCCTGTACGAAGCAGCGGGCTATGAGGTGGTGCGCGTGCAGATCGTCAATGACCGGGGGATCGCCATTTGCAAAAGTATGCTGGCCTGGCTGAAATACGGAGAAGGAACGACGCCGGACTCATCGGGCGTTAAGGGCGATCATTTCGTCGGAAAATTCTACGTGCTTTTTGAGCAGAAGTTTCAGGAGGAGTACCTGGCCTGGCAGCAGAGCGAAGCCGGCCAGGCTGTGTTGCGCGATAAGAAAAAGGCGGATCAGACGGAAAAAGACTTTTTCAGGGCCTTTAAGAATACCTATTTCAACGAGTATTCGAAACTGGGGGCCGAAGCGCGCGATATGCTCCTGAAGTGGGAGGCCGGCGAGCCGGATACGGTGGCGCTGTGGAAGAAAATGAACGGCTGGGTTTACGAGGGCTTTGACGAGACCTACCAAAAACTCGGCGTGAATTTTCACAAGACCTACTACGAGTCCGACACCTATCTGTCCGGCAAGGATATCGTGGAGGAGGGGCTGGGCAACGAGGTTTTCTACCGCAAGGAGGACGGCTCGGTCTGGATCGATCTGGAGAACGCCAAGCTGGACCACAAACTCCTGCTTCGAAGCGACGGCACCTCAGTGTATATGACCCAGGACCTGGGTACTGCCCGGATGCGCTATGACGATTACGGAGCCCGCCGTATGGTATACGTGGTGGGCGACGAACAGAACTATCACTTTCAGGTCTTGTTTGAGATTCTGAAGCGAATTGAGGAGCCTTATGCCGATGGGCTTTACCACCTTTCCTACGGTATGGTAGACCTTCCGACCGGCAAAATGAAATCGCGCGAGGGCACGGTGGTTGACGCCGATGACCTCATCGCCGAAGTGATCGAGGAAGCTCGTACGAACAGCCTGGACCGGGGGACCATCGCCGATCTGAGCCCGGAGGAACAGGAAGAAATTGTTCGCAAGGTGGGGTTGGCAGCGCTCAAGTTCTTTATCGTAAAGGTGCACCCGCAAAAGCGGATGGTCTTCGACCCCAAGGAATCGGTGGATCTGCAAGGGCAAACCGGTCCGTATGTGCAGAATGCCTATGTGCGTATCCAGTCGGTGCTGCGCAAAGCCGGCGAGCTGGACGAAAAAGCCGCCGCCGGGTATGCGGAACTCCTGATCGACGAGCGGGACCTCATCGCCCGCCTGCATGCGTTCCCCGAAGCCATCCGGCAGGCTGCCGAACAGTACGACCCCTCGGAAGTAGCCAACTACTGCTACGACCTCGCCAAGGCGTACCACAAGTTTTATCACGATCACTCTATTTTGCGCGCTGACAGTCAAGAGGCTATGGCTTTTCGCCTGCAGTTGAGTATGGCGGTCGCCCGGGTGCTGAAGAACGGCATGGATCTGCTGGGCATTGAAATGCCCGATCGCATGTAACCGGTACGAAACGCGAAATCGACCGATCCTTTTTTGTTGACCGGGCACCACAAAACAAAACCAGAACGACGGCTAGTATGAGTCAGGAAACCAAGGAATCGCTCAATTTTATTGAACAGATCATCGAAGAAGACCTGGAATCCGGCAAGCACAGCGGCCGGGTGCACACCCGTTTCCCGCCGGAACCCAACGGCTACCTGCATATCGGACACGCCAAGGCCATCTATGTGAACTTCGAGCTGGCCGGGAAATACGGCGGCGAGACCAACCTTCGCTTTGACGATACGAACCCCGAGAAAGAGAGCACGGAATACGTAGAGGCCATTCGCCGGGATATTCGCTGGCTGGGCTATGACTGGGATGAGCGGGAGTATTTTGCTTCCGATTATTTTGAAAGGCTCTACGAGTTGGCCGTACAACTCATTCGCGATGGGCTGGCTTACGTGGACGACAGCACGCCCGAGGAGATCGCCGAGATGAAGGGCGTGCCTACCAAACCCGGTATCGAAAGCCCTTATCGCGATCGGACTGTAGAGGAGAACCTGGACTTGTTTGCGCGCATGCGCAAGGGGGAATTCCCCGATGGCAGCCGGGTGCTCAGGGCCAAAATCGATATGCGTTCGCCCAACATGCACCTGCGGGATCCCATCATGTATCGCATCAAGCGCATGCACCACCATCGCACCGGCGACGAATGGGTGATCTATCCCATGTACGACTTCGCTCACGGCCAGAGCGATGCCATCGAAGAGATCACGCACTCGCTCTGTTCGCTGGAGTTTCGCCATCACCGGCCGCTCTACGACTGGTTTATTGAAAAGCTGGGCCTGTTTCCCTCCCGCCAGATCGAATTTGCCCGCATGAACGTCTCATACGTCATCACCAGCAAGCGCAAACTGTTGCGGCTGGTCGAGGAAGGTTACGTAGAGGGCTGGGACGACCCGCGCATGCCCACCATAGCCGGTATGCGGCGCCGGGGTTTTCCCGCAGCGGCGATCCGCGAGTTCTGCGGCCGGGCCGGCGTGGCTCGCCGCGACAACGTCATCGACTACGCTCTGCTGGAGTTTACCGTACGCGAGGAGCTCAATCGCACGGCGCCCCGGGTAATGGCCGTGCTGGATCCTCTCCGGGTGGTCATCACCAACTATCCGGAAGGGCAGGAAGAACAAATGACCGTTGAGAATAATCCGGAAGACGAATCTGCCGGAAGCCGGAACATGCCCTTCAGCCGTGAACTGTACATCGAGCGGGAGGACTTCAAAAAGGAAGCGCCGAACCGGAAGTACTTCCGGATGGCACCGGGCCGAAACGTGCGCCTCAAAGGGGCTTACATTCTGCATTGCGAAGGCTATGAAGAGGATCCCGACACCGGAGAGGTTACGGAGGTGCACTGCACCTATTATCCCGATAGCCGCAGTGGGCAGGATACTTCCGGCATCAAGGCCAAGGGCACCCTGCACTGGGTGAGTATACCGCATGCGTTTCAGGCCAAGGCTCGCCTTTACGATCGCCTGTTCACCGAGGCGGATCCGACCGCCTTTGAAGAAGAGGGCAAGACGTATCTGGATTTCGTCAATCCCGAATCCCTGAAGCTGGTCGATCCCATCTATACCGAGCCCAGCCTCAAGGCTGCCCGGGCGGGCGATACCTTCCAGTTCATGCGCCTCGGATATTTCTGCGTGGATGAGTCCAGCACCGAAGAGTCATTGATCTTCAATCGAACGGTTACCCTGAAGGATACCTGGGCCAAGAAGCAAAAAAACTAAAAAAGGCCGCTTCCGGCTTGGAAGCGACCTTATGGTGGTTGTGTGCGATCCGCAAATCGCTAGAGCCACCAGGGGCGCAGGCTAATGATGCGTTCGAGGCCGTTGGGTAGGGTTAGGGTAGCGAATCGGTCACATGCACCGTTTCCAAAGTCCAGGGTAAACGGGGTGCCGTTTCGATCGATCTCGATCACCCCGCGCTCTATGAACCGGCAAAACTTGCGTTTGGTCAGCGGTTCGGTGATCAAGGCTGAAAAGGTCGCATTGTCGCGGTTGCTTCCGCTGAAGGAGCCTTCCACCTGAAGGACGTCATCGAGCCGGGTGGGCGTTTCGCTCCCTTCCACGATGCGGTAGGTTTGCGAGGTAGTCCATTCGGCCGTGCTGCCGTCCGGGAATGTGATGTTGAAAGAGGCCTCCCGTCCGTAAGCAGGGGTGTCGTCAGTGCTCAGGTTGGTCAGCGTCTTGCTACCTTCAACGGCAGCGCCGTCAATGGAGAAATCGACCAGGCTTACCGAGCGGGTAGCGCCGGGGTTGCGAAGCGTATCGCTCACATTGATCACGATCTGCCCCTTGCGCAGCCGGCCGTTCGGGCCGGTACAGCCATCCGGGCCGTAATCGATGGTGACGATGCGCGGATAGCTTCCATTGTCGGGTACGACGGTGACAGTGGCGCAGTTTTGGTCGCTGCCGCGGGTCTCCAGCATGAGGTCTACCTCGGCCTCCAGGTCTTCCAGCATATCTTGCCCCTGGGCCAGGTCTTCACTGGTGCGCGCATTCAGGTCTTCGGTATTGGGTTGCAACTCATTCTCGTCTTCACTGCAACTGTTGAGAGTTAGCCCGGTAGCTGCGATCAGCAGGAAAAAAAAGATTCTGATGGTCATGGTTCCGTGTTTGATTTTCAAAAAGATCTTGGGAAATGAGGTGCACCTTCGCATCCTTAGAGGCAGATCCGGTTTGGAAGTTTAACGGAGGGGAAGAAAAAACAGGCTGCGGGAATGCTCGTATATTAGCGCTATTATGGAAAAGGAGCGCCTCATTATTGCCGAAGAGCGGTTTGCCCTCACGATCGACCGGCTTTGCCAGCAGCTTATCGAGCGCTACGATAACTTTCAGGATACTTGCGTGGTGGGTATTCAGCAGCGAGGCGTAATGCTTTCCCAGCGTCTGGTCGAGCGGCTCAGGGAGCTCCAGCCGGAGCTGTCTCTGCTGCATGGCAAGCTGGATATCACCTTTTACCGGGACGATTTTCGCATTCGCGATAAACCCCTGCGGGCCAACACCACCGAAATGGATTTTCTGGTGGAAGACCGGCGGGTCATCCTGATTGACGATGTGCTGTACACCGGCCGGACGGTACAGGCTGCCCTCACCGCCCTGAACCATTACGGCCGACCCCGGGAAGTGGAGTTACTCGTTCTGGTCGATCGCCGCTTCAACCGCATGTTACCGATTCAGGCCAATTACGTGGGCGTGACGGTAGATGCGGTAGACAAGGCCTATGTTAAGGTCAACTGGAAAGATAAGGACGGGCACGACCAGGTGCTTTTATTCCCTGACAAAAGCGAGCTAGACGACTGATTATGGCTTCCGAAAAAGACGTCCAACAACTCAGCACCCGTCATCTTTTGGGGATCAAATACCTGACCGAATCCGATCTCCGACTCATTTTTGATACGGCCCTGGAGTTCAAAGAGGTCATTAACCGGCCGATCAAAAAGGTGCCGTCCCTGCGGGATGTTACCATTGCCAACCTCTTTTTCGAAAGTTCTACCCGCACGCGCATTTCCTTTGAACTGGCTGAAAAACGCCTCTCTGCCGATGTGGTCAATTTTTCGGCTTCTTCCTCTTCGGTCAGCAAGGGGGAAACACTTCTCGATACGGTAAAAAACATTCTGTCGATGAAGGTCGATATGGTGGTGATGCGGCATCCGGCCCCTGGCGCCCATCACTTCCTCGCCCGCCACATCCAGGCCAACATCGTCAATGCCGGCGACGGCACCCACGAGCACCCTACGCAGGCCTTGCTCGATGCCTTTTCCATGCAGGAGGTTCTGGGTGATCTGCGCGGAAAAAAGGTCGCCATCTTCGGAGATATCCTGCATTCCCGGGTCGCTCTGAGCAATGTCTTTTGCCTTCAAAAACTGGGGGCAAAGGTCAGGGTCTGCGGCCCGCCTACGCTCATTCCCAAGTACATTCGCAGTTTGGGAGTAGAGGTTTCTTACGACCTGTTGGATAGCCTCCGCTGGTGCGATGTGGCCAATGTACTTCGCATTCAGTTGGAACGCCAGGAGCTTCGCTATTTTCCCTCTCTGCGCGAGTACGCACAATTTTTCGGCATCCACAAAGGTTTACTGGATCAGTTGGACAAACCCATTGTGATCATGCATCCGGGGCCGATCAATCGCGGGGTGGAGATCACCTCAGACGTAGCCGACAGCGATCATTCCATCATTTTGCAGCAGGTGGAAAATGGAGTAGCCATTCGAATGGCCGTGTTATATTTGTTATCTGCACGACGACCCCCTTTGCATTCCAGTTAGCCCCAGTAGGTTTTGAAAAACGAAGCCCAGACCGAATCGCGTTTGGCACATCATGTGTATTCCTGTTACTTTAGTGGTAAATATGCTTTCCCTGCCAAATCAATGAACTGTTATGCCCAAAAGCCTTTACTTCTTTTTTGTCGTCTCGCTCACTTTGGTTGCTAACGCTTTGCGGGCCCAGACCCCGTGCAGCGAATGGATTGCCAAAGATCAAAATGCGGGCGGAACCCACATCCTACATACCGAGCCGCTGATCTTCGTTGTGCGTGCCGACTACAGCTACGGGCTGGAGTTCATCAGCAACGACCGGGGCATTCTCGCGAAAGTCTACTCCAAGGGCGGGGTGGAGTTCAACCCGGAGGACGAGATCATTTTCATCGATCAGAACCAGTTGCGCAAAAGTTTTCGCTTTGTGGATATGGGCGAGTTGGATCGCTCCGGTCCTACGCCCGTGCACCACAATTTCCTCCAGCTCAACCTGGCGGCCATGGAGTGGTTTGCATCCACCCGGATCAGCACCATCTTCATCAAAAACAACATCAGCAACATCATGCGCAAGTTTACCATCAATCCCAGCCGGCAAGGGCAATTGATGGAATCGGCAAATTGCTTTCTCAACAACCTGGATCAAACGAGGGTCTCTTCTCGCGCCACCTTGGAGGAGATCGACGGCAAGCCGGTGAATATGGTTCCGCAGCAGGGCCAGCGGGCCGTACCCGGGCAGCCGCCCGGGCTGCCCCAGGCTTCGGCGAATACGCCGCCGGTAAATGCGGGCAACGACCCCGAAGTGCGCAGCCTGCAACAGGATCTCGCCGCCGTGAAAAAGCAGCTGCGGGCCGAAATTGAAGCGGAAAAAAAGCGGGCGGCACAGATCAAGAGCCAACTGCTGGAAGAAGTGGCTCGCGCCAGGGAGCAGGCCGCGCACAAGAAAGAGCAGTACGCTCAGGAGGTCTTGGAAGCCCGCCAACGGGCCGACGAGGCCATAGCCGAGGCCAAGGCCCAGAGCGTAACCGAGGTGGAAGCCACGCGCGAGCGATCCGAGGCCGAAAAATCCAAGCTGGCC
This sequence comes from uncultured Saprospiraceae bacterium, assembly GCA_964595955.1. Lineage (GTDB taxonomy): Bacteria > Bacteroidota > Bacteroidia > Chitinophagales > Saprospiraceae > JAJDFU01. The sequence continues at coordinate 21,651 of CAZQSF010000038.1, forward strand.
TCGGAAGTGGAGGCGGCCAGGGCCAAAGCAGCGGAAGAGATCCGGAAAGCGCAGACGGAATCCGCCGAAGAGGTAGCGCGCATCCGCGAAGAGGCGGCTCGCGAGATTGAAGAAGCGCGCAGCAAGCTGGAACTCGCCAAGCTGGAGTATGCCGATGAGGTGGCTAGCGCCCGGGAAAATGCCAAGCGGACGCTGGACGAAATTCGGGAGGAAACCAGTACCACCGTCAAAAATGCCCGGCAGAAAGCCGAAGAAGCGCAAACGCAAACGCTGGAAGAGTTGAATCTCACGCAAAAGGAGGTAGCTCAGCGCATCCTGAGTATGCAGGAAGAAACGGCCAATGAGATTGCCCGGGCCCGCGAACAGGCCGTGCTGGAAAAAGAGAAAATTGCCGTGGAAGTGGCCGAAGCCCGTCGGCGGGCCGCTGAAGCGAAGCTGGAAGCCGAAGAGAAGAGTGCCGCAGAGGTGGCTGAGTTGCGGGAGCGGGTCGCCCGGGAAAAAGAGGAAGCGGCCCGGGAGGTGAGCCGTTTTCAGGAAAAAGCTGCCAACCAGATCAGTTTGCTTAAGGAAGAGGTGCTGAAAGAAAAGGCAGCCGCCCAGTCGGAGATTGCCAGCACCCGGCAAACGACGGTGGAAGAAGTGAAAGCCGCCCGCGAACGTTCGGCCATGACCATTCAGGAAATCCAGGAAGAGGAAGCGCGCAAAGTGGCTGAGGCACGCGAACAGGCCAAGCAGGAAAAGGAACGCATCGCCGAAGAAATTGCGGCAGCGCGCCAGCGCGCTGCCGACGAATTGGCTCGCATCGAGCAGGAATTGCAAGCCGCCATAGCGGAAGCCAAGGCGCGCGAGGACGAAGAACGGCGCGAAGCCGCAGCAGCCGTACAACAGGCTCGCCAACAATCGCAGGAGGAGATCGCTCGCTCGCAGAAGGAGTCGGCTACCCGGGTTCGGGAAGCCGGACAAATGGCGGAAAAAGCCAAGGACGATTACGCACAGGAGGTCAACCAGGCTCAGCAGGCGGCCCGGGATGAGATACGCCGCATACAGAAAGAGGCCACCGATGCCATCGCTCGCGCAAATGCTGAAAAGGAAAAGCAAACTCAGGTAAAAACCAGCGAGCTTACCGAGGTGCAGGAGAAAGCAGCCGAACAGATCGCTCAGATCAAGCGGCGTGCCGCCGAGGAGATCGCCAGGGTTAAAGAACAGGAAGCGCGGGTGAAAGAGGAGTCTGCAATGGCAGTGGCCGAAGCAAGGCGCCAGCAGGCCGAGGCCGTGGCCAAACTCCAGCGCGAAGAGGCCGAGGAGCTTCAGCGGCTTCGGGAAGAAGCTGCCGAAGAAAAAGAGCGATTGGCCGACGAACTGGCCACGGCCCGCCAGCAAGCCGCCGACGAACTGGCCGCTACCCGCCAGGCCACAGCCCAACAGCTCAAGGAGCTGAAGTCCAAGCTGGCCGCTGAAAAGGAGCTCTACGCCCAGCAGCTCGGCCAGGTCAAGCAACAAGCTGCCGATGACATTGCCCGCGTGAAAGAGGAATCGGCTCACCAGATCGCGCAGGTGACCGAAGAAACCAATCGGACTGTCGCGGAGATCCGGCAAAACCAGGAACGGGAACAGGCCGGCCTGCAGGCCGAACTCGACCTGCTGCGCAAGCAGACGGCAAGTGAAATGGCCGAGCTGAAAAAGCAGGCCGAGGAAGCCCGTGAAGAAGCGGAGACCCTTGTGGACCGCTACAAAAAGGAAGCAGAGGAGGCGCGGCAGAAGAGCCTGGAGGAAATCACCCGAACGGAAAAGGAATCCTCGGACGAAGTCTATCAGGCTCGCCAAAAGGCGCGCGAACAGATCAATCAGGTAAAAGAAAATACAGCGCTGGAGATTGCCCGCGAACGCGAGCGCTTCCAGGCTGAAAAAGAGAAATCGGACCGCCAGCTTCGCGAACTGGAAAAACAAGTGGAAGAGGCTCGCCGAAAGGCGCAGGCCCTGCAAAAAGACAACGGCAAGGGCAAGGATTAGACCGTAGGCAAAATCCTGTTAAAGACCTCTAAACAGGCTGGTCGGTTCCTGCGTTTCTTGGCATATTTGTGCCTCGTCCAAAAACTGAATGCCACGACTCATGAAGCATTTGCGGTTCACTACCATCCTGCTCGGCCTCCTGTTTGCCTCGGTCTTTTCGTCCCAGGCCCAATCCGGTTACGAGATCTCCGTACAGCTCGACGGCTTTGCACAGGATGAGCTTTACCTGGCCTATTACTACGGCAACAAACAGTTTATCCGGGATACCGTCCGCCGAGGCGAAAAAGGCGCTTTCGTGTTTCAAAACGACGAGCCTCTTCCCGGCGGGGTGTATCTGGTGGTCATGCCGCCCGACAACCAGTACTTTCAGATCCTGATCGATGAAGGCGATCAGCATTTCGGGCTTCGGGCCCGGACGGATGACATTACCGGCTCGATCCGTTTCGAGGGTTCGTTCAACAACGAGATTCTTTATAAATACCTGCGCTTTCTCGGCGAAAAGCGGCCGGAGGCCGACGACCTGCGCGCTCGCTTGGAAACCGAGACAGACGAGGCCGGAAAGCAAAAGCTGGAGGCGCAGCTCGAAGCCTTGAACGAGAAGGTACAAGCCTATCAGGAGAACCTGGTCTCGGAGCATGCGGGAAGCCTGGTGGCTGCCGTCATCAAGGCCAATATGCCCGTTTTTGTACCGGAGTTTGAAGATTCGGATGGCGAAGATGCCCAGATCAAGAAATGGCGGTACAGCCAAAAGCATTATTTCGATCACATTGATCTGGCCGACCCCCGCTTGCTGCGCACCCCTTTTCTTTTCGATCGCGTGGATACCTACGTCCACAAGATGGTGGTCCAACATCCGGATACCATAGCCCGGGCCATCGAGCGCGTGCTGGAGGAGATGAAACCTGCGGAGGAAACCCTCCAATTCTACCTCGTTCACTACCTCAACGAGGCTGCGGGCTCCAAGATCGTCGGCATGGATGCCGTATACGTTCACCTGGTTAACACATACTACAAAACCGGCATCGCGCATTGGACCGACGAAGAACAGCTCGAAAAGATCCTGGACAATGCCCGGAGCCTGGAGCCGCTTCTCATCGGCAAGGTCGCACCGGATATCGAAATGCAAAAGCGCGACGGGAGTAAGATCCGCCTGCACGAAGTGGAATCGCCCTATACAGTCCTTTACTTTTGGCGATATGATTGCGGAGTGTGTAAAAAATCCACTCCCCACATGAAAACTTTTTACGAGGAGTACAAGGACAAAGGCGTGACGCTTTTTGCGGTCTGTGCCAAGCTGACAGATGAAGTGCCCGAGTGTTGGGAATACGTAGACGAAAAAGGAATCCAGGATTGGCTGCACGCAGTAGATCCCTATAATCGCTCCCGCTTCATGGGGAAATACTACCTCAAGTCAACACCTCAGGTTTACATTCTCGACGAGGAGAAAAAGATCCTTTCCAAGCGGATCGGAGCCGAACAACTGGGCGAGGTTATCGAACGCCTCATGGAAATCGAGCAAGAGAAAAAAGCCGGTCAAGGCTGAGGCGAATGAGAACGGGTCAGCGCTTTTAGATCATCGCCCCGGTAGTTTTTGACCTCCAGAATATCCGACGGCATGTAGTAGCCGGCTTCTTCCAGAGCCTTCAGAACGCGTTCGACGGCCTGATTCTTCACCTTCGCCGCCGACACCTCGGGGTCGAAGGCATCGATCCAGTAGTAACAGGTGAGGTTGAGTGTACTGGAGCCCAGTTCGTTGATCATGACGAAGGGTTTTCGGGGTTCGGTCATGATGCCCGGCACTTCGTTCAGCGTATCCAGCACAATTTGTATCGCTTTGTCCATGTCCGACCCGTAGTCAAACCCCAGGGTGAAATCGAAGCGCAGGTCACCGTCTATGGTCAGGTTGATCAGGGGTTGCTTGAGCACATTGGCATTCGGGATGAAGACATCTCTGCCGTCGGGCGTCTTCAGATGGATCTGCCGGAGGGTCATCGCCACAATCTCACCTTCGATGCCTTCCAGGGAAATGATATCACCGGTAGAAAACGGGCGGTTGAAAGCCAGGAGAATGCCCGCCAGGAAGTTTTCACCTATATCCTTGAACGCAAAACCCAGGATAAAGGCTCCCAAGCCGGCGCTGGCCAGAACACTGGAGGCAATGCCTCCCATGCCCAATATCTTCAGGAACAGGAGCCCGGCAATAAAAAGGATGATGGTCCGGATGGAGTTGGACAGAAAGTTGGCCAGCAGGGAATCATCCAGCCGCTCATTCAGGCTTCGTCGCGCGATCTTTCGGATGCGATTGGCAAGGAGATATATAAAGAAGAAAATCAGGAACCCCGTCATCAGCCTGGGCAGGATCAGGATCAGGATATCGTAATAGGATTGGATCTCAGTCCAAAGATCGTCCAGAAAGCTCATGTTCATACGGCAAGAGGTTTTAAGTACACGGGTAAAAGAAATCCTGCGAAACAAGGACAGATCGGAATCCCGAATCGATCCTCGATCTTCCAGCGGATCTTTGGGTTCTCCCCATCGGGATCAAAGGCCTTAACCCGGCGAAGGGGGTATGCCCCCCCATGGCGAAGTCCATTCGGTATTGGCGCCTCGACTCCGACTGAAAATTCCCGGTATCCAGGTTGAGCTTTTCATGGAAAACCGGTTTGTATGCGCAAACTCAGGCAGCCGACCCCACTTCGGCCAGGGTGCGCTTTATCTGTTTCTTGTGGCGAGCCAGGTGTGATTCAAAGAAAGTGAGCATGCCGTCCAGGGTGAGCCGTCCGGCAAAGGGGTGCTTGTACACCTGCTTGTTCATCCATTTCTCGTCCAGGGTCTGCAGGTATTCGTAAAGGGATCGGCGCTGCCCGAGCCAGTCCTCGCGTAATTGGTTGAGCGGAACCCCCTCCGGGAAGCTGGGGGTATTGACCGCTTCAGGGGCTTTTCGCCGGGTCGGGGATGCGAAAAAAGCCCTCATGAGGGAAGTTCGCAAGCGAGAACTCAGATCGGCCTTGGGAATATCCGGATCGAAGCTGAGCTTTTTGGCAATGTACTTATGAGCATAGCCCTCGGCGAGGTGCAGGTGGTGCAGCACATCCATGACAGACCATCGCCCTTCAGCCGGGCGGCGGTCGAGGACAGACTGGTCGTGCGATTCCAACTCGGTCAGGAACTCGTCGAGATCCGTATTTAACCGGTCCAGGCGGGCGAGCAGTTCGCTTTTTTTCATAGGCAGGGAATCAGGGTCTTTGGAAAGAGGGAACAGGACTGCACGCTCGAGCACCCCTGTTCCGGTTCGTGCTAGCTCTTCAGGTATTTTACCGGGCTGTTGGTATTGTAGAAAAAGAAGGACCACTTATCGGCCTGCTCTTCTATGATCTTGCTGGTCGGTTTTCCGGCCCCGTGCCCGGCATCGGTCTCGATGCGGATAAGAACCGGATTATCTCCGTCGTGTACCTCCTGCAGCCGGGCCGCAAACTTGAAGGAATGGGCCGGCACCACGCGGTCGTCGTGATCGGCGGTGGTGACCATCGTGGATGGATAGGTGCGACCTTCCTTCAGGTTGTGCAGAGGGGAATAGTCATACAGGTTGCCGAAATGCTTGGGGTCATCGCTGGAGCCGTATTCCGGAATCCAGCCCTTGCCCACGGTGAATTTGTGGTAGCGAAGCATATCCATAACCCCCACGGCCGGGAAGGCTACGGCAAAGAGCTCAGGCCGTTGGGTCATTACGGCCCCCACCAGGAGCCCTCCGTTGGATCCGCCGGCTATGCCCAGTTTGTTCGAATTGGTGTAGCCTTCGGCTATGAGGTATTCCGCCGCTGCAATAAAGTCGTCGAATACGTTCTGCTTTTTGCGCAGCATACCGGCTTCGTGCCAGGCTTCCCCATATTCGCCTCCGCCGCGCAGGTTGGGCATAGCGAAAACGCCGTCGTTCTCCAGCAGGATCAGGCGGCTGGAGCTGAATGAAGGAGTCAGGCTGATGTTGAACCCGCCGTAGCCGTACAGATAAGTCGGATTGTCGCCGTCCAGTTCCAGTCCTTTCTTGTGCACAATGAACATGCTGACTTCGGTGCCGTCCAGGCTTTTGTACATCACCTGCTTCTCGACATAATCCTCGGGATTGAATTTGAGTGGGGTCTCAAAAAAGGGCTCCGAAGTGCCGGTTTCTACATCGTATTTGAAGATGGTAGGCGGATAGACGAAAGAGGTAAAGGTGTAAAAGAGGGTTTCGTAATCTTCTTTGCCGCTGAACCCACCGGCACTGCCCAGGCCCGGCAGTTCGATGGGCTGTTTGCCGGTGCCGTCGTAACGGTAGCGGTAAAACTTGTCGCAGGCCTTTTCCAGGTAGTTGGCAAAGAGGTATCCCCCGCCCGTACTTACGTTCTGGAGCAGGTGCTCGGCCTCGGGGATGACGTCTTTCCAGTTTTTCGCTTCGGGCTTTCTGACATCCACTTCAACCAGGCGGTAGTTGGGGGCGTCTATATCGGTGCGCACCAGCATGCGCCCCTGGCCCAGGTGATGCACTACGGTGCTTTTGTGATCATACCCTTCGAAAAGGACCTGGAAGTCGCCATTGGTCTCCAGGTTTTTTACATAGGTCGCAAAGCCGTCGGTTCCGGGAGCGGCGTACAAAACCAGCCACTTATCGTCTTCACTTACACTGGCCGTATGGTAGTGGTTGGGGTTTTCCCGGTCTTCGAAAATGAGCTTATCCTCGCTCTGTGGAGTACCCAGCTTGTGGTAGTACACGGCGTGGAACTGGTTGTTGCCCGACAACTCCGTGCCCGCTTCCGGCTCCGGATATCGGCTGTAGAAAAAACCGTCTTTCCACCAGGAAGCTCCGGAAAACTTGATCCACTTCAGCTCGTCCGCCAATTCCTTTTTGCTGGCTACTTCCATGACCTTGAAACGCCGCCAGTCTGAGCCGGCCTCCGCAATGGAGAGAGTGACGTAGCGGTCGTCGTCGGAAATGCCGACAATACTCACCGCCGTGGTGCCTTCTTCCGACATCTCGTTGGGGTCGAGGAATACTTCGGGCTCTCCGTCCAGGCCTTTCTGGACATAGATCACCGGCTGGTTCTGCAGGCCGTCGTTTTTGTAAAAGAAGTAGTATGCTCCGGCCTTGAAGGGGGAGGACACCTTGGGATAATTGTACAATTCGGTGTAGCGCTCCTCTATGGCCTTCCGGAAGGGAATGTTTTCCAGGTAGCCGAAGGTGACCTTATTTTGTTCTTCCACCCAGGCTTCTACCTCGGCTGCGGTATCCACTTCCAACCAGCGGTAGGCGTCCACCACCTTTACGCCGTGGTAATTGTCGATCACATCCTGCTTCACGGTTTGCGGGTAGTTGACGGGTATGGTTTGGTAATCCACGTTTTCAGATCGGGGTTCGGTTGTACAGCTGCTCAAAGTAAGGAAAAGGATAGCTGAAACAAGGAAAATCGCTCTCATGGGTACATGTGTTTTATGACTATAAACCTATGAAAAATAACCGTTTCAGCGGGCAAGGACGGCCGTTTTCTGCTGATCCTTTCGTCCGGAGAACCGCCTACGGTTTGCGGCCTGGCCCGGGCAAATACCGGAAAACGTTTTCCTTTTTCATATAAAAAAAGCCACTGTGCGGCCTCCATTGTGGAGTTTGTGTATATTTGAGGCGTCCGAAGATGATTCTAACCTTACATAATCTTTCAAGGACACTTTAAACTCTATTACAACTTCCAGAAGGAACAGCTGCGAATCTTGCAGCTGTTTTTTTATAGCTCCAAAAGGCCTTCCGGAAGATCCAGACGGATGCATTGCTTTTCCTCATCGATATCCAGGATAAAGGCTGGAACCAGCGGAATGAGTTGCTCGCCCTCCGGGCGCTCCACGACGGCCATCCATTGCTGGGGATACTCCTCCAGGCGGTCGATCCTCCCGAGCTCGCCCATTTGAACATCTACAAGGCGGAACCCCCGAAGCCGTTCGAAAAAAGAGGCTTCTTCGGTATCGGTCGGGGGGATGTCGAGGTCTTCCGTCCTGAGAAAAACTTCTTTATGGCTCAGCAGCAGGGCATCTTCTCTTTTGTCTAACTCCTCGAGCTTGACGATGAGTGCCCCTTTCCCCCGCAGGTGTTCCACAAAAAAGGGCAGGGGCCTGCCAGTCTGTTCGATGTAGAGGACTTCCGTATCCCAAATGGCATCGAGAAAGGAATCTTCCACCCAGAGCTTGAGCTCGCCTGCCAGCCCATGGGGCTTCAGAAGTCGTCCTATGTGCGTATACCCTTCCATCAAAAATGCGTGATCAGCGTTTGAGTGAGCCGAAATCCCCGTTCGGCCCGGGTATCCCAGGGCAATTCGGAGCAGGCAGGCAAGTCGCCCTGGCAGCAGTACGAGCACTGGCTATCGAGGATCCGCCATTCGGCCTTCAGGAGTCCGGTGTCTTGGCCGTACCAAAACCGGACGAGCCGCCGTTCGATCGCACTGTCCCAATCGGCCAGTACGGCCAGGATGTAGGCTTGGCTGGGGAAGGCTTCAACCAGCTCGGGCGGGGGAGGCGCATCCTGAAGACAGGCTCGCCAGTGTGCAAACACCTGCATGGGTTCACCTGAAACGGACACCTGCTGTTCGGTGTCCAGGAAGGCCGTAGGATTCCAGCATGTGCCGGCCCGGGGAGGGAACACCAAAGTAATGAGGGCTCGGTTGTCGGCGGTGTGAATAAGCCGTTGGGCCTCCCGCTGCAAGCGAACCGCCTGCACGGGCTGCCAGGGGCCTTCAGGGGAAGGCCCGCGCGACCGCTCCAGGCGAAAGGTTCCATCCGGCAGCGAGTCGGTGACCCGTTCGCGCAGGAAAAAAACGCTTCGAACGGTATCCACGCTCTCCGGCCCCGGGCAATACACCACGGAATCCATGCGGTATATCCACACCATGCCGGGCGCCGCGGGGGCAAAGTCCGGGTTCCATACCGGCCCGGGCTCTGGCGTTTGCTTCTTGCAACTCACCACCAGGCCGAATATCGCCAAAATGACCTGCACGAGGGCTGGACGATGGATCGCCATACCCGTCCGGATTTAATTCAGGGAAGAAGAACCGTGAATGATACCGCCTCCGATCACGTCCTCGCCCTCGTAGAATACGGCAGACTGTCCGGGAGCAACTCCTTTAACGTTGGCCAGGAACTCCACTTGCACCTTCTCCTCTTTTTGGGACAGGCGACTCAGAGTGCCCTGATCCCGGTAGCGGATTTTGGTGACGGCTTCGGCTCCGTCGGGAATGCGTTCGTATTTCATGGCATTTACCCCGCCTACGATCATTCCGTTGCGCACCAGGTCCTCGGCCCGGCCGAGAACTACGGTGTTGGTCTCCGGCCGGATTTCTGTGACGTACATGGGTTCGCCCAGGGCGATACCCAGCCCTTTGCGCTGCCCCACAGTGTAGAAGGGATAACCCTGGTGCTGGCCCAGCACGTCGCCCTCGGTATTTACGAAGTTGCCGCCCGCCACTTCGGCTTCCAGGGTAGGTACGCGGCGCTTGAGAAATCCGCGGTAGTCGTTGTCGGGAACAAAGCAAATCTCGTAGCTCTCCGCCTTTTTACTGAGGGCCTCATAGCCGAAATCCTTGGCCATCTGGCGCACTTCCGGCTTGGTGTAGCCGCCCAGGGGAAAGCGACTGCGGTGAAGGCACTCCTGGCTGAGCCCCCAAAGCACGTAGCTTTGATCCTTTTGGAGGTCTTTACTCCGGCTGACGTATTTCCTGCCTTCCCGTTCGTTGATGATGGCATAATGCCCGGTGGCTATAAACTCGCATCCCAGCGCATCCGCGCGCTTCAGCAAGGCGTTCCACTTGATATGCGTATTGCAAAGTACGCAGGGGTTGGGGGTTCGACCGGCGAGGTATTCGTCCACAAAATTGTCGATCACGTAATCGCCGAACTCTTCTCGAATATCGACGATAAAATGGTGAAACCCCATATCCACGGCTACCTGCCGGGCATCGTTGATGGAATCCAGGCTGCAGCAACCGGTTTCCTTTTTGGAGCCGCCGGAGTTGGCATAGTCCCAGGTTTTCATGGTGATGCCCACCACTTCATAGCCTTCCTCATGCAGCATCATGGCGGTAACGGTACTGTCAATACCGCCGCTCATAGCTACCAGTACCCGTCCGTGTTTACTCATGCGAAAATCAATTCCTCATTTAATCTTGCAAAATTACAAATTGAAGCGCGTTTGAGTTCACTTTCCGGTCAGCGCTTCGCATCCGGCTGGTTTGTCAGAAATTTGGCATCTTTAGGGGTTGAGAAAACGGCTATTTCATGACCGCTTATGCCCTACCTTTCTTTTATGCGCTGGGGATCAGCTTTGCCAGTGCCATTCCTTTCGGTCCCGTCAACCTATCCGTAATGGATGCCGCCCTTCATCAGAACACCCGTGCGGGGCTCCGCATGGCCTTTGCGGCCGCTATTGCCGAAATGGGGCAGGCATTTATCGCCTTGAGCTTTAGTCGTTGGCTCAGCCAATGGTTCACTCACAGTCCCTGGGTAAAGATTCTGGCCATGGGGCTTTTTCTGGGCCTCGGGCTGTTTTTCTTTTTCAAGAAAAAGTTTAAATCCGCCAAAGAACAACCCCCACCGAAGAGCCGGCAATTTCTGGCCGGTGCTTTTGTCAATCTGGCCAATCCGCAGATCATTCCCTTCTGGATTGTAGTTACCGCCTGGCTCGACAGCTCGGGCATAGCGCAGATCGACGGCAACTCATCGTACTATTTGTTGGCCTTTTTTCTGCTCGGTATTTTTCTTGGCAAAGGCAGTGCCCTGAGTATGTACAGCCTGTTCAGCCAGTATATCAAAGAACGGGCTCAGACCCTTAGCCGCCACATGGACAAGGTGATCGGTCTGATCCTCTTGACCATTGGCCTCTACCACGGCCTTACCGCTGCCATCGAATATCTGTGAGCCTTTTACCCACCTTATCCGATTTGGGTATATTTGAGCTAACTAAACACGTGAAACACTATGAAACGTCTGCTTTTGCCGGTGCTGCTGGCTCTGGTGAGCTTTCCCCTTTTCAGTCAAGAGTTCGGCCTGGCCTCCTACTATTCGGATACTTACCAGGGCAAGCCTACGGCCTATGGTGAAACCTACGATAAGAACAAACTTACGGCAGCGCACAAGCGGCATCCTTTGGGCACTATGCTGCGAGTAACCCGCGAGGACAATGGCAAGTCGGTGGTGGTGCGGGTCAATGACAAGGGGCCCTTCCTGCCCGGTCGCATCGTTGAACTCAGCAAGGCTGCAGCCGAGCGCATTGGCCTGATCAACGATGGGGTGACGCGCGTTCGCGTGGAGGTGGTACGCAAGGAGGATGCCCAAACGCCGGCTGCCGCGCAACCTTCACCTGCCCAGGTAGATCCTCCGCAGGCCACCCCACCGCCTGCAACGGCCACGACCTCGGAGCCGGCTCCTGCTGCTGAGCAAGCCAGGACCCAGGCCGCCGACCCAAGTCCTTCCCGGCCGGCTCCAAGACCTTCCAGCCAGGCTTCGGACGACAGTCACTTTGGGTTGTACCGCATAACCGCGGCGAAGGAGCAATTTGTCGGTTACGGGGTGCAGGTCGCTTCGATGAAGGATTATCTGAGCGTACTCCGAAAGGTCTCTGACCTGGAAGAAAGGTTTTTTGACAACATCCATCTGAGTGTAGAGCGCGGCCCGGGGCGACCGTTGTACAAAGTTTTACTCGGGCCTTTCGCGACCCAGGATCAGGCCAGCCGCTATGCCAAGAGCATGCGCGACAAATATCAGATAAACGGTTTTGTGGTTCAGCCGGAAGCGGTTACGGAACCGGAAGTATCCTCCGGTCAGGCGTCTTATGGCGTATACAAGCTAGCCACGGTCAGGGAAAAACTGAGCGGCTTTGGCGTACAGGTAGCTTCTCTGACAGATTACTCCAACGTACTTCGCCAGGTCAAGAAGCTGGACCGTCAGTATTTTGACAACATCCACCTGAGTGTGAGTCCGGGGGCCGACAAGCCGGTATACAAGGTCGTGCTCGGTCCTTTTGAATCCAAGGATCAGGCCACCCGGTATGTAGACAACATGAAGGAAAAGTACAACCTCCAGGGTTTTGTGGTCGATCTGGCTTCGCTGAGCAGCCCCTGATCCAAGACGTTATTGAATGCGGACTTCGCCGGCTACCGGGTTGAGTTCAATGACCTCTTCCCGGGTGTTGACAACTTCAATGGGGGTCGGTTGGTCAGCGATGGCCACGTAGGCTCGTTGCCCGGCCTGGCCGGTTACCTCAAAGCAAAGCTGGAAGAGGGTGTGGCCATCGGGAAGGCTCAGGCCCCGCAAACTCATGTCTAGCCAGAGGAAGGTGAGAACGCCTTCTTCGATCTTTTGGTTGCCGAAATTGTCTTTGCCCAGGCCCGGCAGGCCAAACGATTGCACGCCTTCGTACCGAAGCATTGATGCATCCCAGTGAATGCTGTATTGCATCGAAAGCAATTGCTCAAAATCGGCTGCCGTGAGGTCGATACAAACGACTTCGCCCGCCTTGGCTTCCGCCTGCGGCAAAGAGAGGGTAAGTACTTGCTGCGAAAAGAGTGGACAGAGGTTGAGTAGGGCCAGGGCCAGAGTGAAGAAATAGCCTTTCATGGGATCGGATTTGCCGCAAAAGTAAAGAAATTGTAGAAGCCGGATTCCAAGTATACGTTCTCGAACAAAGCGATGGTAATCCCTGAGCGTTTACACATCGCTTTGCAAAGAGGTATCGGGATCCGCAAAGCATGCAGAGCGGGCTTCAATGCTGACAAAGCAACCCAATCCGGCAGGAGGGCCCCGCCAAGATCGAGGGCCTGATGTTCGGTGTATGGTATTTGCGGTTCTGCGTTCCAGCCTCTCCACCTGTTGGGGCTTAAAGCGCTGCAGATGAGCCCGAATAAGGGGCAAGAAGACGCCAGAATGCGCCTTACCGCTGCTGCTTTTCCCTCGGATTTTTTCATTTCTTCAGATTCTTGCTCATATTGCTTCGCCAAGCGAAGGCATAAACGACCTTGAACCATACCTGCTCCTTATGTCCGCCCGAATATTTTTCCTTTGCCTTTTCCTCGGCAGCTTGTCGAGTTGTTTGCCCACGTCAAGCACCAATGTGAAACTCGAGAACAGACAAAAAAAGCTGGTCATGGAAACGGGGCCCTGTTTCGGATCTTGTCCGGTATACACCCTTACGGTTTACGATAAGGATTTGCTTACGTACGAAGGCAAAAAGTATACCGACCGGATGGGCTTGTACAGTCGCTTTTTGAGCAAAGGCGAGAAAGAGCGCTTGCAAGCAATGATGAAAGAAGTGAATCTGTGGAAATACCAGGATATCTATCGCAGTCAGATTCCCGATCTGGCTACGGTTACCCTCACGCAGTACGAGGCCGATGGTCGAAAGAAGTCGGTGCGCGGCAAAGACGGTCGGCCGGATGAGGTCGTACAGCTGGAGGAACTAATGCGCGAAATCGCCGAAAGCGGCGAATGGAAGAAGCGGAAAGACCAGCCCGACCAGCCCGGGCTAAGCGAAGACGAAGTATCCGGCGAACTCATCGTTCAGCTCAAAGGCAGGGTAGATCCTCAGCAATGGGTGGCCAGATACGCCGAACAGGGCATGCAAATTCGCAAGAAGCTGTCTCCGGATATGGCCTACTTTCTGGTCTCCTTTGATCCAAACACTCTCCCCCCCCAACAAATATTGGAGCGCGTGCGGCAGGATCCCCAGGTTTCCGGGGCCCAGTTCAACAAGCGCCTCTCGCCCCGGGAGGATTAATACCGTTTCAAGTATGAAATGACCTGTCCCGCTTTAAAATAGGTTGGATGCA
>CAZQSF010000039.1:0-19370 GCA_964595955.1 uncultured Saprospiraceae bacterium
TTCGCTTTTGTTGGAGGTATTGAGCAGGATGTTTCCGAATTTATTGGAGAAGGCCATGAGCAGCATGCCGCGGGCTCGAGCCTGAAGGTTTTCCTCGGCAATGTCGAATTCCGTGGCCCAGAAATGAGGCCTGAGCGCCTGTTCGTAGCTCTGGTAAATGGCCTCGATGGGTATGATGTCGTATTGCACGCCCAGGTTCTGAGCCAGTTGCCGGGCATCGGTTACGGAGTGATCGGAGGAATACTGGGAGGGCATGAGCAGGGCTCGCACGTGGTCGGCGCCCAGGGCCCGGGCGGCGAGTACCAGCACCAGCGCCGAATCGATGCCCCCGGAAAGGCCCACGAGCGCATCGCGGAAGCCCAGTTTTTGGAAATAGTCCTGCACGCCCAGCACCAATGCATCGTGCATGAGGGCGATCTTTTCGCGAACCTGCGGTTTGTGGTGTCCGTTCCGGATTACCTCTTCCAGCTCGTAGGTGCGTATGCATTCTTCAAAATAGGGCAACTCGTCGTGCACCTGCCCGTCGGGGGCGACCACCAACGACCCCCCGTCGAAGATGAGTTCCGTTTGAGCTCCGCAGTGGTTCACGTAGAAAATGGGTAGCTTGTAGCGGGCTACATTGCTGCGCAGCACGTGGAGCCGCTCTGCAGCCTGGGTGTGCGAGAAGGGTGAAGCCGAAAGATTGAGCATGAAGTCGGGCTCCTGATCCACCATTTCGTCCATGGGGCAGATGGTGTACAGGGGGTTTTCATTGCCGATGTTCCAGATGTCCTCGCAGACCGTGAGGGCGATGCGCTTGCCCCGGTATTCCACTACTTTCCATTCGCTGGCCGGTTCGAAATAGCGGTATTCGTCGAATATGTCGTAAGTGGGCAGCAGGGTCTTGTGCTGCACCTGCTGTACGCGGCCCTCGGCCAGGAAATAGGCCGAGTTGAACAGGTCCTTCCCCTCGATGCGCGGATTTTTAGAAGGCGAACCGACCGCGATGGCGATGTCTTGAGCTGCCCGGGCCAGCTGGTCGATCGCCTCGCGGGCGAGCCGAATGAAGTCGTCGAATTCCAGGAAGTCGCGGGGCGGATATCCGCAGGTTGCCAGCTCGCTGAAGCAAATGAGATCGGCTCCTTCCTGCTTGGCCGTTTCCACGGCGCGAAGCATTTTGGCCAGGTTGCCCTCGAAGTTGCCGATGTGGTAGTTGAGCTGGGCAATGGCTATCTTCATCGCGTTCGGTTGATTTGTGGGGAAACAAAATAACTCAGACTTAGTTTGGCTTCAAAACGAAGGGCTGTTGCATCTTTACGCCGGCCTGAAGGTAAGCAGCAGGCGGGTATTATTTCGTACATTTAGACAACCCAAACCCGTAAAAGGAGGATATCGCGCATGAGTCATTTTGTCGTATCGGCCAGGAAATACCGGCCTGTTCGCTTTGAGGATGTGGTGGGTCAGGAGCACGTGACCCAGACGTTGAAAAATGCCCTGCGCAAAGAACAACTGGCACATGCATTCTTATTCTGCGGACCCAGGGGGGTAGGCAAGACCACCTGCGCGCGCATTCTGGCCAAGGTGCTCAACTGCACCCAGGTCGGGGACGATTTTGAGCCCTGCGACCAATGTGAGTCCTGCCGGGCTTTCAACGCCAACGCTTCCTTCAATATCACCGAACTGGATGCCGCCTCCAACAACAGCGTAGAACACATCCGGGCGCTGATCGAACAGGTGCGCTTTCAGCCCCAGCAAGGAGCCTACAAGGTGTTCATTATCGATGAGGTGCACATGCTCAGCCAGGCGGCTTTCAATGCCTTCCTCAAGACGCTGGAGGAGCCGCCCGCCTATGCGATCTTCATTCTGGCCACAACGGAAAAGCACAAAATTCTGCCTACCATCCTGTCGCGATGCCAGGTCTTTGATTTCAAGCGCATTCAGGTGGGGCACATCGTCAGCCATCTGGAAGGGATCTGCCGGGAAGAGGGTCTGGAGGCCGATCGGGATGCCCTGCACATCATCGCCCAAAAGGCCGATGGCGCCCTGCGCGATGCCCTGTCGATATTCGACCGCGTCGCCTCCTATTCCGGCGGCAACATCCGCTATGAAGATGTGATCGAGAACCTCAACGTGCTGGATTACGACTACTACTTCCGCCTGACCGATGCCCTGGTGCAGGCCGATTCGCCCGAAGCCCTGATCATTCTGGACGAACTTATGCGCAAGGGATTCGATGGCGACCTTTTCATCAACGGCCTGTCGGAACACATGCGCAACCTGCTGGTGTGCAAAGACCCCGAGACCCTCAAGCTGCTCGAGGTGGGCGACAGCCTGCGGGAACGCTACCGAAAACAGGCTGCGCTGGTGCCCCACGGCTTTTTGCTCACCGCTCTGCACCTGGCCAATGACTGCGACCTGCAATACAAAACGGCACGCAACAAGCGCCTGCACGTCGAGCTGGCCCTGCTAAAAATGGCGCACGCCCAACAACGCATTGCAGGGGCCGGGAACGAGCCTGCCGCTGTGGCGGAAGCAGAAAAAAAAACTCCTGACCCCAAGGCCTCAGAAACCATAACCGAGCCCGAGCCCGGGAAGGCCGCTCCCGCAGCATCTTCTACTTCTACGGACAAGGTGAGCGAGTCCAAACCGCAACCGGTGCCGCCGCAGCCCGAAGAGGTTGAAGAGGAAGGAGCCGGAACGTTGCGGGACACTTCCGGCACCCCGCATACGCCGCATTTGTCGCTGGACAAGTTGCTGGACGAGGTCCGCGAGGAGCAGGCTGCAGAAGCCCGGGGAATGGATGAGGAGGTGAGCCTGGAAGCCCTGCAAGGCTTCTGGGATCAGTATCGGGATTCGTTGGAGAATGCCACTGTGCGCCTGGCTATGCAGCAGGCCCGGCTGGAGTTGGCCGGCACGCACGTTACGGTGCAGGTAGGAACGGCCCTGGCCGAACAGACCCTGCGCCAGGAGAATCAACTGCCGGATGCGATCAAGGAAGCGCTACACAACAAACGCCTTACGTTTACGATCAAGGTGGACAAAGCGCTGGCCCCTGCCGGCAACGCGAAGAAAAAGCCAATGACCGAAATGGAAAAGTTCAAGCAGATGTACGAGAAGAATCCGCTCATTAAAGAGGTCCAGGAGCGCTTCAACCTCCGTTTTGATCAGGATTGAATCCACCCTCTGCCGGCCGGCATCTAATGTTTAGAAAACGACATTTGAGGTACTCGTCCGGCTCGCCATGCAAACTATGGTTTTCCACACGACGTTTTCGAGCAAAATACTGCGGCCTAATGAGTGACAATCAAGCCCTCTGGTACCTGGAAAACATTGATATGACCGGGATCTTCTGCCCGAAGAAACTGGGTCGGGGCGATTTGGACCAACACGCACAAAAAACGTTCCAAAAAGGTGAGTACATCTTTTTGCCGGATGAGCACTCCGATCGCGTGTACTTCATTACGCAAGGCCGGGTCAAAATCGGCACCTACAGCGATGCGGGTAAGGAGGTGACCAAAGTGATCCTCAGCGGAGGAGAAGTCTTCGGCGAACTGGCTCTGGTCGGGGAGGAAAAGCGGCGCGACTTTGCCTACGCCATGGAAGACACTCAGGTGTGTATTCTTTCTGTGCAGGACATGCGATCGCTCATGCGCGAGTACAATGCCCTGAGTCTTTTCATCATGAAACTCCTGGCCGGGCGCGTGGTGGAAATGGAACAGCGCCTGGAGTCCCTGGTATTCAAAGACTCCCGAACGCGCATCGTGGAGTTTTTGCACGAGCTGGCCGAAAAAAAAGGGCGGCAGGTGGGCTTTGAGCGCGAGGTGCGCCGTTTTATGACCCACCAGGATATTGCCAACCTGACGGCTACCTCTCGCCAAACCGTAACTACGGTGCTCAACGAACTGCGCAACAAAAACATCCTTACCTTCAACCGCAAGCGCCTCCTGGTGCGCGATATGGATCAGCTGGCATCAGAGGTCTAGGTTTTTGCTATCTTCTCAACAGGTATGCGGAGGGACAGATCTTTTTTCGAGCAGCGTTTTCAGGCGATTATCCGAAGCCTGAACGACCGACAGCGGCAGGCCGTGGATCAGATCGAGGGGCCCGTCATGGTGTTGGCAGGACCCGGTACGGGAAAGACCCATCTGCTGGCGGCCCGGATCGGCCGCATCCTGCTGGATACCGATGCCCAGCCGCACAATATCCTCTGCCTCACCTTCACCGATGCCGCCGTGCAGAATATGCGCCTGCGCCTGACTGACTTCATCGGCCCCGACGCTCACCGGGTACACATCTACACTTTTCATTCGTTTTGCAACGGCATCATTCAGGATCACCTCGCTTTTTTCGGCCGTCGCGACCTGGAGCCGCTCACAGAGCTGGAACGAGTGGATCTCATCCGCGAATTGCTGGATGAGTTGCCGCCCGATCACTTGCTTCGTCGCGGCCGCACCGATCGCTATTTCTACGAAGGTCATCTCATCCAGTTGTTCCGCCAGATGAAACAGCAGGACTGGAGCTCCGTCCATCTGGAAGAGGCTGTACGGGACTACCTGCAGGATCTGCCCCGCCGCCCGGAGTACATTTATCAGGTCAGCCGGGGATCGTTTCGCAAAGGCGATCTGAAAACGGCTCTGCTCCAGGAGCAGGAAGAGCGCATGCAACGCCTGTTGGCCGCCGGGCATCTGTACGAGGGCTATCGCCGCAAATTGCGCCGGGCCGGGCGGTATGACTACGACGATATGATCCTGTGGGTACTGGATGCATTCGAGCGCAACGAAGCCCTGCTCCGGCGGTATCAGGAGCAGTATCTCTACCTTCTGGTCGACGAATACCAGGATACCAATGGCGCCCAAAACGAGCTGCTGAGAAAGCTTGTCGCTTATTGGGACAACCCCAACCTGTGCATTGTGGGCGATGAAGATCAGTCCATTTTCGAATTTCAGGGGGCCCGCCTGCAAAACCTGATGGACTTCTATCGCGACTTTCAGGAGCACTTGAAGTTGGTGGTTCTGGAAGACAATTACCGGTCGACACAGGCCATTCTGGACGCTTCCGGCCGGCTGATCCGGTACAACCGGCTGCGGGCCGGTCAGCTGCTGGACGAAGCGAAGGCCGAAAAATCCCTTCGCGCCGCTATCCCCGAGCGACAGAGCCAGGAGGTGCAGCCCTCCTGCCGGGTTTATGCCAATCGCTATCAGGAAGCGGTGGCCGTGGTGGCGCAGATCGAATCGGACCTGAACGGCGGCACGCCGCCGGGTGAAATTGCACTGCTTTTTGCGCGTCATGAGCAGGCGGCCCTGATCAGCTCGCTGCTCGAAAAGAAAGGCATTCCCTACTATGCCCGGCGCGATGTCGATCTACTGAAGGAACCCCTGTTTGGCCACCTGATCCAGTTGCTTCGCTTCCTTCAGGCCGAGCTCGAAAGGCCCTACAGCGGCGAGCGGTTTCTATTTGAGAATCTGCACGCTGCCTTCTGGAGGCTTCCCGTTGAGGACCTGGCCGAACTGGCGCACTACCGGGCGAAGAAACCGGCCCGGAGCCGGCCCCATTGGCGGGATATGCTGATGGACACTCAGTTGCTGCGCAAGCGAAAACTACATGCCCCTGCCCGGCTGCTCGAGGTCGGTGAATTGCTGTCGGGCCTGATCGCCGATGCGGCGAACCTGAGCTTGCTCCACCTGCTGGAGCGCATACTCAACCGCAGCGGCCTCCTTCTGTTTCTTCTGGAGCAGCCCAACTACCTGTGGTGGACCCAGGCCATGCACCATTTTTTCCGGTTCGTGGAGAGTGAGGGGCTGCGGCGGCCCGGCTTCCGGCTTCATCAACTGCTCGAGCTCCTGGATCGCATGCAGGCCAATCGCCTGTCGCTCCAGGTGCGCAGCCAGGTAGAAGGGGAAGAAGCCGTTCAATTGCTTACGGCCCACAGTGCGAAGGGGTTGGAATTCCAACAGGTATATCTTCCGGATGCCACCGTTCGCTATTGGGAGCCTTCCAGGCGCAGACAAGCCTTTCGCTTCCCCTTGCCGGATACCCTTACCCATTCCCATGAAGAAGACGCCCTGGAAGCTCGCCGCCGGCTGTTTTACGTTGCCATGACGCGAGCCAAGGAGCACCTTCGCATTTCCTGGAGCCGGGCAGACGAGGACGGCAAAGAGCTGCTTCCCGCTGTTTTCGTTCGGGAGTTGATGGATGAGAGCGAAGTACAGGCCACGGCCGGGCAGGTGCCCGAAGCAGCCGTTCGCGAGGCTCAGTTGCAGCAGCTCGCCGAGACCGAACCGGTTCGGGTGGCCCCCCCTTCGGCCAAGGTTCTCGACGAATTGCTGGCCAACTACCGCCTGAGTATTTCCGGTCTGAACCGGCTGCTTCGTTGCCCGTTGACGTTCTATTTCGAACAGGTGCTGCAGGTGCCGGTGCCTTCCAGTCCGGCAGCACTCTTCGGATTGGCGGTACATGGGGCTCTTCAGGAGCTCTCCGCGGCCCGCCGGATCGACGGGCAGGAGCTCGTCCGTCTTTTTGAACGAGAAATGCAGCATCGCCAGGGCCAGTGGAGCCCCCCGGAATACGAACACTATCTGGCGCGCGGGCGCCGGTTTCTGCCCGATTTTTTCGCCCACCACCTGCGCGATTGGCCCACTCAGCGCTATGCCGAATATCGCGTGCATCAGGTGGAACTGGAGGGCGTGCCGCTCACCGGAGTGATCGACCGGATCGATCTGCTGAAAGGCCAATCGGCCCATCTGGTCGATTACAAAACCGGCCGGTTTCGCAGCAAACGCCTCCAAGGTCCCTCCTCGAAAAAACCGGAGGGCGGCACCTACTGGCGTCAACTTTACTTCTATCGACTGCTGTTGGCCGAAATGCCCGCGTTCACAGGTTGGCGCATTCCTCAGGGGCAGGTGCTTTTTGTAGAGCCGGATCCAAACGGTATCTTTCAGGCCGAGACCCTGAATTTCGATCCCGAAGGCCTGCGGCACCTGCGCGGCCTCATCCGGGAAAACTGGAAAAGAATACAGGATCGCGATTTTTTTGAGGGCTGTGGAAAAGACCATTGCCCGTGGTGCAATTTTACCCGGCGCAACCTGCAGGTGGCCAGCTTTGCTCAGGAAGCTCTCGAAAGCCTTGACGACAAGTAGCGTTCAGGCCGGCTGTCGGGCTGTCGAGCGCCTGCGGAAAGCCAAAGGATTAAAAAACAACCGTTCATGAACCGGATACTGGGTTTTTGTAGCCTTCTCTTGTTGTTGAATACCGCCTGTAAAAAGGACGATGCCCCGGCAGACCGTCTGGAGCCCACGGGCTTGCTGGGGGAATGGGTGCTCCAGAAAACCGTCGTGAACGGCATTGAGGATCTGATGGCTCCCCTGAACGATCACTTCCTTAGCCTGACACCGGACGACGCTCCCGATGACCTGCAGGGGCTATTTCGGAGCCAAAGCCCCTGGCACAATACGACGGGTACTTTTACTCTGCGAGAAGAAAAGCAGGAGCTGCTGTTTGCCTATGAGGGCAAGGAACGCCTTTACACTTTTTTGCAGGTGGAGAATAGCCTGGAATTGAGCTATTGGGAAGAAGGCAATACCATCGTGGAATTCTGGCAGCGGACAGATTAAATCCGGCTGTCCATTGCTTTTTTCCCATGTGCTTTCACCAATCAAGACTATGGAATCCAATACTCGTACCGAATACACCTTCTGCCGAATTTGCGAATCCCTCTGTGGTCTGGAAGTCAGCATGCAAGGCAATGAGGTGCTCAAAATCCGCCCCGACACCCGGCATGTAGCCACCAACGGTTTCGGTTGTCCGAAGGGCCTCAAGCAACACCACTTGTTTCATTCGCCCGACCGCCTGCGCTATCCGATGAAGCGGGTAGGCAAGGACTGGGAGCGCATCTCCTGGGAACAGGCGCTGCGCGAAATCGGCGGTAAGGTCAAGCAACTCCGCAAAGATCACGGCCCTACATCCCTGGGTATGTACGTGGGTACGGCTGCAGGGTTCAGTGTGTTGCATCCCGTTTTTGCCCAGGGGTTCATGGACGGGCTGGGGTCCAATCAAATGTACGCTTCGGCCACGCAGGATTGCAGCAACAAATTTGCTGCTGCCGAGCACCTGTACGGCTTCCCCTTCACGCAACCCTTCCCGGATCTGCACCACAGCGAGTGCTTCATCGTGGTGGGGGCAAATCCCGTCGTATCCAAATGGAGTTTCCTGCAGGTGCCCAACCCCAGCCTTCACCTCAAGGAAATGGAGCGGCGAGGCTGCAAGCTCTTTTTCGTAGATCCCCGAAAAACGGAATCGGCCAAGGTGGCGGGCGAGCACGTATTCATCCGTCCGGGAACGGATGTGTTTTTCTATCTGGCCTTTTTGAACGAGCTCATCCGCCAGGAAGGCGTGGATGAAGCCCGGGTGAAGCAGTATATGAAGGGCTACGAGGAGCTGGAACGGCTCGCAAGCCCCTGGACGCCCGAGCGCGCAGCTGAAGTAACTCAGATGCCGGCCGAGACCCTGCGCCGGATGGTGCAGGCTTACAAGCAGGCCGACGGAGCGGCCATGTATTGCTCTACGGGGGTCAACATGGGCGGCAACGGCCTGCTGGCTTTCTGGATTCAGGAGTGCATCAATGCCGTGAGCGGCAACCTGGATCGCCGGGGAGGCACCCTGGTGGGCAAAGGGGTGATCGATTTTGCCAAGTTCGGCCGAAAGAACGGCATTCTCATGAAAACCGACCGCTCCCGCATCGGCGGGCACCGGAAGGTCAACGATGCCTTCCCGGGCGGGGTGATGGCCGACGAGATCCTCACCCCCGGAGAGGGACAACTGAGGGCCCTTTTCGTGACCGGAGGCAATCCGCTCATCACTATGGCCAACAGCAATCGCCTGCGCAAAGCTTTCCGGGAATTGGAATTGCTGGTCACCCTGGATATCCTGCCCAATGAGACCGGCTCGCTGGCCCACTACATGCTGCCTTGTACCTCCCCCCTCGAACGGGCCGACCTGCCCTTTATCTTTCCGCTCATGCTAGGGTTGCAGACCAAACCTTACCTGCAAGCCACCCGCAGGCTGGTCAAACCCGACGGCGAGCAGCGCGACGAAGCGACCATTTACCTGGATCTGGCTCGCGCCAGTGGCGTCAACCTCTTTGGCAGCGCCATTGCCCAGCGTTTCCTGGAGATGGCCAAGCGCATTCACTCCGCTCGGTTGCCCAAAGGCGAACAGCCGTCCATCCCGCAGGAATTCCTGCTTTCCGCCTTGCTGCGGCTCACCGGGCAGCAGAGCTTCAAAAAGCTGCTCAAAAAGCCCCACGGCGATTTGCGCCACCCCCACGAACCGGGGTCGTTCCTGGGCCAGCGGGTGTACACGGAGGACGGCTTGATCGATCTGGCACCCCGGCCGCTCATGGAGCAGGCCCGAAAGTTGGAGCTCGACTTTCATGCCGAACTGGAGCGACGCGATGTGCTCAAACTCATCACCAAGCGACACGTGACGACCCACAACTCCTGGACGCACAATTTTGAAGAGTTCGTAAAAGGCGAGCGCCGGACCAACTACCTATACGTTCATCCGCTGGATGCCGAGCGCCTGGGATTGGCCGACAAGCAACTGGCCGATGTGCGCACGGAGACCGGGGCCGTTCGCCTGCCTGTGAAGCTGCTTCCCGACCTCATGCCCGGAACGGTAGCCCTGCCCCATGGCTGGGGACACCAGAGCTCCAGGCAACGTGTGGCCAGGGAGACCAGGGGCGTAAACGTGAATATCCTGGCCGCCGACGGTCCCGATCGCATTGAAAAAGTAAGCGGTATGGCCCACCTCACCGGGATACCCGTGGAGGTCCGACCTGCGGAAGGCGCTCAGGCGAAATCCTGGTCGGGCCTGGAAGCCGACCGGCTAGACGTGTAGCACGGGCAAAAAGATGGCCTTCGAAGCCAAGAAGAGCCCTCCCCTCGCAGGGGCTTTTAATTTGGGAGAAGGTGTGTGCGGCCGCATAAATGCCTACGCATTTACCGCTTCGGAAAACAATGGTCTAATCGGTCGGGAGGACCATCCGGACCGCCTTGTTTATGCGGAGCGGGCGCGCCCCGGTCCTACGGAAAAAAGAAAGGTAAGATTGGGCGATAAAGGGAGAAGTCTCTACATTTGTGCGGATTTTGAAGAACCACTTTTAATCGGCACGGAATGAGAACGTTGTTGCTTCCCCTGGTTTTGATGCTCGGCCTTTCCACTGTGGCTTTTTCGCAGGACCACCACGGCGATGAGCAGCAACACGAGCATCATCAGGCAGAAGGGAATCAAAGCGTGGATGCGCACCATCCGGTAGATGGCGAACACGGCCATGGATGTTCGTGCGAGCACCACGAAGAGTACGATCCCGGAGCGACTGCCTTCCACCACATATCCGATGCCAATGCCTTCCACATTTTCGGCGATCTGTACTTGCCGCTACCCTGCATACTCTATGCCCCCGGACACGGCTGGTCTTTCTTCATGTCCAGCGCCTTCGGCATGGGTGAACACGGAAACGGCCATTACGCCGTAGACGGGTACGTGCTCAAGCACGGGGGGGTCATGCGCGTGGTCGACGAGGCATTCCCTCAAGACGGCAAGGTCGAATTGGAATGCCTGACGGAAACGCACGATGCGGAAGGCGAAGCCGAACATTTTGCCATGTATGCGGGCCAATGTTACCCCCTGGACAAGAAAACATCCTACGATGCCGGATTGATGGGGGGCGGTATAACCTCTTTTTACGATTTCTCCCTTACCAAGAATGTTTTCACGATGATCCTCGCCTCCATCCTGCTTTTTTTGCTCTTCCGAGCTGTGGTGCGGGGGTATCAGAAGAACGACGGCAAGGCCCCGCGAGGCATACAATCCTTCATGGAGCCCATCTTCGTCTTTATTCGCGACGAAGTGGCCATTCCCTTTCTGGGACCCAAATACGGGAAGTATCTGCCTTTCCTGATGTCTATCTTTTTCTTCATTCTGGGACTGAACCTCATCGGTCAGATCCCCATCTTTCCGGGCAGCGGGAATGTGACGGGCAACCTTTCGGTGACCCTGGTCCTGGCTCTGGTGGCTTTCCTGGTCACCAACTTGAATGGGAACGCCCACTACTGGCAGCACATTTTCTGGATGCCGGGTGTGCCGGCATGGATTAAGGTGATCCTTACCCCGGTGGAGATCATGGGCGTGTTCATCAAGCCGCTCACGCTCATGTTGCGTTTGTTTGCCAACATTACGGCCGGCCACATCGTGATCATCATATTTGTGAGCCTCATTTTCATCTTTGGCAATGCGGGGGAAAGTGTAGCCGGAGCCGGCCTGGGCGGCCTGATGGCCGTACCTCTGACCCTGTTCATGATGGCCATCGAGTTGCTGGTGGCTTTCATCCAGGCCTTTGTATTCTGCATCCTCACGGCCTCCTACATCGGAGCGGCCATTGAAGAGGGGCATCACGAAGCTGAGCATCATTAATTTTTCATAAACACTGTCATCATGACTGGTACGTTAGCAGCATTGGGAGCAGGCCTGGCCGTAATCGGAGCCGGCATCGGCATTGGCAACATCGGCGCAAAAGCCATGGAAGCCATCGCCCGCCAGCCGGAAGCCGTAGGCGATATCCGCGCCAATATGATCCTGATGGCCGCCCTCATTGAGGGTGCAGCCCTGATCGCGATCATTCTGTCCATCTTCGTTCAGTAAGAGCGAAACCGAGACAACTCCCAAAGGAAGGGGGCAATTGCGGCAGCGGTTGGCTGCGGGATTGCCCCCACCATGATGCCCCCGATTTTGTGAAAAAACTGCCTTCGGCAGCGCAATCGAACCAACTATGGAACTGTTATTTCTGGCCGATTTTTCCGTGATCCGTCCCGAACCGGGACTTATTATCTGGACGCTTTTCATCTTTATCGTCTTCTGGTTGCTGATGGCGCGCTTTGCGTTCCGTCCCATTCAAAACGCCTTGAAAAAGCGCGAACAGGACATCCAGAGTTCCCTGGATGAAGCCAAGCACGCCCGGGAGGAAATGGCCAACCTCAAGGCGGAGAATGAAGACCTGCTCAAACAGGCCCGCGAAGAACGCAGCAAGATCTTGCGCGAGGCCAACCAAACGCGCGACAACATCGTGAATGAGGCCAAGAACAAAGCCAAAGACGAGGCTCGAAAGATCGTGGAAGAGGCCAAAGAGCAGATCGAGCACATGAAGGCCGAAGCCCTCACGGATGCACGCAACCAAATCGGAGTCATGTCCATCGAGATTGCCGAAAAGGTGCTGCGCAAGCAACTGGACGACAAGCAGGGCCAGCAAGCCTATGTGGATACCCTGGTCGGTGAAATGAAATTCAATAATCAATAAGAGGCCCGTCCTCCAAAAGCGACTCTTACTATGTCCGTAAAACGGATAGCATCGCGATACGCCAAAGCACTGATCGACCTGGCCCAGGAGCAAGGCAAACTCGAAACTGTCAAGGAAGATGTAGATACCTTTCGGGGGGTGCTTCAAAACCGGGATTTCGAGCTCATGCTTCGCAGTCCCGTTATCGCAAATCCCAAAAAGAAAGAGGTGCTTAGGCTCCTGCTGGAAGGGAAAATGGACGAGCTGTCTATGAAGTTTTTCAACCTTCTCGTGGACAAAGAGCGCGACGACATCATCCCGGAAATTCTGGTCGAGTTTATGGATCACTACCGGGAGGTCAAGCACATCAGCAAACTAAAGGTGACCTCAGTCCGTCCGCTCCGGGAAGAGGACTTGCAGGAAATTATCAAAAACCTGCAGACCCAAAAGCTCATCGAAGAGCACGTAGAGGTGGAAACGGCCGTTGACCCCGAACTCATCGGCGGTTTTGTTCTGGAGTTTGACGACAATATCTACGATGCCAGCGTATCCAATCAACTGAACGAACTCAAGCGCGAATTCGAAGATAACCTGTACCGTTCCCTCGTGGTGGCGCGGTAATCAACTTGCTCAACAATTCCGCCCCGGCGGAATGCAAAAACAAACAACATGGTCGACGTAAAACCTGAAGAAATATCAGCCATACTGCGACAGCAGATCTCCGGCTTCGACAACACGGCCGAACTGGAAGAATACGGCACCGTGCTGCAGGTGGGCGACGGGATCGCCCGCGTTTACGGCCTCAACAACGCACAGGCCGGCGA
Organism: uncultured Saprospiraceae bacterium; assembly: GCA_964595955.1. Lineage (GTDB taxonomy): Bacteria > Bacteroidota > Bacteroidia > Chitinophagales > Saprospiraceae > JAJDFU01. The sequence continues at coordinate 13,132 of CAZQSF010000039.1, forward strand.
ACTGGTGGAATTTGAGGACGGTACAGAAGCCATTGTGCTCAACCTGGAAGAAGATAATGTGGGTGTGGTACTCATGGGCGCGGGCGAACACATTCGCGAAGGCTCCCGGGTGCATCGCACCGGCCGGATCGCTTCCATCATGGTGGGTGAAGGCTTCGTTGGCCGGGTGGTCAACCCCCTGGGACAGCCCATCGACGGCAAGGGCGCGATCAAGGGTGAGCGCTACGACATGCCGCTGGAACGCAAGGCACCGGGCGTGATCTACCGCCAGCCGGTGAACGAACCGCTTCAGACCGGTATCAAAGCCATTGACGCCATGATCCCCATCGGCCGCGGTCAGCGCGAGCTCATCATCGGCGACCGCCAGACCGGCAAGACGGCCATTGCCATCGACACCATCATCAACCAGCGCGAGTTTTACGAGCGTGGCGAGCCCGTGTACTGCATTTACGTGGCATCGGGCCAGAAGGCTTCCACGGTCGCACAGGTGGCCCGCACCCTGGAAGAGAACGGCGCCATGGACTATTCCATTATCGTTTCGGCTTCGGCTTCCGATCCCGCTCCCCTGCAGTTCTTCTCGCCCTTCGCCGGCGCCTGCATAGGCGAGTACTTCCGCGATACCGGACGCCCTGCCCTTATCATTTACGACGACCTCTCCAAGCAGGCTGTAGCCTACCGCGAGGTATCGCTCCTATTGCGCCGCCCGCCGGGACGCGAAGCTTATCCGGGCGACGTCTTCTATCTGCACTCCCGTCTGCTGGAGCGCGCGGCCAAGATCATTGAGAACGACGAGATCGCCCGCAAGATGAATGACCTGCCGGAATCCCTGGTCAACGCCAAGGATGAGAAGGGCGAACCCATCATCAAGGGAGGCGGCTCGCTTACCGCCCTGCCGATCATTGAGACGCAGGCCGGCGACGTGTCCGCTTACATCCCCACGAACGTGATCTCTATTACCGACGGGCAGATCTTTCTGGAGTCCAACCTTTTCAACGCCGGGGTTCGCCCAGCCATCAACGTGGGTATTTCCGTATCCCGGGTGGGAGGCGCCGCTCAGATCAAGTCTATGAAAAAAGTGGCCGGCACCCTGAAGCTGGATCAGGCCCAATTCCGCGAACTGGAAGCCTTTGCCAAGTTCGGCTCCGACCTGGATGCCGCTACGCAGGCCGTGATCGAAAAAGGGCGACGGAATGTGGAGATCCTGAAGCAACCCCAGTATTCGCCGGTGGCCGTCGAGAAACAAGTGGCCATCATCTACCTGGGCACAAAAGGCTTGCTGCGGGACGTGCCGGTGAGTAAGATCAAGGAGTTTGAAAAACTGTTCCTGACGGAATTGGAGCAAAGCCACAAGGATATACTCGACCACTTCAAGTCGGGCAAACTGGATAAAGAATACACGGACAAGCTCGAAGAGGTAGCCGCTCAGCTGGTGCCTCAGTTCAAGTAATTTCAAAGAAGCGGAGCCCCCACCGGCGATACCGGAAGGGGCTCCTAATCAAGCGGACCCATGGCCGGAAATCTCAAAGAGGTACGCGAGCGGATACGCTCGGTAAAGAATACACAGCAAATCACCAGGGCGATGAAAATGGTATCGGCAGCCAAACTGCGCCGGGCCCAGGATGCCATCACCCAGATGCGCCCGTATGCCGAAAAGCTGGACGCCATGCTGCGCAATATTCTCTCCAATCTGGAAGGAGGGGATTTCGAAACCACTTTCGGCCAGCAGCGCGAGGTGCGAAAAGCCTGTGTGGTGGTGGTGACCTCCAATCGCGGCCTTTGCGGAGCTTTTAATTCCAACGTGATCAAAGCCGCTGTAACCGCTGTGGAGGAAAAATATGCCGAGGTTCGACAGGCCGGAAACCTCACGCTGCTTTTCGTAGGCAAACGCGGCTACGATTACTTCCGCCGGCGCTATACCGATTGCACCCTCGTTAATGACTATGTTGAGTTGTTTAACGACCTGAGCTTTGACCATGTAGCTCAGTTGGCCCAACACCTCATGACGGCCTTCGAAGAGGGTGAGTACGATGCCATCGAGGTGGCATACGGGCGCTTTAAAAATGCTGGGGTTCAGTTCCCGGAATTGGAAACCTGGCTACCCGTAACCCAGCTGGATTCGGAAGAAGCCAACGGCAAGCGCGCATGGTACATTTTCGAACCGGATATGGAATCGCTGCTGTCCTACCTCATTCCCAGCATTCTCAAGACCCAGTTTCACAAATTTATGCTGGATACGCATGCCAGCGAGCACGGCGCCCGCATGACCGCCATGGATAAGGCTACCGAAAATGCCGATGAGCTGCTGGGCGACCTGCGCCTCAGCTACAACAAGGCCCGCCAGGAGGCCATTACCAAGGAGCTGAGCGAGATCGTGGGCGGAGCGGCTGCCCTGGGCGGATAATTCAAGACGAATACCTACACATACTATCCAATCTTCGGGGCCCGGTGACCAATCGCCGGGCCTTTTTGCTGCTTTCTGCTGGAAGAAAAGAAAGGAGAGGTTTGACTTTCTGCTACATTCATCGTAATATTGCAATGAATAAGCAGAAATGGGGGCAACGAAAACACAATTGTTTACCGAGCGCGAGCTCGAGTTGGCTGCGCTGGCCAAGGCCTTTGCACATCCGGCCCGCATTTCCATTTTGTTGCATCTGTTGCAGGCCGATGCCTGCATTACCGGGGATCTAGTGCAGGAAGTGGGCCTGGCTCAGCCTACAGTCTCCCAACACCTGCGGGAGCTCAAACAAGCGGGCTTGATCCAGGGGAATGTGGAAGGCAAATCTGTATGCTACTGCATCGACCCGGAGCGCTGGGCCCAGGTAAAGAGCCTGTTCGAAGAATTGTTTTCCCGCTTCAAAGGATTCGATACCTGCTGCTGATGCCCGGTATTTCCATGCCGGGGACCAGCATTTTTCGACAAAGTGATCGTGATATTGCGATAAACCGATAAATTGATTGACCATGAATGCTCCAACTGTGATGCACGTATCGCTTTATGTGCGCGAACTCGACCGGACGATGGCCTTTTACAATGCTTTTTTCGACCGGGAGCCCGAAAAAGTCGAGCCCGGCTACATCAAATACCATCTCGATGAACCTGCGCTGGTCATCTCCTTTATCCAGAAACCGGAGCGGGTTCAGGCCCATTTCGGGCACCTCGGCTTTCGGGTAGACAGCCCGGCGGCGTTGGAGCGGCGATTGGCGGCCGCAATGGAAAGAGGACTCGTCAGCCGGGTAGAAACCGGTACGGCCTGCTGCTATGCGGTACAGGACAAGTTCTGGGCCACCGATCCGGACGGGCACCAGTGGGAAGTCTATCTCTTTCACCGGGATTCGGTATTCAACGACCCGCACTACGATCTGCGGAGTGAAGAGGAGGACGCGCAATCGGGTGCTCCGGAGGCAGCCTGCTGTTAAGTAAACGGTTAGGGGTATGAAGAATACGGCAAGACAACCTGCCTTTGCACTTGCGCCAAAGCGCCTGTCCGTACTTGACCGGTACCTGACGGTTTGGATCTTCTCGGCCATGGCCATCGGGGTCGGCATGGGTTTCTTTTTTCCCGGGTTTGCCTCCACGGTAGAAGGCATGTCCAGCGGGACCACCAATATTCCGCTGGCGATCGGCCTGATCCTCATGATGTATCCGCCGCTGGCCAAGGTGGACTACCGGAAATTGCCGGCTGTGTTTCGGGATCTGCGCGTCCTGGGGATCTCCCTGTTTCTGAACTGGGTGGTAGGGCCCGTACTCATGTTTGGTCTGGCCCTCTTACTACTTCCGGACAAGCCCCACTACATGGTGGGGGTGATCCTTATCGGACTGGCGCGCTGTATCGCCATGGTGATCGTGTGGAACGAACTGGCCGAAGGCAACCGCGAATATGCCGCCGGCCTCGTGGCTTTGAACAGCTTGTTCCAGGTATTCTTCTACAGCTTTTATGCCTGGCTATTCATAAGCGTTTTTCCTCCCCTGCTCGGGTACGAAGGCGCGCTGGTCGACATCTCTATGGCTGAAATCGCATCGAGTGTAGCCATTTACCTGGGCATACCCTTTGCAGCGGGTATATTGAGTCGCCTGGGCCTGGTGCGGTGGAAAGGGGAGCGCTGGTATAAAGAAACCTTCATTCCCCTGATCTCGCCCATCACCCTGATCGCTCTTCTGCTTACCATTGTGCTCATGTTCAGCCTGAAAGGCGACCTGATCGTGCGCATCCCCCTGGATGTGGTTCGCATAGCCGTTCCCTTGGTGCTGTATTTCGCTCTGATGTTCGTACTCAGCTTTTTTGCCAGCAGGGCGGTGGGGGCCGGTTATTCGGAGAATGCGGCGATTTCCTTTACGGCCACCGGAAACAACTTCGAACTGGCAATTGCGGTGGCCATTTCCGTCTTTGGCTTGAATTCCGGCGAGGCCTTTGCCGGAGTGATCGGCCCCTTGGTCGAGGTTCCTGCCTTGATCGGCCTGGTCCATTTGGCGCTCTGGCTTCGCCGGCGTTACCAACCGTCACAGATTCCCTGACAAACCAAGCACCTATGCGAATCGCATTTTTCTCCGACATCCACGCCAATCTGCCTGCACTGGAGGCCGTATTGGCCGATATCAAAAACCAGGCTCCGGATTTCGTTTTCTGCCTGGGCGACCTGGTCGGTTATAACATCTGGCCCAATGAAGTGGCAACCCTGATCCGGCAAAATGGCATTCCCACCCTGGCCGGCAATTACGATTACGGCATTGGCCGGAATAGCGACGATTGCGGCTGCGCCTACAAAAGCGAGGAGGAAAAGGCCTGGGGCAAAGCCTCCATTCGGTTCACCAACAAAAGCACGACGGACGAAACCCGCCGATACCTGCGGAATTTGCCCCGACACATGCAGCTGGATTTCGAATCGCAGGGCGATTCTCCCGTTCGCATGCTGATGGTCCACGGAAGTCCGCGACGCATTAACGAATACCTGCATATAGACAGGCCGGCGAAGAGCCTGCGGAGAATGATGAGCCAGGCGCAGGCTCACATCATGCTGTTCGGGCACACGCACATTCCCTATCACCGGGTGCTCGAAGAAGAGTCCGGAGAGGAGATCCGCTTTCGGCATGCCGTGAATATTGGCTCCGTTGGCAAGCCCAAAGACGGTGACCCAAGGGCCTGTTATGCGATCCTGGAATGGGATGACCCTCGTTCGCTGAAGGCGGCAGACGATATGCGCGTTCAATTCCGGCGCGTGCAATACGAGCTAGAAAAAGCAGCAAAGGCCGTGGAGGAAAGTGCATTGCCCGATGCCTATGCGGACATGCTGCGAACAGCTCGATAGGCTCAAAGGGCTGAAAAGAAAAGCACTTGCTCCCGATGGCGGCACTTCGACAGGGAATGCCCTATCTTTGCCTGCCTAAAGCGAGCGCTATGCGGTTAGTTCTTCTGCTGTTTTTGGGCCTCTTCTGGCAATCCTGCCAGGGCCAGTCCGGCGATCCGTCCGATGGGGCATCTGCTGCCGGCCAGGACGGCACCCTCGATGTGCAGGACAGCCTGCCCTCCGGTATCGATCTGGATTACCTCCTGGGCAAATTCGACCCGGCCACCCATCCGGATTTTGTAGCGATCGAACCCAGATACGCCAGCCGGGAAGGCATGTACCTGCGCAAGGAAACCTACGAGGCCTTCAAGCGCATGCACGCTGCCGCCCTGGAGGATGGCATCCGCCTGGTCATCGTCTCCGCCGCCCGCAACTTCGACCACCAGAAGCGAATCTGGGACGGCAAGTGGACCGGCAAGCGCCCCGTGACCGGCGTGCAGGATATCGATCAGGAATACCCCGACCCGGCCGAGCGCGCCCTCAAGATCCTGGAGTACAGCTCCATGCCGGGGGCCAGCCGCCACCACTGGGGTACGGATATAGACCTCAACAACCTCAACAACAGCTACTTCCGCTCCGGCGAAGGCAAGAAGATCTACGACTGGCTGGTGGCCAACGCACCGGAATACGGCTTCTGCCAGGTATACACACCCAAAGGCCCGGACCGCCCCTCGGGCTACAACGAGGAGCGCTGGCACTGGAGCTACCTGCCCATCGCCCGCCCGCTGACCGACCTGGCCGAGCGCAAGCTCCAAAACAAAATGTTTACAGGCTTTGAAGGCAGCGAGGCAGCCTACCCCATCGACATCGTCAAGAACTTCGTCCTGGGCGTCAATACCGATTGCCGCTAGGGAAGCAAGGGCGATCCATGCGAAAATTCATGTAAATTTTTGCAT
>CAZQSF010000039.1:19470-33746 GCA_964595955.1 uncultured Saprospiraceae bacterium
ATGCGAAAATTCATGTAAATTTTTGCATTCAAGATGAAAAGATGGTCCCTAGAGCGTTGGAATCCGTTATTGAGCAGTGGTTGTTCAGGGGAAAAGTGATCATTCTCTACGGTCCCAGGCAATCGGGTAAAACCACCCTGGCAAAGGCCGTGCTGAAAAAACACGGAGACCACGAAGCGTACTACAATTGTGAAGTGCCTTCGGTACGGGCAGCACTGAGCGATCGGGATCCCGGGCTTTTGAAGCGCGTTTTCGGCCACAAAAAGCTGGTCGTTTTGGACGAAGCCCAGCATCTGCCTGAGATAGGACTCGTACTAAAACTTCTGGTCGACACATTCCCGGACTTGCAGATCCTTGCCACGGGATCCTCCAGCTTTGACCTGGCCTCAAAGGCTAGCGAGCCGCTTACGGGGCGAGCCCTCCAATTTCTATTGTTGCCCTTTTCCTTTCGCGAGTTGCGCCACCTCCATCCGCCTCTTCAGTTGGATGCTCAACTTACCTTCTACCTGCGCTATGGGCTGTATCCCGAGATCGCCTTGTCCACCGAAACAGAGGCTCGCATTCTGCTGGACGACCTGACGAGTAAATACCTGTTCAAAGACATTTTGGCCTTTGAGCAATTGAAGCGTCCGGAGATCCTCGCACAGCTTTTTCAACTGCTGGCTTTTCAGATCGGAAGCGAAGTTTCCTATCACGAATTGGGAAAAAGCCTGCATCTGGATTCCCGCACGGTGGAGCGCTACATCGAGTTGCTGGAAAAGAGCTTTGTTTTGTTCAGGCTGCGTCCGTTCAGCCGCAATTTGCGCAAGGAGATCCGCAAAAAAAATAAGATCTACTTCTTCGACCTCGGCATTCGAAACAGCATCGTTCAGCAGTACCAGCCCATCGAAATGCGTCCGGACAAGGGGGCGCTTTGGGAGAATTTTCTGCTTGCCGAGCGCTACAAGTTGTTGCAGGTGGCCCAAATACGGCCCAACCGGTATTTCTGGCGCACGCACGATCAGCAGGAGATCGACTACCTGGAGGAGGTGAACGGGCGCCTTATCGGATACGAATTCAAATGGAAGCACACAAAAAGAAAGGTTCCTCCCGCCTTTAAAAAAGGATATCCTCAGAGTGAGGTTCGATTTATCGATCGCTCCAACTACCGGGATTTCCTGGATCATCCCGGTCCGGGCCATTGAACAATACCTCCTTTTGTTTCGTATTGCAGTCATCAGGGGTTGTGCTGTTTCGGAATGGCTCAACCTGAATGTCAAACCCAAACGCCCTTCCTCATGGCACTGACCGAATCCAACATGCTTTCCCTGGGCACCCAGGCCCCCGACTTCTCGCTGCCCGATACCGTGAGCGGCAAAACCCTTTCATTGAATGACGTGGCCGGCGAGCAGGGCACGGTCGTAATGTTTCTATGCAACCACTGCCCCTACGTGATCCACACCAATCCTGAAATTGCACGCGTAGCCGGGGACTACCAGAACAAGGGCATCGGCTTTGTGGGCATCAGCGCCAACGATGTGGAGAACTACCCCCAGGATGGCCCCGGCAAGATGAAGGAGCAGGCCGAGCACGTGGGCTATACCTTTCCCTACCTTTACGACGAGACCCAGGAGGTGGCCCGGGCCTACGATGCGGCCTGCACGCCGGACTTTTACGTGTTCGACGCGGACCGCAAGCTGGTGTACCGCGGGCGGCTGGACAAGTCGCGCCCCCAGAACGACGAACCCCAGGATGGAGCTGATCTGCGAGCCGCCCTGGACGCCTTGCTGGCCGGGAGGCCCCTGCCCGAAAAGCAGTATCCCAGCGCCGGCTGCAACATCAAGTGGAAGAAAGGCTAAAAGAAAAAGAAGGAGGGTAAGCGAGAGCTAGGAGGCCGGCTTCTCCGGGGCCATTCCGCTTTCCCCCTCGCTTTTTTTGCCCCAGCGCTTATCGTAAAAGGCCTTCAGGCCTTTCCACCAGGATATGCCGGTAAGGGTCGCCAGAATGGTGAAGGGCACGCTGGCCAGTGCAATGCGCCAGCCGATGCCGGTGCTTACCTGATACATGAGGGTCCAGAAGCTGATCTGTGTGGGAACGACGGTGAGAAGCTTGCGCATGATGAAAAGGCCTTACACAAATAGTGACGCTAAGGTACGGCCCCGGTCACACAATGCCGCATCCGGAGCGTGAAGGTTTTCTTAAGAACGAAAGGCCCGGGCATCCGGTTCAGCCATTGCCTTCGGGCTCGGTAGAAGACGCATTGTTTACCGCTTTCGAATTTGGCCGGGCGTTCCCATTCCTTTTCCAGCTGGGTGTATTCCACCATCGCAAGGGACCGTGTGATTTCAGTGACCGAAGCCAGGTGTTTCTTTCAAGTTTGTCTGAAAAGCCGCCTTCTCCAACGCCCGGCGCAAGCTGAGCGGTCTTTCCGGGTAAACCTCTTGCTATGATGATCCGACGAAACCTTTGGCCATTGCTGGTCGGGCTGCTACTCGCCCCGGCCTGCAATACGGACGACGACTTTTCTCCGGCCCCCGAACCGGAAGTGCTCAGCTGCAGCGAAACGCCTGAGGCCTGTGCGGTAGCCCGATCCGGCAATGCCTTGGGCCTGGAGTTGTTTCGCAACCTTCACGAACGCGATCCGCTGGGCAACCTCTTCATCTCGCCCCACAGCCTGCACACTGCCCTGAGTATGACCCTGCAGGGAGCCTCCGGGCAGACCTACACCGACATGGAGGCCACCCTGCATGCGCAGGACCTGACCGAAACCGAACTGCGCGAAGGGTACTCCACCCTGCTGAACGCCCTGCCCGTTCTCGACCCGGACGTGCAGCTGCTGCCGGCCAACTCCATCTGGCATCGCGACGACTTCCTGCCCGAGGACGCTTTTCTTCAGGTCAACCAGGAATACTTTCTCAGCGAGGTGCGCGCCCTGGATTTCAACCGGCCCGATGCCGTGGATATCATCAACGGCTGGATCAGCGACCAGACCGAAGGGCTGATCCCGGAGATGCTGGATATGATCCCCGGCAATGCGGTCATGTACCTCATCAACGCCATCTATTTCAAAGGAGGCTGGACGCGGCCCTTCAACCCCAAATTCACGGAGGAGCAGGCCTTCCGTCTGGCGGATGGCAGCATCGTGCAGACGCCCATGATGAATATGGGAGAGACCGTCATGCCCTACCTGGCCACCGAGCATTTCGAGGCTGTCGACCTGGCCTACGGCGATTCGGTGGTATCCATGGCCCTGCTCCTGCCCCGTGAAGGCAGCAGCATGGACGAGGTAGTGGCCGGCCTGACGGCGGCGAACTGGGCGGACTGGTCGCAGCAGTTTGCCAATAGCCCTCTGCTCTTGCAGGTGCCCAAATTCGAAATGCGCTTCAAGGCCAAACTCAACGATCCGCTGACCGACCTGGGCATGGGCATTGCCTTTCAGGGCGGGCTGGCCGACTTCAGCCGCATCGCTCCGGGGCGCGAACTGAGCATCAGCCGGGTGCTGCACGAGGCCGTGATCGAGGTAAATGAGGAGGGTTCCGAAGCAGCGGCAGCTACCATCGTGGAGATCGTAGAGACTTCAGTCCCGCAGATCCCCAGTATGATTTTCAACCGGCCGTTCCTCTTTGTGATCTGGGAAAAGCAGGGCGGCACCATCCTTTTCGCCGGCAAGCTTATGGACCCCCGGGGCTGATATCCGGGACCTGAACAGGACGCAGCAGTTTGAGGACATGCCATTCTTCCGTATTTTTCTCATACACATCCCGATACGGAGGTATGGCTGTTCTTCGTTCTCTTCTGCTGAAAATGGGCATGATCCTCGCCTGGAGTGCCTTGTTCAAGTGGGGGAACGCTCAGGGGGATACCGTATTCCTGACTGCCCGGCAAATGTTGATCCTCAAGGACAGCGTTTTCCTGCCCCGCCAGGATACGGCGATTCTTCTTCCCGCCGATACTAAGTACAAGATCCGCAAAAACCCCTATTGGAAGTCCGAGGTCTTCTACGATTCGCTGGGGACAAAGATGTCCAGGCGGTGGCTGACCCGGGAGCTCCACCGGCTCCTGTTTCGCAACCCGACCACCTAGAATCCCCTGGGTGGCGAACCGCTAAAAAGCGAGTCCTTTTTCGCGGAGTTTGCCGGGCGCCCCATTGCTTCCATCTCGATCCGTCAGGTTCCCATCCTGGAGGGCAGTGTATGGGATACGTCCAAAACCGTCTTCTCCGGGCTGGGTGGCTTTCTCAACAGCTGGCACATCTCCACCTCGGAAAAACTGCTGCGCAACCGACTACGCTTTCAGGTGGGCGATCTTTTGGACGGCTATATCCTGTCCGACAACGAGCGTCTGCTGCGCAACCTGGACTTCATCGAGGATGCCCGCATTGTGGCCTTTGAAGCCGAGGGAAGCGACTCGGTACAGGTGGTCGTCATCACCAAGGATCGTTTCCCCTGGACACCGGAGGGCGGTTTAGGCAGCTTCTCGGATTTTTCGGTCGGGTTGGGGAACCAGAATGTCGCGGGCCTTGGCTTTCAGCTGTCGGGGAAATACGTGTATAAAAACCCGGGAAATCCCGCTTCGGGCTTCGACATCCGGCTTCGGGCGCAAAACATCAGGGGGACGCTCATCGACGGGGAGATCCAGGCGATCCGCACCTGGGATCGCCTGCGTTACGGCCTGGTGGTCGAGCGCAATTTCCTCACCCCGGATATCCGGTTCGGCGGCGGGGTGGAAATCAGCTACAATGGAGACTCTACCTTCGTGGTCAATCCGGATACGGCCTTTCGCAATTACTTCGAAGTATTCGTCCAGGACTATTGGATTGGGCGTTCTTTTTCCCTGGGGCCCGAAACGCAGCGGACCAATCTGATCACCGGCCTGCGCGTGGCGAACTACATCTACCAGGAACGCCCTCAGGTGAGCCGGGACAGCAATGAGCTTTTTCAAAACCGGTTCATTCTTCTGGGCAATGCATCTCTCATTCGGTACCGATTCCTGAAGAGCAACTATATCCTGTCCTTCGGCATTACGGAAGACGTGCCGGTGGGGTATCGCCTGACCTTCAATGCAGGAGGGGATTTCAACGAATTTGGCAATCGCTTCTACGCCGGCTTGCAGTACGCCTATGCCCGCTATTTCGATCGCTTCGGTTACCTAATCCTTATTCCGCAGGTAGGCGGCTTTTTTGACGGCCGGCGCTTTGCCAACGGGGTCTTCCAGGCCAAGGTGGGGTATTACTCGCCGCTGTGGAACCTGGGGCGTATCCGCATTCGAAATTTCGTCCTCTTGGATGGAGTAAAGGGCATTTTACAGCCCGTGTCGGAGAATATCCGCCTCGATGAATTCATGCGGGATATTCGGGGAGATGATATTGGGGGTGAGGATGTGTTTTCAGCCCGGCTGGAGTCCGTTTGGTTCTTGCCCTGGTATCTCTATGGGTTTCAGCTTGCGCCCTACGGGTTCGCCGAGTTCGGCCTGGTCAACGAACCCCGCTTCGAGACGGATTACCGCCGCTCCTTTCCGAGTTTTGGCCTGGGCTTTCGCCTTCGCAATGAGAGCTTGGTTTTCCAAACCCTGGACATGCGTTTTACCTATTTCACGAATCAGCCGGTAAACGGCCAATCCTTTGCTTTTTTCATTTCCCTGTCCGCACCGAGATTGTTTGAACTGTTCTTGCGCTTCAAGCCCGAGGTCATTGGATATTGAAACGAAGGGGTTGGTCTGCAAGGCACTTCAGGTTTTCGTAACTTTGAAGGGCCGAAAGCCTGAAGAACTGCAGGTATTCCGGATTTGTTTCAGCAAATAAGACCAAGCTCAATTCGCATGCAACAGGTAGCTCCGTACCAGCCCAAGCACAAGATCCGACTCGTCACGGCCGCTTCCCTTTTTGACGGACACGACGCCGCTATTAATATCATGCGCCGCATTCTGCAAAGTTCCGGCGCCGAGGTCATTCACCTGGGGCACAATCGCTCCGTACAGGAAATCGTCAATACGGCCATTCAGGAAGATGTGCAGGGTATCGCCATCACCTCCTATCAGGGCGGGCACACGGAGTTTTTCAAGTACATGTACGATCTGCTTCGCGAACGCGGAGCCGGGCACATCAAGATCTTCGGCGGGGGTGGCGGCACCATTCTGCCCACGGAGATCCAAGAACTGCACGATTACGGCATTAATCGAATCTACAGCCCGGATGACGGACGGGAGATGGGCCTGCAGGGCATGATCAACGACCTGTTGCAAAAGTGCGATTTTCCGGTGGGGATGAGTCTGAACGGCGAGTTGCAGGAAGCCAGGGAGCGCGACCCGGTGGCTATTGCCCGGCTCATTTCAGCCGCGGAGAACTTCCCCGAGCAAAATGCCGACTGGCTCAATCGCATTCGCGGGGAAGTGGAAACCAAGACTACCCCGGTACTCGGTATCACGGGGACCGGCGGAGCAGGCAAATCCAGCCTGGTCGACGAGATCATTCGCCGCTTTCTGCTCGACTTCGACGACAAGACCATTGCCATTCTTTCCGTGGATCCCTCCAAACGGAAAACGGGCGGCGCGCTGCTGGGCGATCGCATTCGCATGAATTCCGTCAATCACGATCGCGTATTCATGCGCTCCCTGGCTACCCGCCAGAGCAACCTGGCCCTGAGCCGGCACGTACAGGCAGCTGTAGACATCCTCAAGGCGGCCCGGTATGACCTGGTTATTCTTGAAACCTCCGGCATCGGCCAGAGCGATACGGAGATCGTGGACCATTCGGATGTGAGCCTGTACGTGATGACACCCGAATACGGTGCGGCCACGCAGCTGGAAAAGATCGACATGCTCGACTTCGCCGATGTGATCGCCCTCAACAAATTCGACAAGCGAGGTGCTCTGGATGCTCTTCGGGATGTTCGCAAGCAATATCAGCGCAACCACCAGCTGTGGGATAGTCCGCTGGAGGAAATGCCGGTTTTCGGCACCATCGCCAGCCAGTTCAACGATCCCGGCATGAGCACCTTGTACCGGCATCTGATGGACCTCATCGCTGAAAAGACAGCGGCGGACCTCGAGTCCGGCTTTGATGTCGGTAAGGGCATGAGCGAGAAGATCTACATCATCCCGCCGAGGCGGGTGCGCTACTTGTCTGAAATTTCCGAGAACAACCGCGGCTACGATGAGTGGGTGGACAAACAGGTGGGCATGGCTCGCCGCATGTTCGGCCTGAAGGAAGCGATGGAGACGGTGAGGGAGGCCGGCAGCGCGGACGAAAGCAATGAGAAGGAAGCCGCACTTCAGTTGCTACAGGCGGAGTATGACCGGCTTGAGCAGGACCTGGACGGCTCCTGCAAACGGCTGCTGGAGGCCTGGGAAGAAAAGAAGGCGGCCTATGCGGCCGATGAGTTCGTGTATCAGGTGCGGGGCCGCGAGATCCGGGTGCCCACTCACACCACATCGCTTTCGCACAGCCGCATTCCGCGGGTGGCGCTGCCGAAGTTCCAAGACTGGGGCGAGATCCTGCGCTGGTCGCTGCAGGAGAACGTTCCGGGAGAATTCCCCTACACGGCCGGTGTGTTCCCCTTCAAGCGGCAGGGCGAGGACCCCACGCGCATGTTCGCGGGCGAAGGCGGGCCGGAGCGCACCAACCGGCGCTTTCACTACGTGTCGCTCGACATGCCGGCCAAGCGCCTCAGCACGGCCTTCGATTCGGTGACCCTTTACGGGGAGGACCCCGACTACCGGCCCGACATCTACGGCAAGATCGGCAACTCGGGCGTGAGCGTATGCTGCCTCGACGATGCCAAGAAGCTGTACTCCGGCTTTGATCTGTGCGATCCGAAGACTTCGGTGTCTATGACGATCAACGGGCCGGCGGCTACCATCTGTGCTTTTTTCATGAATGCGGCCATCGATCAGCAATGCGAGCGCTACATCCGCGAGCACGGCCTGGAGGATCGGGTGGAAGCCAAGCTGAAAGCACTGTACGACGATCGCGGCCTGCCGCGCCCCAACTACCAGGGGCAGATCCCCGAAGGAAACGACGGTCTCGGATTGCTGCTGCTGGGCCTCACCGGCGATCAGGTATTGGACGGGCCGGTGTACAACGAACTCAAGGCCAAGGTCCTCTCGGCGGTGCGGGGCACCGTACAGGCCGATATCCTCAAGGAAGACCAGGCGCAGAACACCTGCATCTTCAGCACGGAATTCTCCCTCAAGCTCATGGGCGATGTACAGGAGTACTTCATCGAGCACCGGGTGCGCAATTTCTACTCCGTCTCCATCAGCGGCTACCACATTGCCGAGGCCGGCGCCAACCCCATTACCCAGCTGGCCTTTACCCTGGCCAACGGCTTCACCTTTGTGGAGTACTACCTCAGCCGGGGCATGGACATCAACGACTTCGCGCCGAACCTCTCCTTCTTCTTCTCCAACGGCGTGGACCCCGAATACGCGGTGATCGGACGGGTGGCCCGCCGGATCTGGGCCAAGGCCATGAAAGAAAAGTACGGAGCCAATGAACGTTCACAAAAGCTGAAATACCACATCCAGACGAGCGGCCGCTCTCTGCACGCGCAGGAGATCGCCTTCAACGACATTCGCACCACCCTGCAGGCCCTGTATGCCATCTACGACAACTGCAACAGCCTGCACACCAATGCCTACGACGAGGCCATCACTACCCCCACCGAGGAAAGTGTGCGCCGGGCTATGGCCATTCAGCTCATCATCAACAAGGAACTGGGGCTGGCCAAGAACGAGAACCCGCTGCAAGGGAGCTTCATCATCGAGGAACTGACCGACCTGGTCGAAGAGGCCGTACTGACCGAATTCGATCGCATCACCGAGCGCGGAGGCGTACTGGGCGCTATGGAAACCATGTACCAGCGCGGCAAGATCCAGGAAGAGAGCCTCTATTACGAAACCCTGAAACACACCGGGGAGATGCCCATCATCGGAGTGAATACCTTCCTGAGCAAAGAAGGCTCGCCCACCATCATTCCGGGCGAAGTGATTCGGGCTACCCAGGAGGAAAAAGAGAACCAGATCCAGACCCGAAAGCGACTCGCCGAGGCCAATGCAGAGCGAGGGCCGGAGCAGCTGAAAAAGCTTCAGCGAACCGCTCTGGCGAACGACAACATCTTTGCAGCGCTGATGGAAGCCACCAAATACTGCACCCTGGGGCAGATCACTCATGCCCTGTATGAAGTGGGCGGGCAGTACAGGCGGAATATGTGATTGGCGTGCCGGTGGAAGCGGGCAGCATTAAACGTGTGTTACTTTTTCCGTGTGCATGCTACCTTTTTATATTTTATCTTTCCTCATTAGCTAACAATCTGCACTTTTGTACACGAATTGACATTCTCATGGCGTTAAGGGCCATGAAAGTAAAACGTTTCTTCACCAAATCCTTTCAACTGTGAATAAGAACAATGGAGCCATCATTGCCGCCATCATCCTTGGCGTGCTGCTGGTAGGAGCCCTCATTTGGGGCATTAGCCAATCCAGCTCGAAGAAAAAGCTGGAAACCAAAACCAAGCAAATGACCGAGCAGGTATCCGAACTGGAACTGCTCAAAAGCGATTTGGAGCGCGAAGTGGATAGCCTCATCCAGGAGTATCAGGTACTGGCCGGTGAAAATGAAGAGCTGCAGGGCAGCCTGGGCGATGCAGAGGCCAAGTTGGTCAGTGCAAAACGAGCTCTGAACTCAGCGACTTCGGAGCGCAATAACCTGCGCGCTGAAATCCAGGCTCTTATGGCGGCTAAAACGGAACTTCAGGGCAATATCCAGGCGCTGCAAGCGGAAAATGACTCCTTGAAATTGCGCATGGGTATTCTGGAGGAAGATCTGGCTATGACCACCGAGGAGAAAAAGGCCTTGGCCCAGATGAACCAGACCATTCAGGATGAAGTCAAGCGCCTCACGCTGGCCAACTTCAAGGCTTCCGGCTTCCGCGTGGTGCCCAGCCGCAAAAACGACAAGGTGACCACCAAGTCTAAAAAAGTGCGGAGCCTGGACGTGAGCTTTGACCTGGCCGAGGTTCCCGCCAAGTACCAGGGTGTTCGGCCCGTGTACCTGTCGATCACCGACAGCAACGGCAATCCGATCCAGGCAGCCAACCCCGTTAAAGCCAGCTCCATGGTGAATGGCGAGGCTGTGGAACTGATCGCCCAGGAAGTCAAAGAAGTGAATATCGGCGACAATCAGCGGCTGACCTTCACCCACGAGTTGGACGACAAGCTCGATCCGGGTATCTACCGCGCAGCCGTCTATACGGATATCGGGCTGTTGGGGGCCTCCAGCTTCCAGTTGCGCTAAAAGCTCGTTGAGCGCTTCCTTTCAAGGCCAGCCTCCCGACCGGAGGCTGGCCTTGTTCAATTACCGTACTTATGCGAATTTCCTTGTTTTGCCTGCTTTTTGTGCTTCTCTTTTCCTGCGTGAGCAAAAAGAAATACCAGGCCAGTATAGCCACTTGCAACTTACAGACAGACAGCCTTCGGCAGGTTCTCGACCGCCGGGAGCAGCGCATTGCCCTGCTCAGCCGGGATTCCGTCAAAATGAAAGGCGCCAATGAAGCCTTGCTGGCCACTCAGCAGCACTTTTTCGAACAGCTGGATGCCCTGAAGGCCAAAGTGGACCTGCTCAACGCCAGCTCCGATTCGGCCCGGCAGGCTTTGCTGTCGCGACTGGCAGACAAGGAGGCGAACAACCGGATCCTACAAAGGCAAATCCAGGATGCCGGCCTTGTATTGGGTAAACGGCTCCGACGCATGCAGCAAATTGCAGACAGTCTGGACGGTTACCTGCGTGCCTACCCTATAAACCGCTGGGCTTTGGATGCGCGAAAAACGGAAACTGTCGTTTCCCTGCAGGAGGGCCTTCTTTTTTCGGCGGGGAGCACCGGCAAACTCACCGCTCAGGGTGAGGAGGTATTGGCAAGGGTTGCCGAAGTGGTTCAATCCTACCCGGAATTCGTGGTAGATGTCCTGGGCCATACCGACAATCAGCCCGTGCGGCGAAGCAGCCTCGGAAACTGGGAGTACTCGGCCTTGCGGGCAGTGACTGTAGCCAAAGCCTTGCTGGAGCTTGGTCTGTTGCCCAACCAGCTGAGCGCCATTGGCAAAAGCGAATACGCACCCCGGCAATCCAACGACACCGAGGAAGGCCGATCGGAAAACCGTCGCATCGAGCTCCGCTTTCGCTTCCGGGAAAGCGACCTCATTCGCGACTTAGAGCGGGTGCTTGAGCCTTCCGATTAGTGCTCAACAAATTGCACACGCGTAATATTCGTGTAAGGAACTTATGGCTCATTTTGGCATTCTAGCGATAGAGTGCTAGTTTTGACGATCCCGCAGGAAATCCCCATTGTCAGTTGCGTCGTACAAACCGAATGAACCCGCATGGCGGGATGAGGCTGGGCTTTTGTTAATCGAAAAAACCAACTATGATCTCCTTAGGTGAAATTATAGATCCGACTTTCGTGGCCAAGAACCGGTACAGTTGGTGGGAAAAATCAGCTCTTCGATTTATCCGGGATGAACGCGATCTTCCCTTTATTCCCTTGATGTTCAAGATCACCATCACCCTCATTCCGCTGGCCGTACTCTTGTACATTCCCGGCCTGCCTGCCTGGGCCTGGTGGTTGGCCGCCGCAGCCTACTTTGTGATCAACAACTTTGTGTACAAGGGGCCGTTCGGCCTGATGCTGCACTGTACCTCGCACCGTCCCTTTTTCAAGAAGGAGTACGATTGGATGAACAAGTACATTCCCTGGGTGCTGGCACCCTTTTTCGGCAATACGCCGGAGACGTACTACGCTCACCACATCGGCATGCACCACGCCGAGAACAACCTGGAGGAAGACATCAGCAGCACCATGGAATACCGGCGCGACAGTTTCCGGGAGTTCCTGCGCTACTTCGGCAATTTCTTTTTCAAGGGCTTCTTCCAGCTTTACAGCTATCACCGCGAGCGAAAGCGCAATTGGTTCCTGCCCCGGATCGTCGTGGGCGAATACGGCTTTTTCCTCATGTGCATTCTGCTTTCCCTGGTCAATTTCCCGGCTACGCTTGTGGTGTTCATCCTGCCCTTACTGATCTTCCGCCTCATTACGATGATGGGCAACTGGACCCAGCACGCCTTCGTGGATCCCGATGATCCCGACAACCTCTACAAGAGCAGCATTACCTGCATCAACGTGAAGTACAACCACAAGTGCTGGAACGACGGCTACCACATCAGCCATCACATCCGGCCCAGTATGCACTGGACCCAGCACCCCAAGCACTTCCTGGACAACCTGGAGGAATACCGCAAGAACGAGGCCATCGTCTTCGACGGGCTGGACTTCCTGCCCGTATTCTACAACCTCATGCGCAAACGCTATGACGTGCTGGCCGCCCATCTGGTGGACCTGGGCAATTTCGAGAACGAGGAGCAAGCTATTGCCATGCTGAAAAAGCGCACGCGGTTCATCCCCTTTGCCAGCGTGGTGCCGGCGGAGTAGCCTTTTCGCTTGCTTACTCAGGAAGTGGAAAAGAGGGATTCGGGGGGTAGCTGAAAGAACGCTTCCAGTGGATGGCCCGACCGGCCGGTCAGCAGAGGCCGCGCCTCTGGAAAGCGCTGCATAAATCGCTGTATCCCCCTCTTTGCCCGTCCGGCGCCGCTTTTTATATGGTTTTCAGGATAAAATGACCCTTCTACCAAGGCCTATTTTATCTTGAAAACCGTGAATACCGCTTCAAGTATGAATCCCGCTTTCAAAATAGGTTCAATTTCTGCATCCAACCTATTTTAAAGCGGGACAGGTCATTTCATACTTGAAGCGGTATTAGACGAAAAATAGATAAGTCTCTTTATACGGCATCTTCAATTTAAAATGGTATAACAAGATAGCAATCCAGGCATTGGAAACGTTACGATCATGGGTTTTTTCTTGAAAATGGTTGACCTGGCCGGCCCGGTTCTGATCAATACTCCAACATGAACTTCGATAGATTCTGGCCGCGTTCCAGGCCCAGCTTTTTGCGCAGGCGATAGCGCGCCACCTCTACGCCCCGCACGGAAATGCCCAGCAGGTTGGTGATCTCCTTGGTATTCAGGTTGAGGCGCAGGAAGGCGCAGAGTTTTTGTTCGTTGGGCGAAAGGTCGGGGAAATCCTTTCGCAGGCGCGCCAGAAAATCGCCGTGTACGGCCTCAAAGTGGAATTCGAACTGCTCCCAGTCTTCCTGTAATTTCAGCGTAGCTTCGATTTCCTTCACGATTCGCTCCAGGGCCCGTTTCGTCTCAAGGTTCTTGCCTCTCTGTTTGACTGTCTTCAGTTCCTCCTTAATGGACTCGACGAATTCATTCTTGACGACGAGGTTCATGGTGGAGGCCGCCAGCATCCGTTTGACGTGCTGCAACTCGTTCTCCATCTTTTCCTCGTTTAATCGCTGGATCTCCTGCTTTTTCTGCCGCTCGATCGCCTGCCGCTTTTGCTGCTCGCTCGCCCGCTCGAGTTGCCGGGCTTCTTCGATCTTCTTTGCTTTTCGGTTGTAGCGGCGTTTCTGCAGCCTGGATACCAGAAAGAGCAGGGCCAGGGCCAGTAATACATACAGGACCTTGGCTCCCGTACTCCGGTAAAAGGGCGGCCTGACGTTGAGGAAAAGGGTCTGGCTGGATTGGATCTCGCCCAGGTAGTTCCGGGTTTGAGCCGTAAACTCGTAGCGGCCTTCCCGGAGATTGGTGTACTCCTTGGTAGGAGAGCTCGTCCATTCGCCGAAATCCTCGTCAAACCCTTTCAGGTAATAGCGGAACTGCTGCGTCCCCAAGCCGTTGAATTGAAAGGATTCCACGCTGAACTTCAGCACCTTGGCCTTGGGGCCAATGCGCAGAGGGGGGAGGGATTCCGGCTTGGGCGCAAAGGAGGTATGGGCATACAGCACCTCGCCCTGCGACAGGTTGTATACCCGGCTGATCAACAGGGGGTTCTTTATCTTCAAGGGCACCTCCTGGGAGGGGTCATAGTGGATGAAGCCTTCATTGGCCGCAAAAAGGACGCCTCGAGCGGTATGGGTGGATAGCTGCAACAGGTCGTTGTTCAGGTGGTAGCGCAGCTGGTAGAGCGAAGAGGGCACGAAAAGATAGTGGTTTGGGCTCACCTGCTTAAAAAAGGCGACCATGTCTTCAGCTACCAGGTGCACGTTGTTCTTTTGATCCTGCCCCAGCAGGTAAACGGGCTGATTGCCGATGTGCTCGGCAAACCCTTCCGCTTTTCGAACTGTGCCCCGCAACGGGTCCAGCCGGTAAAGCCCGGCCATGGCGGAATTTGCATGCAGGGTCG
>CAZQSF010000039.1:33756-35109 GCA_964595955.1 uncultured Saprospiraceae bacterium
GCCGGTAAAGCCCGGCCTTTGTACCTACATAGAGTGCCTCCCCGATGCGGCTCAGCACCACCTGCTCCCGGATGGGTAAGTCAGAAGTTTCGGATAGGTTCTGGACCGCCACCTCGCTCAGGTCTTCCGATAGGCTCAACCGGTAGAGCCCCTTGTAGTACTGACCCACCCAGATGTTGCCCCGGGCATCTTCTTCAAAAAAGCGACTGGAGGCGTTGAAGCCCTCGATCTTTTGGACGGCTTGCAGGCGCCGGTTCTCATCGAGCTTGAATACGTGCAAACCGGAATAGGTGCCCCCGATCGCGAATTCGGGCTGCGATCGGAGGGTTTTGATCTGCCAAAGACCGTCGGTAGAGGCGATGCGCTCCGCCCGGCCCTTTTCAAGCAGGAACAAGCCGGTATGATGCCCCGCATAAAGCTTGCCGGCAATCTTCTGCATGCCGTAGGCGGGGCCTTCTGTTCCCGGCAGGAACACTGCCCGGCTGGCTGTTGAGGCCATGAAAAATATGCCGTTGGAGGTCGTGTAATACGTGCCCTCGGCAGCCTCAAAGGCTTCATAGCCGCTCCCCTGGAGGTTGATCTCCCGGTTCAGCAGGCGCAGGGGGGAGTTGATGTGGATCAGCGCGATTCCATTCTGCATACCCACCCAGAGGTTGCCGAAATAGTCCTGAAAGGAACGCAGGCAGGCGTTGCTGGCCAGGCCGTCCCGTGTGCTTATTCGTTCCAGGACTCCTTCCTGCAGGTCGTACAGAAACAAACCCGACCGCTGCGTGGAAATGGCCAGGCGGGTATCCGACAACTGCAATACGTGGTTGACGTAGCTTCCCCGCAGCGCCTGGGCGAGTTCCCCGTACCTCGGACTGGCGCCCAGCGGGCTGGTCCATTCAATTTGCCCCGAATTGTAGATCAGCAGGTATCCCGCATCCTGCGGAACCAGGCCGGCAATGACCTGTCCGCTCTGATCCTGAGGATAGGGTTGGGCCAGGCTCCGGCCCCGAATTTCAAACAGCTCGCCTTGCGGGCTTTGAGTGAACACCTTACCCCTGGCGTAGAACGACCGCTCAAAGCCGTTCTCCCGCTCGATCAGGTCGATGGATTTTCCGTCGTACACATAGATGCCCTGGAAGGTGCAGAAATACACCAGGGAGTCGACCAGGAAGACATCCCATACCTCATCGAAATCCCCGGATCCGGGCGGGATCTTATCGATGAGCGATATGTACTGCCAGTCGTCCTCGAAATAGCCAAACTCACCCTGCGAGCCGAGGTATAATCGGTTGGTTTTTTCATCGAAGGCCAGCGATCGCTTTTTCTTGCCCGTCCGGAAGTTGTGTGCTTTCCAGGCCGTGCCGT
>CAZQSF010000040.1:0-34856 GCA_964595955.1 uncultured Saprospiraceae bacterium
CCCTGACAAACATCGCTTTACGATAATGTCCTTGCCCAACCTCACGATATTTTATCCTGAAAACCGTGAATACCGCTTCAAGTATGAATCCCGCTTTCAAAATAGGTTCAGTTTCTGCATCCAACCTATTTTAAAGCGGGACAGGTCATTTCATACTTGAAACGGTATTATCAGGATTTTTGAATGTAATCATTGATTTGTACCCAAATGTGAGATGGCAACATTTTACAATGGTCCGGGCTAGACCCGTTCGAGTATAGTGGCATAGCCCTGTCCGACACCCACGCACATCGTCACCAGGGCATAGCGCTTCTGTTGTTTGTGGAGCTCGATGGCGGCTGTCTGCAGGATTCGGGTGCCGCTCATCCCCAGCGGGTGGCCCAGAGCGATGGCGCCTCCGTTGGGGTTGAGGCGCGGGTCGTCGTCGGCCAGGCCCAACTGCCGGGTGCAGGCGAGTACCTGTGCGGCGAAAGCTTCATTGAGCTCTATGACGTCCATGTCGTCCAGGCCGAGGCCGGCCCGGGCCAGGGCTTTTTTGCTGGCCCCTACCGGACCTATGCCCATAATGCGCGGTTCCACCCCTACTACTGCAGAGGCGACGATGCGGGCTCGGGGTTCGAGTTGGTAGGTCTCGACCGCCGCTTCCGAGGCAATGAGGGCCGCTGCTGCGCCGTCGTTGAGGCCGGAGGCATTGCCTGCCGTAACGGTGCCGCCTTCCGCTGCTTTCTTAAAGGCCGTGCGAAGACCGGCCAATACCTCCGGGGTAGTGTGGGGTTTAACGAATTCATCCCGTTCAAATACGATGGGGTCTTTCTTGCGTTGGGGAATCGACACTGGAACGATCTCTTCCGCCAGGCGCCCGTTTTGCTGCGCCCGGGAAGCCTTCATCTGCGAGTGATAGGCAAAGCGATCCTGATCTTCCCGGCTGATGGCAAATTTTTCGGCCAGGTTTTCCGCCGTTTGCCCCATGCCATCGGTGCCGAAAAGGCGCTCCATTTTGGGGTTTACGAAACGCCAGCCAAAACTGGAGTCGTGCATTTCGGCATCGCGGCCAAAAGGCTTGCTGACCTTGGATATCACCCAGGGGCCCCGGGTCATATGCTCCACCCCGCCGGCAATGTACAGCTCACCTTCGCCGGTTTGGATGGCGCGTTTGGCGTGGATCACCGCACTCATGCCGGAGGCACAGAGGCGATTGACCGTCTCGCCGGGCACGGTAAAGGGAAGACCGGCCAGCAGCAGGGCCATGCGGGCTACGTTGCGGTTGTCTTCCCCAGCCTGATTGGCACAGCCCAGGATCACATCCTCGTAGGCATCGCCCGGAATGTGCGGGAACCGCTTGAGGAGCTGGGTAAGCACATGGGCGGCCAGGTCGTCGGTGCGAATGGGCGATAACGTGCCCGTAAACTTGCCTATGGGCGTTCGAACGGCATCTACCAGAAAAGCTTGGGTCATAGAGAAATGGAATGGTTTGGGTTTTCAAAGCTGCCGGTAGGCCATGAGAGCTACCGCCTTTGGGCAATGATAACCATTGCCCCGGAGAAAAAGATGAAGCCTCATCTCAAAAGGAAGTTGAGCCGGTACTCAACCGGCCGGAAAAGGACCTTTTTCCCTACCTTTGTCTATCCAAAAACGAACGGTATGCGAATCTTGTTTGTCAGCTTGCTCGGGCTTTGGTTGTGGAACTGCTCGGGCGGCAATACAACCCAGGAAGGAAGTGAGTCGGGGCCCAGCCCGGAACAGCAGGCGGAAGAACAGCTCTGGGATGAGGTCATGGCCGTGCACGACGATGTCATGCCTGAAATGGCGGATATCAATCGCCTGACCAAACAAATGGACGAGTTGCTTCAAAATCAGAAACTGAGCGACCTCGACCGCGCACAGGTGATCGAAACCATGCAGGAGATCGACAAGGCAGGCGAAGGCATGTGGAACTGGATGGCCGGGCTCAAGCAGCTGGAGCCCCTGCGGGCCGAGGGTAAGTCCCATGAGGAGATCATGGCCTACTTGCGCGAGCAAAAGACAGAAATTGAACAGGTGCGCGATGCCATGCGTTCCAGCATTTCAGAAGGCAAGGCCTTGCTCGATCAGATTAAAAACTAGCGATCTATGCGCCCTTCCGTTGTCGTTTTCCTGGTTTTTGCCGGCCTGTTTTGGGGCTGCCAGAACAGCGAGGAACCGCTGCCCATTTTGGGCCAGCGGGATGTAGTGGACGGCGATACCGTCTACCACACCATACCCGATTTTGAATTTATCGATCAGGATAGTCAGCTCGTGACCCATGCCACTTTCGACGGGAAAATATACGTGGCCGATTTTTTCTTCATTTCCTGCCCTACGATTTGCCCCAAAGTGAAACAGCAGATGCTGCGCATCTACGAGCGTTTCGAAGACGAGCCTCGGCTGATGCTTCTATCGCACACGATCGACGTGAAGCACGATACCGTTCCCCGTCTGAAGCAATATGCCGAAAACCTGGGGGTGAGCAGCGATCGCTGGCATTTTGTGACCGGTGACAAACGCGCCATCTACGACATTGCCGACGATTATTTCAGCATCGCGATCGAAGACCCCGATGCGCCCGGCGGGTTTGACCACAGCGGGCGTCTGATCCTGGTAGATGATCAGCGCCATGTTCGCGCCTTTTGCAACGGCACCGAAGCCGAAGAAGTGGATCGATTCATGGAGGATATTGCCCTGCTCCTGAAGGAATACGACGGTACGCTTTGACGGTAGCAGCCCAGCGGGTTTATCGCTTCCACTGAGAAAAGCCGGTTATTGAAGGCTCTCCAGCCAGACCTTTACCTGCTCGAAGGCATAGTTTCGGACGTGTTGCGGAGATAGAAACACGTCGTGCATAGCGTCGGGAATTTCGCTCAACTGAACCTCCTCGCCCAATTTGGGACCCAATCGCTTCATATCTGCTACATCCAGGATCATATCGCGGCTTTTCATGGCCGGGTGGTATGCCTTGGCCTGGTAGGAATAGGAACTGTCGGAGTGCAGCAAAAGTACGGGAAGTTTCAGGTTCAGCCCTTCGGCCACCTTCTTCTGCGCCCGGATCGTAGCGGTAAACCAGCCTAAGAAGACGGG
Organism: uncultured Saprospiraceae bacterium; assembly: GCA_964595955.1. Lineage (GTDB taxonomy): Bacteria > Bacteroidota > Bacteroidia > Chitinophagales > Saprospiraceae > JAJDFU01. The sequence continues at coordinate 3,094 of CAZQSF010000040.1, forward strand.
AAAGCCCCCGTCCGGTTTCCAGGCCTTGGTATAGTCCCATTCGCCCTCGTAGTCGGCGTGGAGCGTTCGGCTGTAGTGGGGCAAGCCGTCGCGACGAACGATCTTAGTGGGGCGAATGCGGCTCAATCCATTCAGCACAGGGAAGATCCCTTTGAGGCCGTCGGAAAGGCTTTGGTCCAAAAAGGGCGAATTGAGCAGCAGGGCCTTGAGGCGCGTCCGCTCCTCGCCCTCGGCCGCGTAAAGGGAACTGATGAGTCCGCCGTTGGAGTGGCCGTAAAGAAGCAGCCAGGATCGACCGTCCCGCTCGGTGATCTGCCGGATCGCCTCGTCGATCTCCGGAAAGTGACGGCTCAGGTCGGCTACGTAATTGGGGCGTTGATGGGGAAACAGGGAGCGGCCGTATTTGCGAAGGTCCAGGGCATAGAAGTGGTACCCCTGACCGGCAAACCAACGGGCTTCGTGCAGCTGGAAAAAATAATCGCCATAACCGTGTATGTACAAAATCGCTTTCTGCGAAGGTGAATCGGGCGCCATGTGCAGCAGGGTAGCTCGTACGGGCCCTTCTGCATCTTCGGGCAGGGCCAGGATTCGTTGCTCCATTTCCCGCTGGATCGCGCGGTCTAAAGAGCCCAGTTCCACCTCGGATCGCCCAAAGCGGTCGGAGCTGTTGGGCCAGAAAAGCCATACCATGAGCCCCAGGAGAATCAGAAGGACGATGAGAAGCAAGATCCGGAGGAAGGTCATCATAGGTTGAGTGGGTCTTTTTCAACGGCAAAGTAAGGCCGTTTTGAGAAATTGGGATCGCAAAGCGATTTCATTCTTTAAGCGCGAGAAGAAATCCGGGCCTGCATTATGGCCATTTCTCCGATTCCCCACATCTTTAGTTAAAAATGCGAAGCATTAACCTCAGCGAGGACAAATTGCTGGCCATGCCGCGCCGGGTTCGCGCTACCTTGGTCAACGGACTTTCCGGCTATAAATGCCCTGTGCTCATCGGCACGGCTTCGGGGAGCGGCCAGACAAACCTGGCCATTTTCAATTCGCTGGTCCATATCGGGGCCAATCCGCCTTTGCTGGGCTTCATCCAGCGACCGCTCACTGTAGACCGCCACACCTACGAGAACTTTAAGGCCTCGGGTTTTTGTACGCTCAATTTCATCACCGAGCGCATACATCGGGAGGCCCATCAGACATCGGCCAAGTACGAGCGCGCCACCTCCGAATTCGAGGCCGTTGGCTTTTCTCCTTTATTTACCGAAACCTTCCAGGCTCCCTATGTAGAGGAGAGCCCGGTCCGCATCGGGCTCAGCTGGGAGGAGGAACACGGCATCCGGGCCAATAACACTTTGCTGATCGTAGGGCGGGTGCGGGAGGTGCATATGCCGGAAGCCATGCTGCACGAAGACGGTTGGGTAGACTGGGACCTGGTGGATGTGGTGGCAAGCACCGGGCTGGATACCTACCATCGCACCGAGCGACTTTCCCGGCTGGAATACGCCCGCCCCGGGCAAAGCCCCCAACGGTTGGATTGACCGATTCAACCTAAACCCGTACCTTGAGGTTCTATTTAACGTGAGGTTGGGCATGGCAGATTTCGTAAGGTGATGGTAGTCAGGGCCCAACCTCCCGGTAGAGGGTAGCAGGTAGAGGGTATAGGGACGTCAGCATGTCTTACTAGCATTCTACAATCTAGCTTCTACAACCTGAGGTTTTGACATTCATCAATTTAGCGACTAGCTTCAACTCCAACCTCACGTTATTTAAGTGCAAATACAAAAACGACCATGAGAAGAAAACGCAGCTTTTTTGAATCCAGCAACCCGGTTCTCCAAGACAAAGCCCTGGCGAAGGTCGGTGAGGCCACCGGCACTACCTCCAATGCAGGTATTCTGCGTGGAGAGGAGGTCATGACGGTAAACGGCGCGGTAAACAAGTCCCTTTTGTTGGGGCTGCTCCTCTTGGGCGGTGCCGTGCTGGCCTGGACATTCCCGGTGAACCCCATTTGGATGTGGGGCAGTGCCATCGCCGGCTTAGTGTTGGTTTTGATCACTTCTTTCCGTCCGCATCTGTCGCCTATACTGGTACCCATTTACGGAGTGGTAGAAGGATTCTTCGTGGGAGCAGTCTCCCTCATCTACGCTTCGCTGATGGACGGCATCATTTTTCATGCGGTCACGCTCACCCTGGGGGTCTTTTTCCTGATGTTGTTCATTTACAAAACCGGCCTCATCAAGGTTACGAACAAGTTCCGCACCGGAGTCATCATGGCTACCGGGGCCGTTTTCCTGGTGTATATGGTTGCCATTGTTTTGCGGTTGTTTGGCATCAACATGCCTTTCCTGCACGATACCGGCCCCATAGGTATCGGCATCAGCCTGGTGATCATCGGTATCGCCTCCCTCAACCTGCTGCTCGACTTCGATTTCTTCGAAAAAGGTGCTCAGCATCGCGCGCCGGCCTACATGGAGTGGTTTGCGGCGATGGGGCTGATCATTACGCTGGTTTGGCTGTATCTGGAGATTCTGCGGCTGCTGGCCATTTTCAACTCCAGTGATTAGAAAGGGGGCAGGGGGTATTCCCGTTGGCTTACCCCTCTTATACGAAGAAGGGCAAAGCGTCGGCGCTTTGCCCTTCTTCGTATAGGAGGCCCCTTAAACAAACTAGGGTACCACGCGTAAAGCGCAGCACCCTGTATAACCCCAAAAAACCAAATGAAAACAATCTTTATAGTCGATCCAGACTACTTTTTTTTCATAAACCCCAAAACTTGAGGTCTCAAAAAGGGTTCAGTTTGAACTTCCTTTTTTCGTGTACCAACTTCCATCGGTGACCGAAAGAAACGAAGATTTTACCCTTTTCGCAAAGAAATTTCGTTGTTTTTTTGCTGAAATGCAATACATAGTGAGGGGAATTATGTATTTGTTCAGAGATGTCGTCTTTTTTCCAAGGCTTGAACCGAAGATCTATTGGCAAAGAGTAAAACCATATTCCGCTGTTCCGAATGTGGAGCCCAATCGCCTAAATGGGTAGGCAAATGCCATGCCTGTGGTGCGTGGAATACCTACGTGGAAGAAGTACAGGTAAAGGAAACGTCCCGGGAGAGCCGGGAGCGGCAGCGAGGGGGCAACCGGCGAGGCGCACAAGTGCCTCGCCCCGTGCCCTTAGCCGAGATCGAAGCCGGCAACACCCCACGCCTGGGCACGCCCAATGAAGAGCTCAACCGGGTGCTGGGCGGAGGGATTGTGCCGGGTTCCCTGGTCCTCCTGGGCGGCCAGCCGGGGATCGGTAAATCCACCTTGCTGCTTCAGGTGGTTATGGATCTCGAGGAACGCGTGCTGTACGTTTCCGGCGAAGAGAGCGAAGAGCAGATCAAAATGCGCGCCGACAGGCTGGGGCCGTCAAAGGGGGCTTGCTACATTCTTACCGAGACCAATGTAGAGCGCCTCATCAAACAGGCCGAACAACTCAGGCCCCAATTGCTGGTGATCGATTCGATCCAGACCCTGGCTTCTCCCTACATCGACTCCACCCCCGGCAGCATTTCCCAGATTCGGGAATGCGCCGGCGAATTGCAGCGCTTTGCCAAGACCGAGCACATTCCGGTAATCCTCATCGGGCACATCACCAAGGACGGCGCCATTGCCGGCCCCAAATTGCTCGAGCACGTCGTGGATACGGTCCTGCAGTTTGAAGGGGACCGCAATTACACTTACCGCATATTGCGGACCCTGAAAAACCGCTTTGGCTCCACGGATGAGCTCGGCATCTTCGAGATGCAGGCCGGTGGGCTTCGGGAGGTAGCCAATCCCAGCGAGCTGTTGCTATCTCAGAGCGAAGAAGAACTGAGCGGCAGCGCCGTGGCCGCTACGGTCGAAGGCATGCGTCCCATGCTTATCGAAACCCAGGCCCTGGTGAGCAGCGCTGTATATGGCACGCCTCAGCGCTCGGCAACGGGCTTCGACCTGCGCCGGCTGAGTATGCTGCTGGCCGTATTGGAAAAGCGCGCCGGCTTCGCCATTGGCCAGTCGGATGTATTCCTCAACATTGCCGGCGGCATACGCGTAGATGATCCCGCCATCGATCTGGCCATCGTGGCCGCCCTGCTGAGCTCCCTGCAGGATGTAGCCATCCCCCGCAATTACTGTTTTGCCGGGGAAGTGGGGCTGAGCGGCGAAATTCGCACCATCAACCGGATCGAGCAGCGCATTCAGGAGGCCGATCGCCAGGGGTTTTCCCACGTTTTTGTTCCCCAGTACAATACGAAGAGCCTGGAGCTCGATCGCTACCGGATTCGGATCGTAGGCTTGCAAAAAGTAGAGGAATTGCAGGAGGCATTGTTCGAGTAGAAGGCCTTCCCGCTAGTGGCCAAGCGCGGTCCAAACGGCGAAGAAGTGGCTGGCTGTACCGGCCAGAACGAAGATGTGCCAGATGGCGTGGTTGTAGGGCAGTTTGTTCCACAGGAAAAAGATCACGCCCAGGCTGTAGCCGCCCCCGCCTACGATCAGCCAGGTGAGTCCTTCGGCGTTCAGCCCCTCAATGATGGGCTGCCCGATGAATAGGACCATCCAACCCATAGCGAGGTACAGGCCGGTGGAAACGAGAGTGAACCGCCCGGTAAAGAACAACTTGAATACGGTGCCCGCCACTGCGATGCCCCACATGAGAAGCAGATAACGGCTGCGGGAAGGCTCATCGACAAAAAAGACCAGAAAAGGCGTGTAACTGCCGGCAATGAGGTAATAAATGCTGATGTGGTCCAGGATTTGGAACCAGCGCTTGTGCTCGGGATGGCGCACACTGTGGTAGGTGGTGGAAACGGCGTACATCAGCACTATGCTGGCGGAAAAAATACTCACCGCCCAAACGTGTGCCGGTTCACCCTGGGTGACAGCTGTGTATACGAGAAAGGGAATACCCAGAAGCGCCAATAATACGCCCATGCCATGGGTGATCACATTCCAGCGTTCTTCAATTTGGTCGATAGGGGAGGCCATGGCCATCGGGGCTTTTGTGGAAAAATTAAACGAATGGCAAACAGGTATGTTTCGGGTTGTCTAAAAATAGGAAAGGGGAATCACAGAAACAAGGCCTGACCTGAAGCGTTTCCAGAGTATGGACTCCAAATCGCAATCGGCATCTATCGGCCAACACCCCGTTTTGCTCTTCGATGGCGTATGCAACCTTTGCAATGGGTTGGTGCAATTTGTCATCCGGAGAGATCCGGATGGCCATATTCACTTCGCCTCCCTGCAAAGTGAGGCCGGGCAGGTCCTGGCCGCTGAGGCCGGGTTGCCGACCGACGACCTGACCACAGCCGTGCTTTACCACGAGGGGCGTTTTTACCTCAAATCCGATATGGCCCTGGAGGTAGCCCGCCTACTGGGAGGGCTGTGGTCTGTTCTGTATGTTTTTAAGCTCGTGCCGGGGTCTGTCCGAAATGCCCTGTACGATTGGGTGGCCCGCAATCGCTATCGTTGGTTTGGCAAGCGCGAGAGCTGCATGATTCCCACGCCGGATCTCAAGGCCCGCTTTTTGGGATAATCCGGCAGTTTCGCGGAAGGTTCAGCCCTCCGGGCAAATGTTGCGGATCAAGGGGCTGAAGGCTTTCAGCTTCTCTGCGCAGTGCTTGCTGCGCGCCTGAAGTTGGGCTGCTGCCATTTGGCCATGCCCGGCACGGGCGCCGGAACAATACGGGCTAAATCCACATGGCCAGGGCATAGGCCGCAATGAGCAGGATCCCCGTCAGCGAAGTGGTGGCGATCGCCTGGGTCATGGCCTTGGTGTACCGGCTCAGGTCGGTGTAGTGAAACGATTCCCGCACCGTGGTGTAAGCCAGGGGCAGCGTGAGAAACACCAGCAAGGCCCAAAGAGGCAAACGACCCAGGAGTACCCCCAGGCCGATGGATAGGTAGGCCAGCAGCGTTACGGCCGTCAGGATCCGTACCGCTGCTGGCCGTCCGAAGCGCACCGGCATGGTGTATTTGCCGTTTTCCACATCGTCGTCGTGGTCGAAGATATTGGAGACGATGCCCACATTCATCGTAAAGATGCCGGGGGCGATGGCTGCAATGAGCGGTTCCCAGCTGAAGTGGCCGGTGATCACCCAATAGACACCCAGCACGATCATGGGACCGAAAGCGAAAAAGAGCATGAGCTCGCCCAGGCCCCGATAGTTGAGCCGAATGGGAGGAGCCGTGTAGAAAAAAACAATAAACGCCCCGCCCAGGGTGAGCCATAGCACGGCCTCCGGTTCTTTGATGAAGAGGTAAACCCCGCAGCCCAGCGCAACGAGCATGCACAGAAGAGCAGCAAAGAGCACCTGGCCGACCGTGACCTCCCCGCTGATCAGCGGGCTGTCGTGGAACTGCTGGTCTTTATTGCCCAGATTCCCCGTTTTGAAATCGTAATAGTCGTCGAAAAAATCGGCGGCGGAGTGCGCCATCACCACGCCCAGCACAGCCAATGCGAAGGCGGTCCAGTCCATGGCCCCATGACTCCAGGCGATAAAACCGCCCAGCACGGCGGGCAAGAAGCTCACGATGAGAAAGGGCGCACGGGCTGCTTTGGCCCACACCACAATCCACTCTTTTGCGCTCAATGGGGTTTTCGCGTTCGTATCAGCCATAGATGAAGGTTAGGGTAAGTACGGCACCTACCAGCACCAGCGCTGCGATGGCGCGCACGACGGCCCAAAGATAAGCACTTACCTCGCTCGTGCCTTTGCGAATGACCGAAAGTACGCTGTAGGAAACGGGAAGGGCCAGGAAGGCGAGAAGCCCCCAGGCGGGCACGAAGCCGCTGAGCACTGCTGCGGCCAGGCTGAGATATGCAAACGCGGAGAGCAAGACGATTACCCGGCGGTTGAGCTTGAGAATGAGCTCCTGATCGCCTTCGCTCACCAGTTCGTAGCGCGCGCCCTTCAGGTAGGCCACCACGGTAATGAGAAAGCCCAGGGGCAGGGATACGACGATGGGCGCCCAAGCGAGTTGTTGGGTGAGTACATAGAAAATGCCCACCATGACCAGGGGCCCGAAGGTGAGGAAGATGACGGGCTCCTTGTAGCCTTTCAGCATAAGGGGCGTGAAAAAGATAGCCACAGCGGCCCCCAGACCGGCCAGCATCATGACCTCATAGCCCAGTTGCCAGGTGAAAAACACCGCGATGGCCAGGTCGAGAACCAGGCAGGCGATGCCGGCCCATAGCGTGCCCCGGTCGCCCAGGAATGCATCGGTGTACAAGGGCTTCCAGCCGGCAAAGATCTTGGTGTGGGCATCGCGGGCATCGGAGTGAAAGTGCGTGCCGTAATAGTAAAAGTAATCGCCGGCCATTTGTCCCAAAAAAAGCCCCAGACCGGCCAATACGGCATACAGCAGATTAAAGGATTGAGGCGCATAATGATAGGCCAGGGCAGCCCCGACAAAGGACGGCACAATTGAGGCGCTGAAAAGGGCGTATTTAATCACCCGGATCGCACTGCCTCGCTGCCGGGTAGGGGCTTGTGCAAGCGTGGAGGAAGAAACGGACATACCCATACATTTTAGTCGTAAAACTAGGACAAAGCTGCCGGCAAATGGTTGAGCAGAAGTCAAATTGGGAGCTGACCGGGCTTTGGCAATGCGCTACAAGCGCCAGGCCCAGATCAGGTCGCCTTCGCAATGTAATTCGAATCCCTTCTCTTGCAAAAAGCCTGCCAGGGCCGAGCTTGTTTCCCGGGGCGTAGAGCCGGGATGGGTTTCTATGGCCAGCCGGCCGATCCGCCGCAGGGCCTCGTCCCGGGCCTGGTACAGAAGCTGGTATTCGGAACCTTCACAATCCAGTTTGAGGAAGTCCAGGCTATCGAGCTGTTGGGTTTCCATGATCTCGTCCAGGGAAGTGGCTTTTACGCGCAGCGCCTGAGGTTGGTCCGGATCGGAATATATGCTTGCCGAGGTCGTGAAGCTGTCCGAGCGGTCGTAATGAAGAGTGAGGGTCTGTTGACCGGGAGCTGTTACCGCCTTTTGAATGGGAAAGAGTTCGAGGTCGTCGTGTTCGTGCCGGTAGGCGTCGAGCAACTCGAAATTCGCAGGCATGGGCTCGTAGGCCCAGACGCGTGCATCCGGAAACCGGGATAGAAGGAAGAGGGAAAAGTAGCCCACATTGGCGCCCACATCTACCGCCGTTCGGACAGGTGCGTCGCGGAGGGCCGCCGGAAAACCCCGAAAGTAGGCCTGGTCGAAAAAGGATTCTTTGTAGGTATGCAAGAGCCGGTGTGGCACGGAGAGCCGCCGGCCGCAGCGCCAGCGAAAGGTAAAGCCCTGCTTCTGCTTGCCGGTGTGTTTGGTCCAATAATAGGCCCACCAGTTTCGATGATGGCGAACGTTGTTCAGGAATCTTCTCATGGGATCGCAAGTTTGGTTTGGGTCGAAAAGCCGCAAAGGTACGAAATCCGGCCGGGCCGCAGCCTTTTCCGCCTCTTCGGGCCCGGCGGCAGATATGGGGAAAAGAAGCTATTTTGGTCGATCTATAAACCGTCAAAGAAGATGATGAAGCAAACGCTATTTTTGATCCTGGCCGGGCTGACCTTGGGGGGCAGTACCCATGCCCAGTCCATTTTTGAACAGTGGTCTGCCCTGGATGACTTTCACGAGGTGATGGCCGATACGTACCACTCCTCCGAAGAGGGCAATCTGGCCCCGCTTCGGGCCCGCAGTGCGGAAATGGCCGACAAGGCCCGGCTGTTGGCCCAATCTGAGATCCCTGCCGATTTCGACAAGCCGGAGATCGTCGCTGCGGCCAGGCAGTTGAAAAAGGACAGCAAGAAACTCCACCAGCGAGTGACTAAAGGCAAAGCCGGCGATGCGGAGCTCACCGCCGAGTTGGCGTCGCTACACGATGTATTTCACCGCATCGTAGGGCTTTGTCGCGATGAAGATCATTGAGAAAGCCGTTCGGGCCTGGTTTTCCTTGTGAACCCGGGCGGGCCGGGTAGGTGACTCCCGAACAGTAATGGGAGCCCGGCCCATTGCGGATCCAGAATACCGGCCGGGGCAGGGAAACTACTCGTGCCTTGGCTGGTCTTGCCATTCTGCGGAAACTTCTTATCTTGCGCGCCGCAATTAGAAAAGCTCTTTTACATGCGAATTTCAGTATTCATCGACGGAGCGAACTTCTTCTACATGCAGAAGGACGGCCTGGGTTGGTTTGTAGACCCCAAAAAGTTGCTCGACTACCTGGAAGACAAGGGGGAAATAGTGGATGCTTTCTATTACATCGGCGTGGATACCTCGCCGGAGGTGAAGCACGAGGCTTTCCTCAAGGCCCTCCCACTGATGGGCTACAGCCTGGTAACCAAACAGATAAAATCCCTGTACTCAGAGAAGGGAGTCATTCGCCGGAAAGCCAATCTGGACATCGAGATCGTGTTGGACATGTTCAACACCATCGACAATTACGATATGGCCGTGCTGGTGAGCGGCGACGGCGACTTTGAGCGCCCCCTGCAGTTGCTGCGCGCCCGGGGCAAAAAGTTCAAGGTGTTCGCCACCCATTCCTTTATCGCAAGAGAGATTCTGGAACTGGCCGGTCGCCACTATATCGACTTCAACGAAATCCGAGATTTCGTGGAAAAGGAGATGGATCGCTAGGCATTATTCCGCCGGTTGCGCAGCAAAGGCAATGCTCCACATGCCGCGCAGATCACCCTCTGCATATCCGATGGCTTCGTCATCGGGGTAGAGTTCTTTGATCAAGGTATAATCTTTCTCGGCCATGTCCTCGCCTACTTTGCCATGGCATTTCAGGCAGAGGGGCATGATGTGAATGGGGGCAAAAAAACCTACCTCTCCGGTTTCCAGCAGTTCTACCCGGGGGCTAAGCGCTTCGCCGGCCTCAGCCTTTCGGTGGTAGGCCTGCAGGATGCGCCTCTCCTCCGTTGAGGGTTCGTCTTGCGGGTTGCGCACCTTGAGGCTGGTGCGCCGGATGCGGGCGTCGTACACCTCGGATAAACTATCCACCAGCGGCATGGCCACGGTTTGACAGTAAGGGGCGGCCTCTTCCACGCCGCCTCGTTTCAGGGCAGCCTGCAGGTTGCCGCTGAGGGCTGCAAAGGTGGCCGAAGCAATGGTTTTCCCCTTTTTCAGGTATTCCTGGCGGGCTTCATCGCTGAGTGAGGCTGCCCCCTCGTTGTTTTCTGCTTTTTGTTGGTCGGCCGCCGGCTGGCTGCAGCGGGAAAGCAGGATGCCCAGCAGAAATAGCAATCCGAAATAGGTCAGGTATTTAGGCATGGCGGGTTTGTTTTTTACAATAAAGGCATCCCCCGTAAAGCGGGGAATGCCTTGGGAAGAAACCTCCGTTAGGTTACAGCCTCAATGGCTGCATCCAATTCGTCTTGCGATATGGTCGTGGGGCAAACGTAGTCCGTCTTGGGCACGTCCTCGTTCTCCTCGATGGCATTCCAGCCCCCCTGGATATCGATGAGGTTGTCAAAACCCCGAGATTTCAGGATGGAACTGGTGATCATGGACCGGTAGCCCCCTTTGCAATGCAGGTAATACGTTTCGTCGCCGTTCAGGCGGGCCATGTTTTTGTTGACATAGTCCAGCGGGAAGTTTTCGGCACCTACCACATGCTGGGAGATGTACTCCGTGGGTTTGCGCACGTCGAGCAGGTTTTTGACCCGTCCGTCGGCATAGTGCCGGGCAAAGTCTGAAGTCGGGATGGAGGTGATGGTATCCAGCTCCTTACCGGCAGCCTTCCAGGCCTCAATGCCGCCTTCCAGGTAGCCCAGGGTGTTATCGTAGCCCACGCGGGCCAGGCGGGTCACCACTTCCTCTTCGCGGCCAGCCTCTGCAATGAACACGATGGGTTGCTGCAGGTCGGGGATGAGGGCACCTACCCAGGGAGCGAAGTCGCCGTCCAGGCCGATGAAAATGGAGTTGGGCACGAAGCCGTCCTTAAATACCTGCTCGGGGCGGGTGTCGATCATGAGGGCACCTTCGCTTTCCACGACCGTCTCAAAGGCTTCGGGGCTCAGAGGCACAGCTCCGCGCTTCAGCACCTCATCAATGGATCCATAGCCCGTCTTGTTGAGCTTGGCATTTTTGGCAAAGTACTGAGGCGGCGGCATCAGGCCGGCGGTTACCTCACGGATGAATTCCTCGCGCGTCATATCAGCGCGCAGGGCATAGTTGGTCTTTTTCTGGTTGCCGAGGGTGTCCCAGGTTTCGCTGCCCATGTTTTTGCCGCAAGCAGAGCCGGCTCCGTGGCCGGGGTAAACGATCACCTCGTCGGCCAAGGGCATGATCTTGTTGCGCAGGCTGTCGTACGACATGCCCGCCAGGTCCTCTTTGGTCACGCTGCCCGACTTCTGGGCCAGGTCCGGACGGCCTACATCTCCGATAAACAGCGTGTCACCGGTGAAAATGGCGTAGTCCTTGCCCTGCTCGTCCCGAAGCAGATAGGTCGTGCTCTCCGGGGTATGGCCCGGAGTGTGCAGTACCTTGAAGGTGACCTTGCCAAGCGCGATCTCCTCGCCGTCTTTGGCTTCGTGCTTTTCGAATTCCGTCTTTGCGTTCGGGCCATATACAATGGTGGCTCCGGTAGCCTTGGCCAGATCCAGGTGGCCGCTCACAAAGTCGGCGTGAAAGTGGGTCTCAAATATATATTTGAGCTTGGCGCCTTCCTGTTCGAGTTTTTCCAGGTAGGGCTTGGTCTCCCGCAGGGGGTCAATGATGACGGCCTCGCCTTCGCTTTCAATGTAGTAGGCCGCTTCGGCCAGGCAGCCGGTATAAATTTGTTCGACTTTCATGTTGTTGCGTGGTTGTGCTTCCTTCGTTAGAAAAATATGAAGAATTGCTCATGAAATAAACATCGCCTTTTCGCCAAGGGTTGGCGGAGGCTTTTTCACGATAGCCATACAAAAATAAGGGAGGGAAGCAGGGTGCACAGTGACGGCTGTCACACAGGCGAATCGCATAGCGTGGGCAGCTCAGCAGGCTGCCCACGCAAGTAGAAGGGAGCGTTCTCTAGCGATAAGCGGCAAAGAACTTCAGGAAGTTCTGCTTGAGTTCGCTGTAAATGGTTTTAAAGCGATCGATGCGTTCGCTCATCTCTTGATGTTGCTCGTCGTCGACGTCATTGGAGTCCTGGTCGTCCTGTAACAACAGGCTGAGGTGTTGTTCGTGTTTGTGAATGTCGCTGTTCAGTTCGTCCAGCACCTCCTTCTGGCGGATGAATTGGTTTTGAAAGTGCTCGAGCTTGGCCAACATTTCCTTGTCGTTGGATTGGGTGACCAGGTCGCCCAGATAGCCTTCGTAGATGTTGATCTCATCTTCAAAAAAGCGAAGCTCATTGGTCCAGAGCTGATGTTCGAAATGCAGAGCCGAAGCCCGGCTGGTTGGCGTAGCCATAGGTTTATGGTTTATTTTTCGTCAATGAATGCAGTTCTTTCATCTCGTCGGCCATGCGCTCGGGGGAATGCCGTAGGCGGAGCATCGGCCAGGGCGTTGATGCAATCGCCTTCCCCGCTGACTTCAACGCGAGCCTTCGGCCGGTGTTGAATCCGCCGGAATCGAAAATGCTTGCCGGGGAGTCCTTCTACTCCGGCTTTCCAGGAAGCGCCTCGTCGAAAGGGTTCGGGAAGGGCTTCTGGCTTTCGAGCAGATCGATCCGGCTTTTCGCGGAGTCTGGAAATGACGGCGGGATATGTCGCGGAATCCGAAAGGGCCAACGGGTATTTCATAATTCGGGATGGGAAAACTAGGGGCTTCTCTCCACCCGATCAATGACAATGATCAATGAAAGGCCAGGCCAGGCATTGAATTGCGGCGGAGCCCCAACCTCTGGACTCCGCCGCATGGGGGCATGGGCATGGATCAGGGCTTGGAGGCCGCCTCGGCCCGGGCAAAGTCGCCGGCCAGGACCATAATCATCTCATCTGCATCGATGTATTTTTTCATGGCAGCATGAATCTGTTCGGGCGTGAGCGCCTGGATCTTTTCTTCCAAGGCTGCGTCCCAGGCCATGGTGCGATCCAGGAAGAGATTGGATTCCAACTCCCCAGCCAGGGATCGATCCTGCGAGCGGCGCACTACCTGACGCTGCAGCCAGCCGGATTTGGCAGCCTCCACCTCCTCGGCGGTAAAGCCTTCCTCGCGCACTTTTTCGATCTCTTCCCGGAAAGCCTGTTGCAGGCGGGCTGCATTCTCCGGAGCATAAATGGCGTAGGTGGTGAAGCGAGCGTATTCGTCGAGGGAGCTGGCGTAAAAGCCCGAGCCCACGCCGTAACTGATGCCTTCCTCCTGTCGGATCCGGGTAGCGAGGCGGGAATTGAGAAAGCCGCCGCCCAGCATGAAGTTGCCCAGCACCAGGGCGGGATAGTCCGGATGGTCGTCGCGCAGGGCGAAGGCCTGGCCGGCCAAAAACATGGCGTTGGCCTTATCGGGGGTTTCCAGGATCTGCCGGGACGGCTTCACCTGCATGGGCTTCTGCTCCATGCGGGTGTAGGGATGGGGGCTCTTCCAGTCGCTGAACTCCTTTTTGAGCAAGCCCTTGATCTGTTGTTCGTCAAAATCGCCTACGATGGCCAGGGTGGCATCGGAGGCGCCGTAGTGCTTGTCGTAAAAGGCTTTCACCTCGTCCAGGCTCAGGTTTTTGATGGCCTCGGCTTCTTCATCGAAGGTCAGGTTATAGCGGATGTCCTCTTTGTCGTAGGGGCTGAGGGTGCGAGAGAAAGTTCGGCTGGCAACAGCCTGGGGCTCAGAACGCTGCTGATCCAGCATGGCGAGCTGCTCCTCTTTCATTTTTTCGAATTCATCCTCGGGGAAGGCAGGTCGCTTGAGCATTTCGGCCGTCAGCTCGATCACTTCCGGCAGGTATTCGCGCTCGGTGGTGATCATGGCCATCACGTTGTTGCCGCCGCCATAGATGTTGACGCTGGCTTTCAAGCGATCCAGCTCGTCCTCGATCTCCTGCCGGCTGTAGTTTTCGGTGCCTTTGTCCAGCATACGGGCCGCAAAGCGGGAAGCCATGTGTTGGTTTTTCAAGCTGTTGGCGTCGCCCAGGCGGAATACCATGCGGGCTGTTACGGCATCCCCCCGCGTTTCCTTGGCCAGCAGGGCGTATTCGATATGGGCCTCGCCGGTAGTGGTGCGCGCATCAATGTTCGCCGGGCTGGGATCGAAGTCCTCCCCCTGGGCGATAGCTTCCCGGCCCTTGTAGTTGCTTACCAGGCTTTCCACCTCGGGCGCTTCCGGGATCTCCGCCCGGTCGGGCTCTGCAGTAGGGTAAAAGAAGCCCAGGGTGCGATTGGACGGCTTGAAATACGCGCGAGCTGCCCGGGCCACGTCCTCAGCCGTTACGGCCTCCAGGTTGTCGCGGTAGATGAAAGCCAATCGCCAGTCGCCCTGTGCGATGTATTCACTCAGGCGGAGCCCCACCCGGCGGCTGTCCTTGAACATCATCTCGTTGTACTTGAGCAGGCGCTTCTTGGCGCGATCCACCTCTTCCTCGGTAGGCGGGTTCACTTTCAGGCTGTCCAGCGTGTTGACCATAGCCTGGCTGGCCGCTTCTACCGACTTGTCTTTGAGTACTTCAGCCGAAAAGTAGGCGAAGCCCGCTTCGCGCAGGGAAGATGCCCAGCCCCACTGGTAGGCGGCCTTCTTGGTATCCACGAGCGCCTGGTACAGGCGGCCGGAAGGCTCAGAGGTGAGCAACTCCTCCAGCACAGCTATGGCCGCGTAGTCGGGATGCGGGCCCGGCGGAATGTGGTAGGCTACCGAAGCGACCTGTACATCGCCGGTGCGACGAAGGCTGACCATGCGTTCGCCGTCCTGCGTGGGCTCCCGCGTATAGGTGGGGAATAGCTCCCGCTCCGGCTTGGGTATGGGCGAAAAGTATTCGTGGACCAGTTTGAGCGTCAGCTCTTCGTCGATCTTGCCGGCAATGGTGAGCACGGCATTATCGGGCTGGTAGTACTTGCGGTAAAAAGCGCGCAGGCGCTCCACGGGTACATTCTCCAGATCGGAACGGGCGCCGATGGTGCTCTTGCCATAGTTGTGCCACAGGTAGGCTGTAGAGAGCACTCGCTCCAGCAGAACACCCGAAGGATCGTTCTCCCCGGCTTCGAATTCGTTGCGCACGACCGTCATCTCGCTTTCCAGGTCCTCGGCCCGGATAAAGGAATTGACCATTCGGTCGGCTTCCAGGTCCAGCGCCCAGCGCAGATTATCTTCGGTAGCATTGAAAGTCTCAAAGTAGTTGGTGCGGTCATACCAGGTCGTACCGTTCGGGCTTGCACCGCGCTCGGTGAGTTCCTGCGGGATGTCGGGGTGGCGGGGCGAGCCCTTGAACACCATGTGCTCCAACAGGTGGGCCATACCCGTCTCTCCGTAGCCCTCGTGTCGAGAGCCCACCAGGTAAGTGATGTTGACCGTTATGGTAGGCTTGGAGGGGTCGGGGAAAAGCAATACGCGCAGGCCGTTGTCCAGGCGATACTCCGTGATGCCTTCTACAGAAGCCACTTTTTCCATGCCTTCCGGCAGGCTGGATTGGCTGTAGGAAAGCTGCAGGCAGAGAAGAAAAAACAGAAAACCGAGGGTTTTGCGAAAAGACATAGGCCAGTAGTTGTCGATTGAGAAATAATACGGTTTTCAGGATAAAATGACCTTTCTACCAAGACCTATTTTATCCTGAAAACCGTGAATACCGCTTCAAGTATGAATCCCGCTTTCAAAATAGGTTCAGTTTCTGCATCCAACCTATTTTAAAGCGGGACAGGTCATTTCATACTTGAAACGGTATAATGTTCTTAATATACGAGCTTTTCATACAGTTTGCAATACAAAAAATGGCTCTGCAGTGGAGCTGCAGAGCCATGCAAGGGATCGTTTAGGAGCGCTTTACTTGGCCGGTACTTCTTCGCGCAGGTAGGCCACATCGTCCCATGCACCGGCATTGTACACCTCTTCCAGGCCGTTGGCCTGCAACATGGACACGGCCATGCCGCTTCGGTTGCCGCTGCGGCAAAAAAGCAGCAAGGGACGGGGCATTTCCTTGATCTCAGCGATGCGCTGAGGGACCTGACCCAGCGGAATGTTCAGGGAGCCTTCGACATGGCCGCCTGCAAATTCGGAAGGTTCGCGCACATCGATCAGCGTAGCGTTGGGGTCTTTGACGATATCGGACAGGTTCATCGTTCGATTTTTTTGGTGAATAAAGGGACCGGATCTTTAGAACCCGGCACGCTTACAAAGGTCGGGATCCCCTCCGGCATATTTCGTGATGCGGGTCACAGGGGAGAGTCTGGCGGGTAGCGGGTATGGCATACCTTTGCAATCAAAACCCAGAGCATTTTGACGGAGAAAAGACCCAAAACGCACCCCTTTGATTACCCCATCGTACAGGAGCGCACCGACCGCTTGGAGCGCATTAGCATGCGCAGCGTACTGAAAGCGATCTTGAACGCCTTTGATCTGGAACGGGGCTTTTTCTTTACGCTGCTCCGATTGTACAGCCGGGGCGGAAAGGCCGTACTCGATTACCTGGGGCCCAACCGGCAGCGCTACACACCGCCATTCCGGTTCTTGTTGATCCTGACAGCCCTGGCCCTGTTTGCCCTGCTTCGCTCTACCTGGGTCAATGATTTCTTCAGCGGGTTTGTGGGTGCCCTGGACGATATCGGGTCCGGCGAACGCCAGCAGTTACGGCTCACCCTGCTGGGTTATTTCAACGTATTTCTCTGGCTGAGCATTCCCATCTTCAGCTGCTTTACCCGCCTGTTTTTCCCCCGGCCCTTCAACTATGCCGAACACCTGGTGCTGCATGCCTACTTTGTGTCGGCCTGGAATGCCCTGCTTTTCGTATTGTTTCCTCTGCAGTGGGTGCTCCCGGCCAGCGCCCAGGCAGCACTCACCCTTTTGCTGTTCATACTCGGGCTGGTCGCCTTTTACCGGACCTTTTTCGGGTTCGGCGGCTGGAGGTTCGGATGGCGGACCCTGCTTGTCTTGCTGCTCGGCAGCCTGGTTTACTTTCTGGTGCTTTCCTTCATCCTGGGGGCTTTTATCGGTGTGCAGACAAAGATGGAATAGGAAGGTTAACGGATGCCTGGGTATGGGCTCAAGGGATTCCGTCCGGCTGTTGGCATGCCGGCTCGGGCTTTGGGCTTTTAAGTCATAGATTTACTCCCGCCCCGACCGTCCAATCCTCTACCGGTTCGGGTGTCTACCAACCAAAAAGGCTGGCCTCCTGAAGAGGCCAACCCTTTCCAATGAAAATCGAACAATGTATGCCGTTTACAGC
Source organism: uncultured Saprospiraceae bacterium (assembly GCA_964595955.1). Lineage (GTDB taxonomy): Bacteria > Bacteroidota > Bacteroidia > Chitinophagales > Saprospiraceae > JAJDFU01. The sequence goes on from CAZQSF010000040.1 coordinate 20,368, forward strand.
TCCGTGGCCTGCTCCACAAATTCGGTGAGGGGCAGATCGGTTTCCTGCAGGGCTTCGAAGCCGCCCTGGATGTTGATCACGTTCTCGAAGCCGCGCGACTTGAGAATAGAGGTTGTGATCATGGAGCGGTAGCCGCCCTGGCAGTGCAGGAAGTAGGTGGTGTCGTCCTTGATCTCGCTCATGTTCTTGTTGATGAAGTCGAGCGGGAAGTTTTGGGCACCTACCACGTGCTGTTCGTCGTATTCGCTGATCTTGCGCACGTCCAGCACGCTCAGGTCTTCGCGCTGGAAACGCTTGGCCAATTCTTCGGCTGAGATCTCTTCTACGGTATCCACATCTTCGCCGGCCTCTTTCCAGGCTTCGAAGCCGCCCTCGAGGTAGCCGATGGCGTTGTCGTAGCCCACGCGGGAGAGGCGGGTGACCACTTCTTCTTCGCGGCCTTCGTCCGCCACAAAGAGGATGGGCTGCTTCAGGTCGGGGATGAGAGCACCTACCCAGGGGGCGAAGTTGTCGTCAATGCCGATGAAGATGGAGCCGGGGATGAAGCCCTTGGCAAAATCATCTTGGTGGCGGGTATCGATCACCAGGGCGCCTTCGCCTTCCCAGGCCGCTTTAAAGGCGCGGGGGCTCAGGGCCTGCAGGCCGCGCTCGCGCACCTCGTCGAAGCTGTCGTAGCCCATCTTGTTCATCACGGCGTTTTTGGGGAAGTACTGGGGCGGTTCCACCAGGCCTTCGGTCACTTCCTTGACGAACTCGGCCTTACCCATGTCGGGACGCAGGGCGTAGTTGGTCTTTTTCTGCTCGCCCAGGTAACCCCAGGTCTCCTTGCTCATCTTCTTACCGCAGGCCGAGCCGGCACCGTGGCCGGGATAGACGATCACGTCGTCGGCCAGGGGCATGATCTTATTGCGCAGGCTGTTGTACAGGTGGCCGGCCAGGTCTTCGCGGCTCAGGTCCGTTTTCACGGCCAGGTCGGGACGGCCTACGTCGCCCAGGAAGAGGGTGTCGCCGGTAAAGATGGCGTAGTCCTTGCCGTCCTCATCGCGCAGCAGATAGGTCGTGCTTTCCATGGTGTGACCCGGCGTGTGCAGCACTTTGATGGTGACGTCACCCACCTTGAGCTCCTCGCCGTCCTTGGCGATGTGGGCTTCAAAGTTGGGCTCGGCCGTAGGGCCGAATACGATGGTAGCACCGGTCTTCTCGGCCAGGTCGATGTGGCCGCTGACGAAGTCGGCGTGGAAGTGGGTTTCCAGTACGTATTTGATCTTGGCGTTGTCTTCTTTGGCGCGCTCGATGTAGGGATCGGTCTCGCGCAGGGGGTCGATAATGACGGCCTCGCCTTTGCTTTCGATGTAATAAGCCGCTTCGGCCAGGCAGCCGGTATACAATTGCTCCACTTTCATGATGCAGTATTCGTTTTGGTGTGTTAACAAAAAAGTCCTTTTTTGCGCTATCCGCAGAAAGCGCTTCAGTCGGACACTTCAAAGATAGGTGGGCAAGGCCCCGGAGCTTCGTGATGCGGATCACTTACATGGATGACTTTCGTCAGGCCGGGCGGTGCCATGTAATATACCTGCCGGGGCAAAGCAGGGCGACGGCTAATGTGGCGGATAAACCTAATCCGGTAAAGCGTCCCTGAAAAAGGTCCCCGAACCCACCAGGTTCTGAGCGCTCCGCCAGTTGGGCTGCCAGTAATAGCGCGGGCGATCCGCTTCGGCAGCATCCTTGTCCTGAAGGCTGAGGTTGAAGCGGAGGCTGGTCCAGGCGGGGCCCTGCCGCTCGATGATGTAGTCTGTGGGCACGGCAGCTTCCAGCACGTACCCACCGGGTACCGCCCGGCATACCCATTCCACATAGTTTTCGGGATACCGGTTTTCGTAAAAGGAAGAAGCCGGCATGGGGCCGTTGGCAGGGCTTATATTGTACACCAGCGACTCCTGATACCAGCCCGATCCGGTATTGAGGGCACTGATGGCCGGCGGGTCGGCATTGATCACAAAGGCGATGTAGTCTTGCTGCCAGGAGACTGTGGCGGTATCGCTTTGCAGGTCGTCGTCGCGCACCTCGGCAGCCAGGTAGATGAAATCATCGTCGCGCAACAGCTGAAATCGGGCACTGCAATCCGTAGGGTCTTCGGCAGATAGGGTATAGGGCAGCTCCTTCCATTCTTTCAGCTTCCCGTCGATCTTGATGCGCCGGCGGGTCTTTTCCAACAGATATGGTTTCACCGGTCCGACGGTATAGGAAAAGGGGTACCCCACCTCGGGCAGGCCCTCGCCCCGGTAGGATACATCGGCTTTGAGCTCCACGCCGCCGCTGTTCAGAGGGATATTCTGGCGGCGGGGTTGGAGGGTGAGCTCGACAAAGCGAACCGAATTGGGAGGAATCAGGGTGGTATCGGCTTCCAGGCTGCTGGTGTAATCCCAGCTGAAGCGGTTTGCCAGCCGCACGTGCATGGGCACATCCCGGTCGTTGGTCAGGCGAATGCGAACAGCGGTCTGGCCCGGGAAGGCCTCGCCGGTGGCAAAAGCGGGTTCTGGCCGAACAGGACGCGTGCCGGCCAGTTCGCGCAGGTAGGCATCGGCTTCTTCGGTGACCACATCTTCATCCCAGATGCCCTCCAGTTGCAGGTTGGCGATAATGGGGCCCTCGGCCGTCATGGTTACCCAGACGACATGATCGAATTCTCCCATTTGAGGCCCGCGCAGGGCAGAACCCCCGCCTGTGGTGGCCAGCATGAAGTACTTGCCGTTGTTCCGTTCGTATTTGACGTAGTGATGGCGGTGGCCGACAAAGACCGTGTGTTTCCGGCCTTCCAGCAATTTTTCGACATCCCACCAGCGGCCGGGGTCAGCCTCCTGTACCCAAAGCGGCTGATGCATGAAGAGGAGTGTCCATTTTACGTCGGGATGCTCGGCCAGGGTGCGCTCGATGTAATCGTACTGGGCATCCGCCATGGCACCCCGACCCGCACCCTGTATCTTCTCCTCCGAATTCAGGCAAAGAAAGAGCACGTCTTTGTACACGAAATGGTAGTAGGTGGGGCCCAAACGCCGGTGCCATAGCCCTTCCATTACGGGATTGGTGATGTCGTGGTTTCCCGGAACATAGAAAAAGGGCATGTCCAACTTTTGCACAAAGCCGTCAAATTCTTCCCATTGGCGGATGAGTTCGATCGTGTCCTCGGTATACCCCTCGATCAGGTCGCCCACGCTGAGTACAAACTCGGGTTGAAGCAGATTGAGCTTATTGACCGCCCGTTCGAACACACCGGGTCGATGCCCGCCGGTGCGGTCGGTAACTACGGCAAACTGAAATTGGCACGGGTCATTATTCAACTCGAGGCTGGTCCATGGAGCCGGCCCCTCGGGCGCCTCAATGAGCAATTGGGCATCGCCCCGGCAGGGTGCCTGCGCCCGGATCCAGGAAGCACTCCAACACAAGAAGAAGAGAAGCAGAAAGCCGCGCATGGTTTTTGCTGGAAAAAATACGCCACGCCTTTCAGAAGGTGGGCTTTTACCGGGTTAAGGAAAGGTAAAGAGTGGAAGCGCTGGCCGTATTCCGGCTTTGCGGGGGGATTGCCTGTCGAGTGCAGCCCCGAAGGCCGCCAAATAAAAAAAGCGGAGCCGTCTCAGGAGAGACGCGCCCCGCGAAATTGGATTGTATATGGGATGTGATTTGCGTTTAGGCGCTCCAATACCTTGTGCGCTAGCACCAAAAATAGTAAACAAAAAGCGCAACTTTGGGGGAGCTGCGCTTTTTAACATCTCGTTGGGATTAGCCGTCAGGGCTTCATGGCCGAGTCGGATCGGATCGGATTGCCGTTGGCGTCCAGAAAAATGATCTCCTCAAAGCCGAGATCCTGAAGCCCGGGCAAAACCCGTTCCTTGTCGCCCACTACAAAAAAGGTGAGCTGATCGGGTTTCACCAGCTTTTGGCTTACCTTCTGAACCTTGTCCAGGTCCAGTTTGCGCATCAGGCGGTCGTATTGCTGGAAGTAATCATCCTCCAGCTCGTACTTGATCTGGGTGGTGAGGTCACTGAGTACCGCGCTGTTGGTTTCCCATCGCCCCGGCAGCTGGAGGATGGTATTTCCGGTCGTTTTGTCAAATTCTTCCTGGGTGACAGGCCTTTGGCTCACAAACTCGTCGAACTCCTTGCGGATCTCGCGGATGGACTCGCTGGTCTTATCGGTCTGTACCGGTGCATAGGCGATGAAGGGGCGCTGGCCCTTGCCTTCCAACAGAATACTACTGGCTCCATACGACCAGTGCTTGTCCTCGCGCAGGTTCATATTGAGGCGGGAGGTGAATTGTCCGCCCAGCACTTTGACCATGGTCTCGCGAGCCAGTTCGTCCACATCGCCATAGGGATCAACCAGGTAGCCGCCTATGATGACCGATTGCTGGGATTCCGGCCGGTCCATAAGGTAGAGTTTGCCCTTCCCTTCTCCCTTTACGCGAGCCAGGTTTTTGTTGGGCGTTTTGCCTTTACTCCAGTCGGCGAACTTAGCTTCCAGCATGGGCTTCAGTTCGTCCAGGCTCAGGTCGCCCACCACCATGAGGGTGGCGTTGTTGGGCTTGATCCAGGTGTCGTAAAACCGGGTGATGTCCTCCCGGGTGAGGCTTTCCACAGCCGCTTCATCCCCGCTGCCGGTTAAGGGCGTGCTGTAGGCATGGCCCTCACCGTAGAGGTATTTGGGGAACACCCGCAGGGCCATCTGAATCGGGGTGGCCTTTTCGCGCTGAATGCGGGCTAGTTGCTCATCGCGCAGGCGGTCGAATTCCTTTTGTGGAAAAGCCGGATTGCGCAACACCTCAGCGTAGAGGTCCAGGCTTTGCCGGAAGGTGGGTTTGAGGGCATTGAGGGTCACGTAGGAAGCGTCCAGGTCAGAGCCCGTGCTGAGGGAGGCCCCCAACAACTGCAGTTGTTCGTTGATGGCCAGTGCATCCATGGTTTCGGTGCCTTCGTCCAGCATATTCATAGCCAGGGCGGCCGTGCCGGGCTTGCCGAACTGATCGGCTGCGTAGCCGGCGTCGAAGATCATGCGCATCAGCAGGGTGGGTGAACCCTGCCGGCGCGCCAGCACGACCTTCAGCCCGTTGGACAAGGTGGTTTCCTCCAGATCGGGAAACTTGGCAGCACTGGCCTGGCCCATAGCGGGTAGCCCCTGGCTGCGATCCACTTCCGGTTCGGTAGTGGTGTATTCCGGGAAGGGGGTGCAGATCAGGGTGTGCTTGCCCTGGCCCAGCCATTTCCGGGCCGCTTGCTGAACATCTTCCGGACGGGCATCGGCGATCCATTGCATCACCTCTTTGTAATACTCGGGATTCTCGAAGTAAACGGCATTGGAAGCCAGGATATCGGATTTGCCGCCGAAGCCGCCGATGCGCTCGATACCCTTAATAAAGCTGGCAAAAAAACTGCTTTTTGCCCGGGTGAGCTCCTGGTCCGTCGGTCCGTTTTGAAGGAAGTCCTCCAGCACACGCACCAGGGTCCGCTCTACCTCCTCCAGGGATTTGCCCGGCTTGACATTGGCCTGTACGTAGAAGTTGCCGGCGATTTCCCGGCCGTACTGAAAGGCACTGACGGAGCTGGCGCTTTGGTCCTCGTAGATCAGCTTCTTGTACAGCCGCGAGTTTTTCCCGCTGGAAAGGACGGAGGCCGCCAGGCTCAGGTAAGCGTCTTCCTTGGAGCCGTTCTGGGGGGTATTCCACGCCATAACGACGCGGGCTTCGGGCACCCTGTCCTGATAACTTTGCCGGGTGTCGGTAAGCCGAACGGGAATGTTCACATCCTGGCGCACCAAAGTGGGGCCGGAAGGGATGTCGCCAAAATACTTGAGCACCTTTTTGTAGGCCACTTCGGGCTCCACATCCCCGGCAATGGAAAGCACGGCATTGGCTGCGCCGTAGTAACTCTTAAACCATTCGTGTACGTCTTCAAGGGAGGCCGCGTTCAGGTCTTCCATTTCGCCTATGGTCGTCCAGGAATAGGGGTGCCCCTTGGGATAGAGGGCTTTGGTCAGGATGTCGTACTGCCGCCCGTAAGGCTGGTTCTCACCCTGGCGCTTTTCGTTCTGAACTACGCCGCGCTGTTCGTCCAGTTTGGCCTGGTCGATGGCGCCCAGCAGGTGGCCCATGCGGTCGCTTTCCAGCCAGAGGATCTGGTCCAGGGCACCGGAGGGCACATTCTGGAAATAATTGGTTCGGTCGGAATTGGTGGTGCCGTTCCGATCGGTAGCCCCCATGCGGTCGAGGGCCTGAAAGTAATCGTCGTTGAAGTTTTCCGACCCGTTGAACATGAGGTGCTCAAACAAGTGGGCAAAGCCGCTCTTGCCTGGCTTTTCATCTTTGGAGCCCACGTGATACCAGACGTTCACCGCCACGATGGGCGCTTTGTGGTCTTCGTGTACCAGCAGGCGCAGGCCGTTGGGCAACACGTACTGCGTGTAGGGAATATCGATGTCGTTCGGACTAAAGTAGCTCTCCGTTTGAGCCGGGATTTCCGCGGAGAACAACAGCCCGAAGGAGAACAGAAAGAGGAAAGGAAGTCTCTTCATGAGCATTGGATTTTACAGTTGATCTTCGAAGGTACGCACCATCCCGGCCTCGGGGAATGGAAAATCCTGCCAATCTCGGCCAAACGAGCCAATTCATCGATGAGCGGCGTACCGGGGTCGACCAAAAGTGAAAACGATGGCCGGATTCACCGACCATCGTCTAACACCCAATTGACCATGGTAAGACTAAAAGAGTCTTTCTATTTCATACAAGGACAGGCCTAAGGCCTTTTTTTGTTTCCTAAAGATCGGCTTTGCAGGCATGGGCCGTAATGAGCCTCGTCAGCAAAAGCCTTGACTTTTATCAGTTATTGAGGAGGTTGTTGGGCATCTATAGCCTGGCGGACCTTGGGCGGCAACTGATTGCCGTAAACCGCTTCCAGCTCATTCAAATCGTACCAGCCCTGGTAGCCTTCTACCTCTAAGTGCCCTTCCTTGAGGCGAAGCCGAAAGGTGCGCACCTGTTCGTCCGGCTGTTCTTCCCGATAAGAAGGGTCCCTTGCGAAGGGCTTTTGTTTGACGGCTCGCTTCCCGCCCATGAGAAAGAATTCCTGGCCGTTGTGGTCGAGTATGGCATTGAAAAGGGCCATGCGGTCGTCGCAGTGCTGGCGGAAGTGCGCTTCCGGATTTTTTCCTTCCAGCAGATTGCGAATGGCGTCCGGGAGCTGTACGCTCACGATGTAGGGGAATGTGATGAAGGCGTTTTGTTCTTTCGCATGACCGTACCCCCCTACGATATAGAGGGTCTCACCCAGTTGATGGAATGCCAGCCCGTAGGCGGCCAGCTGTTCGCCCAACACCTCGGTGAGGGCACCGCTGGAAAAGGCCGTGGCGCGCCGGCGGCCCAGATCGATGAGCAGCAGTTCCTGGTTGGGGAAGCCTTCGGGAAAGAGCTCCGGGGCCTCCGAGCGGATGAGGCCGCCCAGAATGAGGATTTTGTCCGCGTGCTTGCCAACGGCAAAACCATACATATCCGTGAGGGTGGGATACAGCTCATAGGCTTCCTCGGGAAGCAGGTCCGAGTAGCTCACGTCCTCCGGTATATTCCGGCTTTGGCCATGAAGGGAAGCGCCCCAGCACATAAAGGCGAAAAAACAAGCCATGCATCCGTTCCGTATCTTCATGAATACCAATCTTTCCTTAAAAGTAGGATGCCGGCCCTTACAGGACGATGATGCCCGTCACTATCCGGCAAATGGCTCGATGCGCTGAGAAAAGTCAGAGCCACCTATGACTCCCATCATCGAGTTGGACAGCCACTTGCCCGTACTTTTAACCCAGCCTCAACCAAGAAGCCGGACTACTGGCCTTAAACTATCAAGACTATGAATCAAACTGTGCGCATATATGGAGTGGGCGATACGCAGGAAAAAGCCCTGCTTGCCGTCCTGAATCGCGCCGCTGAAGAACTGAATGTGGAGATCGATGTGGAGATCGTGACGGCTTTGGCAGAGTTTCTGCGGGTAAAGATTGAGGCTATTCCCGCTTTGATGATTCGCGATAAGGTCGTAATCAACGGGCGGGTGCCCGAAGTGGAAGAGTTGAAACACCTGCTGGCCGCCTGAAAAGAGACCGGCCGGGGGTTGGCTTTTGCCGATCAATTTTTCTAATCTTGAGGGCGATTAACCCGTTTTCCCCTATGAAGAAGATTCTCTTTCCCACTGATTTCTCCGCTGCTGCCAACCATGCCTTTATTTACGCCCTGCATTTTGCAGATGCCATTGATGCCAGCATTACCCTGCTCCATGTTTACCGCAAGCCCGAAGCCGGACCGATCCACCTGCCCCCCAATATGCAGGCCTTTCAGGACAACTTCGATCTGCACGAATTCGAAAACTACAAGGATGCGATCCCCCCGATCAGTCAACTGGTGGAAGAGCAAGGGCTAACCCGGCTGCCCATCTACCACGTCCTGGAAGAAGGTGAAAAAGTAGTGGACACCATTCTGAAAGTAGTGCGGCGCGACGATATCGACCTCCTCATTATGGGCACTACCGGTGCCCACGGCCTGAAAGAGGTCTTTCTGGGCAGTGTGGCCGGCGAGGTGCTGGAAAATGCAGATTGCCCCGTCTTGGCCGTCCCGCAGAAAGCCCGCTTCGATGGCAAGCTGGACCGCATTGCCTTCGCCACAACCTTTACCGATACCGAGAAGAAAGCTCTGGCTCGCCTCGAGTTGCTGGCCGATCAATTCGGCGCGGATGTGTTTTGCGTCAATGTCGATACCGCCCACACCCATTTTTACCATCAGCGCATGGAGCAACTCAAGGAGGAAATGGGCGAAAAGCCCCACCTGCACTTCGATGTGCTTGACGGCTCCTATGTATACGAGGAACTCATCACCTATCTGAAAAAGCAAAACATCGATGTGCTGGCCATGGTCACCCACCGGCGGACCTTCTTGCAGGAGTTGTTTAATTACAGCAAGACTAAAATGATGTCCTATCATTCGCAAACGCCGGTGCTGTCTTACCAGGCTCATTATCTGAATGCCTGATCCGGCCTGCTTTTTTTGCGCCTTGCCTGCGCCTCCCTTTGCAGAACCCCAGCGGTTTCGAAGCGGTCAATCTGATGTGGTAAAGCCGGCCGGCGGCATCATCCCTATGGCCTCACCCGCAAGCGTTAGATACCGCTTCATGGCATCGGCCGTATGACAAGCGTGTACCGGCAAGATGCAAAGCATGTCGCCGGGCTTTACCGCGGATACGGCCGCCGGAATGAGTTGAACAATGCCGTGTTCCTGGGAAAGGCGCACCACCTGCCCCAGGATCTGCAGCGGGTCCCATCCCTCGCTCGTCCAGGCAGCGACCCGTCCGTAGATGGGCCGGCCAGATTCGTCGTCGAGGATGAAGTCTTTGGCCAGGTGAACCGCTCCGCCGTGTACTACTGCCTCCCGGCGTTCGGGGTGTACGGCTGCTACCGGGCAAGCCAAGGCCAGCGCGAGGTCTTCCGGTTCGCAGGATCCGATCTGGAGCTGCATCAGATCGTAGAATACAAAATTGCCGGGCCGGATCTCCTGCACACCGGTGTAGTCGGTCTGTGTGCTGCAGCTGGGGGTATCGCCCACCGAGACGAGAGGGGGAGGGGAGGGCAGCGTCCGGGCAAAGCTGCGAAGCGCTTCCAGGCTTTTTTGGTGTACGCGCCCGATCTCCGCTCGCCCCCGGGCGCGGTAACTGTGGCCGGCATGGGTTAGCAGGCCGGCAAATCGGAGATGGGGGGAATCCTTCAGGCGGTTCACCAGCTGCCCGGCCAAGCCCGTCTGTTCGAGCGTGAGGCCGGTGCGGCCCGCTCCGCTGTCTACCAGAAGAAAGATATTCAGCGCTTGGGTGGCCCGGGCCTCCAAGGCTTGCAGGTGCGCCGGGTCTTCCACCACCAAGTTCAGGAGAATGGTTTGAGCCAGGGCAAGCAGGCGGTCCAACTCTCGCAGATTGAGGGGAAAAGCCAGGGTAATATCTTCCCAGCCGCCTTCAGCAAAGTATTCGGCCATGGCCGGAGAGGATACCGTCAGGCAGTCGACTCCCTCTTCGCGAAACCACAGCCCCACCCCCAGCGACTGATGCGTTTTTGCGTGGGGGCGAAACTGCAGGCCGTGGGTTCGGGCCTTTTTTGCCATACGACGGATGTTTCGACGGCAGCGTCCGGAGTCCAGCAGTAAAGCAGGGCCTGTGATTTGCTCTAAAACAGAGGGAGTGGTGGCTTTTTTCAAGGGATCGGTACTTTTTTTCAGATAATCGGTAAAAAAAATGGTTCGAATTAGGAAGTTTTGCCCAATGTTTGCGACTTTTGAGTATCCGTACTACGAGAAAGCGTAGGAAGCCTCCGCCCCAAGAGGGTAGGGGGTTTCTTTTTTTTACCCCCGCCATATACCATCCGTCCGTCGCCTTGTATGCCATACGGGAAAAGCCGCGGGGGGCTGAGTGCAGGCTTGTGACCATCCCGGGCTGTAGGGGCTCCCACCTCTGAATTCCACAAACCGTCCGCCCACCCAAAGGCATCCATTCGGGCTGCGGGTTTTGTCCTGTCAACAGCTTTCTGTGCAAAAGCAGGTGGAAAACCGGCCCTTCGCCGTGGAAAGAAATCCACATTTGCTGAAATCCGGCCTAAGGTACTGGATTTCAGTGGAAAAGAAAGAGGATACGATTGGGTGAAATAAAAATATAAACCGGGGTGAGGAGAAGGTCTTGCTGCAAGGATTTAGTCACCAATCAATTAACAACTGTGGAAAACTTTTGTGAATGGGTTGTGGAAAGAATGCGCTTGACAAGAGGCAAGAAACGATATTATATTTGAAGCAAGCAAAAGGAAATAACTTTCCGAAAAATATCAAAACGTTGATATTTGCTTTTGAAAATCTGGGCATTTGTGAAATGATGCACAAAAAATCGGGCAGTTCCCTGTTGCCGTTGTAAATGCAGCGGCGATGCCCAACTTCGAGCATAGGCAAAGGCGATCACAAGCTGTTCGCTTGTAGCTCACTCCGAGATGTTCAAACGGCCTTCTCTCCGGATTAGGTCTTCGGAATATCGCGAGTTGAAGAATGGGGCCTTCGGGCCCCCACGACCTTTGCAACGCGGCTTGCCGGGCAGCCTTCGGGCTGCCCCCGCACCATTTACTCGGAGCTACGGGAACAGCAGCCGGCCGGAAGCCGGAGTTGCGTTTCGTACGCAGCGGGTTGCCGGTTGGTTTCGAGAATCATCCATGTTCGGGGAAAGCTTCGCTTGCCCTGAGGATGAGGATTCTCTGCCGAACGGGTTGCCACCCCTTGCCGGGACGGTAATCAGTCGGTCTGCATCTTTCGAGCGGGTATATTTGGCCGTTGCACAAGCGGCGGCCGATCCGGATTCCTTGTCGCCCTTCCGGCAAATCCTTTCGAGGACCGGCCAAAAGGGGCGATATCGACGATCCGGATCCCGTTGCCTTCTGTTCGCAGTCGCTTTCGGGCGAACGCGCACAGACTGCCACCCTGTTCGGTCGTCTTAGCGAAGGGCGTCCGAATCACCCTCATCCCCCCGAAAGGGTATACACTTATCGGCTAAGTCAAAGTGGAGAAAAGGAGGAGGTAAACACACAGTGTTGTGGTCAAGGGCAACCGCTTCATCCTCTGTTGCAGAGGTTGAGGTGGGATATATCCGCACCGGTTCCCTGTCCGCTCAGTCTGCTCTCGGGCGACTGAAAAGAGCGGTTTTCCTACTATGAGAAAAACCGAAATACAGGGAACGGCAGGACTGCCGCCGGCCTCCCTTGCCATGGGAATGCGGCCCGGTATCCTCCTTGCTGAAAGGTGCAAAATGGACTGATTTGGGTCGAGATCGATTCCGCTTCGGCGGATCGCGGTTCAGGCCCGATGCAGTCCATCGGCCCGCCCGCCAACCGCGCGGAAAAGTCCGGTCGGCCCCGTGTCGTCCGGCTTGCCAGCCGAAAGGCCTGCCTTCTTACCAGGGCAGGTTTTGAGCCCGCTCCTTGTGACGGCTCCGCACTCCTCTCCTTTCGTCTTGCCTAAGGAGTCCGGATTGCGTTTCGGCAGCGGAGGTGCTACGGCCAAAAGCTTCAGCTAACCTCAGGGACCGGCTGAAGCACATCGTGCACGATGGCACTCCCTCGATCGGGAGTGCCGGGAACAAGGGCCTTCCATCCGTACGGATGGAAGGCCCTTTTCTCGTTTTAGAGATGCTATGTTTAACCCTCAAGCAGGTTCTTACGCGGTTTCGAGGACAAAATGCCCTATTCGTTAGGGGTATTTTTCCTTGCAACCGTGGATGCGCCCCTAAAAAATAATGCCGCTTCCCAAGTGGGTTACGTTTTTCATCAAACCCATTTGGAAGCGGTACGCGACTTCTTATTTTTTAAGTGGTATTAGGCTGATCGATGGTGTGCGTACCCGATCCGTGGGATTGCTTTTTGGAGCTTGGGTTTTCAGATGGGGTCGATTTTCTTCTTTCCCGTTAGCCCAATTGCTGCCCGGCATAGAAGCCGGTATCCTCATCGGTGAGCCATTTGGTTAGGTAGGCCACCTGCCCGGTGTGGTAAGCGAAGTGCTCGATCACGTGGATGAGGATGCTCATACCGCTCTCCCGGTAAATCTGTACGTTGCGCACGGCAGCTATGTCCGCGGGCTCCACCTTCCGGAGTGCGGCGTCCAGGTCCTCTTGCAGCTGGTTCAGCCGGGTTTTTAATTCCTCCCGGCTGAATCCGGCCCGGGCCTCGAATTCGGCTTGCCGCTGCCGGGTATCGGGAGCGCCGAGAAGCCCGCTCAGGATCCACTGCCGGGCATTGCCCTCCAGGTGAAGCACCAGATTGCCCGCGCTGTTGGATCGCTCGTTGGGTCGCCACCAGAGTTGTTCCTCACTGAGCATGTCCAGGCAACGCAACAAGCGGGGAATGCTCTCGTCGAAGAGTCGGCGGCGGGTTTCTTCAAGCAGGAGATGGGTCATGACAGATGGAAGGTGCATGTTGAGGGCTGTGAAAGGGCGTTTGCGATTGGATACCTACTCGTCTTATACCGTTTCAAGTATGAAATAACTTCTAGGTCATTTCATACTTGAAACGGTATTAATCCGAAAGCCCGCCGCATACGCTGATCACCTGGCCGGTTATGTAGGTAGAGCGGTCGGAGCCCAGGAACACGCATAGATCGGCAACTTCATCCGCTTTACCCATGCGCTTGAGGGGAATGTTTTGCAGGTAGGTTTCCCGAACCTTTTCATCCAGCTTGTCGGTCATATCCGTTTCGATAAAGCCCGGGGCAACGGCATTGCAGCGGATGCCCCGCGAACCCAGTTCTTTGGCGATGCTTTTGGTGAAGCCGAAGATGCCGGCCTTGGATGCTGCGTAGTTGGCCTGGCCGGGATTCCCCGTGAGCCCCACGATGGAGCTCATGTTGATGATGGAGCCGCTGCGGGCTTTCATCATGTTGCGGGCAATGTGCTTCGTAAGATTAAAAACGGATTTGAGGTTGGTTTGCAATACGCGGTCCCATTGCGCCTCCTTCATGCGAAGGAGCAGGGTGTCGTCGGTGATGCCGGCATTGTTTACCAGTACGTCTATGCGGTCGAAGTCTTTATAGACCGATTGGATGAGTTCCTCGGCCTGGGTATAGGAAGCGGCGTCGCTTTGGTAGGCTTTGGCGCGGCCTCCGGCTTGCTCGATGGCTTTTACCAGCGCATCGGCCTGATGCGCGGAAGACCGGTAGGTAAAGGCCACTGTGGCTCCTTCTTGGGCAAAGCGCTCTACCAGAGCGGCCCCGATGCCTCGGGAGCCCCCGGTGATCAGAGCCACCTTTCCGTCGAGTAGTCCCATAAGTGGATAGGGTTTGGATTCAAAGCGCTAAGGTAGGCAGGAAAATGCGTTTTGCGGAGTGGAATTCAGGCATCCATTTCCCATTTTTGCCCAACATTTCCCAAAATTGCCCAACATGGCAGTCGAAGACCCCCTATTTTTAAAGATAGATTTTCAGTTAAGCGATTTCAAAGTATACAAGCTTGTAAAACCTGGATTGATATTGTAACTTCAGTTGTCGACGAGAAGGGGTCTCTTCTCGTCTTTTTTTGTGTAACCAGCTGGTGCCGGGTTCCTGGCCCGGATAGAAGCCATGCCCATAACATTCCAGTCTTTGTCGGCAGGCAGGTCTCCTTTTCGCCAATGAAAACAGTATGGAGAAGGCATCTACGACGTGATTCGCGTAGGCATTCCTGCCTGCTTGTTTCCCAATTTTGCCCATTATTTCCCAAGATTACCCAGAATTAAATTGAAAAAAGAAATAGTTTTGTATTTGTATAAAGGCTCCGGACGATTAAAGCGGAATGACCGAAAGCAGCTTGGTAAGCTTTGTTTTAATCTCCTGTTAATGGGCTGTCTTTCAGAGCTTGTTGGGATTTCGCTTTTGGAGCGAACGCAGCCAAATTTTATTCTGAGCAAGGCGATCTGAGGGAGC
>CAZQSF010000041.1:0-34355 GCA_964595955.1 uncultured Saprospiraceae bacterium
ACCAGGCTGACCTCGCCGCCGAGGTCGGCGCGCGCCAGTCCGGGCCGGTCCAGGGGCAGGCCGCGCTCGCGGCAGGTGCCGGGGTAGCGGCCATCGGGCGAGCGCTCGCGAATCTGGCGCCGGCTGCAGCTGCAGGCATATACCTGTCCGGTTTCAGCCAGCTGGTCCAGCCATTGCCGGTACCGGCTCAGCCGCAAGTGCTGTGAGTGATGCTGCAGGAAGTCCTCGCTGTTCCGGGGCCCGCGGTCGGGCCGGATACCCAGCCAGGTCAGGGATTCGAACAGGTCATCCAGGTACACGTGGCGCCGGCGGGCCTTGTCCAGGTCGTCGATGCGCAGCCCGAGCGAGCCTTCTGCTGCCCGGGCCAGGGCGGCCGTGGCAAGGAACGACAGCGCATTCCCGTGGTGCAGGTAACCGCTGGGGGTAGGTGCGATGCGGGTGCGGAGCATGCAGGTGAATTGAAAAAGAGGAGAATTACTTCTCCACCACGTAGTTTTCCGGATCGATGAAGGGGTACGGCTCAATGGGCGTGCCGTCCACCAGGGCCTTGCGGAAAGCGATGTGCACCCGCTGAACGCGAACGCCCAGCTTGAAGTAGATGCTCACCGCCTCGGTATTGTGGGCACGCACCGTAGCCAGGTACATGTCGGTGTATTTTTCCAGGGTCTCGGGAAAGGCCAGGTAATTGGTGATAAAGGCAAAGATGCCCTTGGTCTTATAATCCGGGTGGATGCCGAAGCCGATCCCTTTGGTGCCGAAGTGCTTGGTTCGGTACTTTCGCCACAAGAAGCCGGGCAGCGTGCGCCAGTTGAGTTTGCCCTTCGCCGGCTGCAGCAGCGGGTTGATGTCCGGGAAAAACGCCAGGAAGCCGGCGGGCTTACCTTCAAAATAGGCTATGCCCAGGGTCTTGGTATCGGCAATGGGCTTGGCCTGGCGAAGGACCTGTTCAACCTGCTCGGGGACAATGGGCTTGAAGTGCTCGTATGCCCCGAAAGCTACGTTGTAGATCTCGCAAAAGTCAGCGGCGTATTCGGGCAGTTTGTTCCAGTCGAGGGTATGTACTTGCACGTCGTAGCGCGCTTTCAGCCGCTCGATTATCCGGTTGAAACGGTCGAAGGGAATTTGCTTCGGCACGCCGTGGAAGGTGAGGATTTGCTCGAAAGGCCGGTAGGCTCGCTGCTCGAAGAAGCGCAGGTAATAGGCCGGCTGATAGTTTTCCTGAAAGAGCGGCATGTAGGCATGGCCTTTGACCAGCAGCCCCCAGTATTTATCCCGCTCGCCGAAGTTGATGGGGCCGTCGGCGGCCTGGGCTCCTTTGTCCCGCAGCCAGGTTTCGGCTGTATCCAGGAGGGCATGGGCATAGTCTTCGCGGTCCACGCATTCGAAAAAGCCCAACCCACCTACCGGAAAAGGCAAGGCCCGATTGCGTGCATGATCGATGAAGGCGGCTACCCGGCCGGCAGGTTGCCCGGCTTCATCCAACAATACCCATAGCTGAGCCTCGCCTTCTTCCAGGGCTGCATTTTTAGCAGGATCAAAGATCGACTCGATGTCCTCTTCCAGAGGAGCCACCCAGAGCGGGTCGCCCTCGTATACCCGATGGGGCGCCCGGTGAAAAAGGGCCCAGCTTTTTTTGTCCTGAACGGGAATCAACTTCATATGCATGCGCTTTCGGGGCGCGAAAATAGGGGATTTTTTAGGGATGAGAACCCGAGCCCGGCATGGCTGTAAAGCGGCCGGGTAATTCGGAATAGGGTATTTACACTAATGACGAAAGGGTTAGGGAGCCCTTTCATACCCTGTCCTGACATCTGTAGCATCGCCATGGATCAGCATTCCCCATTGCGCAGGGTTTGGGGTAGTGAAAACGCCCAAACCACTCCGCAACGGGTATGGTCGTCGGATATGGAGTCGCAACCAGGCTGACTTCGCCCGGGGCTCCTATCGTCCCTTGGCCCGTATACTGCGCAAGACCTTGGGCAGAGAGCTAGGGAAAGCAGGAACTCCGATCGGATCAAGCAGGACATTGGGCATCCTTCCTGGTCTTTTTCTCACAATTCGTATACCTGTTGGAGTAGCCAATCGCGCTCTACAATGGGCGAAACGTTCTGGATCTCGTTTTCCAGTTTGCTGCGCTGCGCTTGGTCAAACGGGTTGATTCGCACCAGCTTTCGCGTGTAGCGAGTGAAGTTCTGAAAGATCGTTCGATGGTAGCTCAGGATCTCTTTTCGCCTCAGGAAGCTCCGCAAGCTTTCCAGCAGGGACTCCAAAGCATCGAATTCGTCCTTTTCATAATAGATTTTTGCCAAAAGGACCTTTGCACTCAGCTGGAGATTGATATCGCCAAAATTGGAGAATACGAGCATTTCCTGCGCTTCATCGTATCGTTTCTTTTCGTAGAGAAGTCTGGCTTTGCTGTAATTGACAATGGACTCCCGTTTTCCCGGCTCCAGGTATTTGGCGTAGCTACCCACAAAACTTTCGGCCCAGTCCAATTTCTTCAGCAAGAGAGCGGAGCGGAAAATGTTGTTGAAGGTAATGGGGGAAAGACGCCCTTCTTCGAGAAAGATTTGGTCTCTCAAGCCTCGTTGGTACAGGTCAAAGGACAGCGGTAAAAACTTTTTTGGATGGGTATTTACCCTTCGAATACAGTAATTCAGGCTGAGCTTGTAGATATCGGCCATTTCTTCTCTGGGAAAGAGCGCACCGGAAGTGTCAATGGCTTCAAGCACTTTCTGAAACCAAGAACTGCTTTCCTGCGAATTCAGGGCGTTGAAAATATAGTAGTACATGCCAATAGCGGGGACGTCCCACAGGGAGCGCTCCTCGACAAAGGCCAATACCGCGTTTTGAAGCCCCGAATCGTAACTCGACTTGACCACGGCCTGGTGCGACTGCATCATGCAGCTTTGGCGAAGTTTTTCCGCAATAAACTTTTGATCCAGACCATCGGATAGTTCCTGAAGGTTTTTAACCTCCTTGGTTCTTTTGGGCTGTTCATAATGAATGTAGTGCTCCAGCAGAAGATCGTATTGGTAGTGCAGAAAGTCATCGTTTTGATAGGCGTAGTCGTCGAGCAAATGCCGGGTTTGTCGGTATGCTTTTCGAAACGGCTTATCCAGGCCGCGTTTTCGATAGGAGCGCATCAGCAAAAGATTGGCCTGGATCGGAGCCGTGTAGAGTTCTTCATACACCAGGAAAGCCTCGGTGGTTTTGGTGAGGAAGTGCAAGGTTTGGCGCAACTTTGCGTCCTGATAGGGCTCGTCCGGAAAAAGTCGGTGAAACAGCCGTTCTTTGGTGAGCAGCTGCGGCTTTTCCAGGCGGTTGTGCTCCAGGAGATAGTCCAGCAGGTCCACCCCGTCCTGGCGTTGATTGTGGGCCGGTGAGCGGATCCACTTCTTCAGTCGGCGCTGCTCGGCAGGGCTCAGCGACTGTAAAATGCCCAGAAGCAGACTATTTTCCATGAAGAATGCTGATTTTTTTTCAACAACTTTCCGCTAGAGGAAATGTCGGCTGGAATACCCTAAAAAAAGGGTTTTTGGACGGATTTACCAAGTTTTATGCCCTAGATTGCTGTGTGTTTTTTTCAACAATCCGGGATTTTTGTCTTTGTTTCAAGACCAGACTTCAAACACTTTTGCAATGTACTTAGTGAAACGATTTTGGAAGTACGAACCAATGAAAGGACGAATGGGAAGATTTAGCGGCAAGCATATAGGGGCTGCAACGGTAGTCCTCTTATCCCTGATGCCTGCTGTCCTGTTCGCACAAAAATGGGAAAAAACATTTGGAGGTTCTAAAGAAGATGCCGGCCAAATCGTGATTCCCACCAAAGATTGGGGATATCTTTTGATAGGCTACAGTGAAACCAGTCCGGATAATGATCTGGACATACTCGCCATCCGCGTGGACATCGACGGGAGGGTCATCTGGCAGCGGGCTTTTGACGAAGGATTTCAGGAGCACGCTTACGGAGCTACCCAAACCAAGGATGGGGGCTTCCTCATCGTTGGGGACATTACGATGAACAGCATGGATAAACCGGATATGTATCTGCTAAAGATCACTTCCCGGGGCGAAATCGAGTGGAGCAAGACCTACGGCGGGCAGGAAAAAGACTGCCTCAACGACCTGGTCACCACAGCCGAAGGCGACTTCGTGCTCATCGGCGATACCCGCAATACATCCACCGGCGAGGAGGACATTGTATTGCTGAAGGTAGATGCTGAGGGCGACATGATCTGGATGAAAACCTTTGGCGGACCCGCTGAAGAGACCGGGCATGCCATAACGGCCCTGCCCGACGGATACGCCTTCACCGGCAGTGTAGCCACCAACCTGATTGACAAAGACATCATCACCTACAAGGTGAATCTCAACGGAGATTCCCTTTGGTTCCGGCAGTTTGGATCGCAAGAGCGGGAGATCGGCAACGATATTATCCGCACGCGGGATGGAGGGTTGGCGGTGGCCGGCCTCATCAACGACAACAGCGACGCCCTGCTGCTGAAATACGATGCCAACGGCAACCAACGCTGGTCGCGCTCCCTGGACGGATTGGGCCTGGCCGACGAAGCCTCTTCCCTGGTCCAATTGGCCAGCGGCGAGTTTATCCTCACCGGCCTTACCGAAACGTCCTTCACCAATGCCGACCTGCTGGTGGCCAAATTGGCCGAAAACGGCGATCCCATCTGGTTTCGCAACCTCGGAAAAAATGAAGATGGCGCCCTGATCGTAGAAGAGGGGATGGACATCGCACCTACTCCCAACGGGGGGTATATCGTGGCCGGGAGCCGTTCGCTGAACGGCGGTTTGATCAACGAAATGTTGTTGTTCAAAACCGATGATCTGGCCGACACTTACAACAACCAAATCTCCGGCACTGTCTTCTTCGACCAGGACGGATTATGCGACCTGGACATGGACGACCTGCTGCTGGAGGGATGGATCGTCGAAGCGAAAAGCGACGACATCACGTTCTTTGGCACAACGGATTCTCTGGGCAACTACAGCATGCTGGTGGACACGGGCTTCTATGAGGTCAATATTCTGCCGGTGAACGCTTACTGGAAGTCTTGCGTATCGGCGGGTTACAATGTTACACTCAACGCGCCTTACGATACCACCCAACTGCTCTTCCCCATTACCGGGAAGGTGAGTTGTCCCTTCCTGGAAGTCAATGTGGATGCACCCTTTGTGGCCAGCTGCAGTCCGGTCACCTACACGGTTGACTATCGCAACCTCGGTTCCGATACGGCCTTCAGCTCCCGGATTGTGATCACGCTGGATGACGAACTCACCTTCGTTTCAGCCAGCCTGCCCCCGGCGGCACAGAACGGGCAAACGCTCGAATTCGCCACCGGCGATCTGGCTCCTTTTGCCGATAGCAGCTTTACCCTGACGGCAGATGTAGCCTGCGATCTGGCGGCTAATCAGGCCGTACTCGTCGAAGCGCACATTTTCCCGGACACGGTTTGCATTCCGGCCGGGCCAAACTGGGACGGTTCCAGCGTTCAGGTGGAAGGGCGATGTGCAGGCGATGAGATCGAGTTCACCATACGCAACGCCGGCGCGGAGGATATGCAGAACCAACTCGAATACATCGTCGTAGAAGATGTAATCATCCAAAAACAGGGAACGTTCCAGCTTCCGGCTTCCGAACAACTCCTGGAATTGGTTCCCGCAAACGGCTCCACCTACCGGCTGATCGCCGAACAAAGTCCCGATCACCCGGGCAGTAACCTGCCTACGGTAGTGGTAGAAGGATGCACCATCGACCCGGACGACGACTATTCGACCGGTTATGTAACGGATTTCCCCGAAAACGACGGCGATCCTTACATCGACATCAATGCACAAGAAGTACTCGACTTGGGCCAACAACCGCCCAATACTATGAGAGGCTATCCCAACGGATATCGGGATACCCTGATATCCGCCTCGACCGATTTAGTATACACCGTTTTTTTCCGCAACAACACTACCGATACGTTGACGCGGCTCGTGATCAGAGATACCCTTCCGGCAGCGGTCATTCCCACTTCTGTTCGGATGGGTACCTCCAGCCACCCCTTTAGCTGGGAGGTTTACGACGGAGGCATTCTACGGATCACATTCGACAGTCTAAACCTGTTGCCCAACGATGGCAGCGCAGCAAACCAGGGTTTTGTCACATACACGCTGTCCCAAAAACCGAACAACCCCTTGGGAACCGTAATTCCCAATCGCGCTGCCATCTTTTTTGACTATCAGGAACCGATGCTGACCAATACGGTTTGGCGCGAGGTGGGAGACTTTCCGGAGTTCATCATCACCTCCACCTTTGAACCGCTTGCACAAAAAGCCTGGTCGGTAAAGGTTTATCCAAACCCACTCTCTGAGTGGGCCATATTCGAGCTCCAAGGCACAACGGTGCAGGTGCTCAGGCTGGAAATCATCGATGCGCAAGGGCGCATCGTCCAAGAATTGACGACAGCGAAGGAACAATCCATTCGCCTGCACAAGGGCCGGTTAACCAGCGGCTGGTACGCTTACCGGCTGACGGACGAACGCGGCAGGCTCCTGGACACCGGAAAGTTGATTGTTCGTTAGTTGTTTAGTCATAATCCCGAAAACCGAGGGCCCCGCCTCGGCAACGAGGCTGGGGCCACTCTTTGAGCTTGTTGCGTCAGATTTGGAAAGAGGTAATGTGCAACAAACTCTAGATCCATCAGACAGAAGAAAGAAAGTGTTATATCGTTTTTCCTTTTCAGTCCTTTTTCATGAGATTACAATTTGTCAGAAGAGAAGGCCGCCAAGTGCGGCCTTTTTTTATGTGGGCCAACTCCAACGATGCGCCGGACCCGGCCCGAATGATCCACGAACAGGCTCGAAAACAAAAAGGCAGGATAGGGAAAATCCAAGGTCCGCTCTTGGCATGAGAAAAGGCTACAGGGCTTTGAATCGGACCTGGTCTGAAACGTCGTCCGTATCCGAAGGGCGTAAGACTCAGCGAATTTTCCGGCTCATACCGGTTTTACCTTTGAAATCGAATTTTAGAATTCCGCATTCCCCGGCGTACGGGGGAAGGGGGCCACGTCCCGGATATTGACCATGCCGGTCACAAATTGGATCATTCGCTCGAAGCCCAGCCCGAACCCGGCATGCGGGTTGCCGCCGAATCGGCGCAGATCGAGATACCACTCCAATTCTTCTTCGGGTACGCCCATTTCGGCCATGCGTTTTTGAAGGACCTCCAGACGTTCCTCGCGCTGTGAGCCCCCGATGACCTCGCCTATGCCCGGGAAAAGGACATCCATGGCTGCCACGGTTTTTTCATCCTCGTTGAGGCGCATGTAAAAGGCCTTGATGGCTGCGGGGTAATCGCGTACGATGACGGGCTTTTTGAAATGCTTCTCCACCAGCCAGCGCTCGTGCTCGGCTTGCAAGTCGCTGCCCCATTCAACGGGAAACTGAAACTTGCCTTTTTTGTATGGCTTACTGCGCTGCAACAATTCCACCGCTTCGGTGTAGGAGATGCGCTCGAAGTCGTGTTCGAGTACAAAGCGCAGGGTCTCGATCAGCCCCATCGCCCGGCGCTCTTCCTTTTTCATGTTCTTCTCCAAGTCCTGAATGCGCTGGTCCAGAAACTGCATATCCTCGGGATAATGCTCCAGGACGAAGCGAATGAGGTACTTCACAAAGTCCTCGGCAAGATCCATATTGTCGTGGATGTCGGCAAAGGCCACTTCGGGCTCGATCATCCAAAATTCAGCCAGGTGGCGCGTGGTGTTCGAATTTTCCGCCCGAAAGGTGGGGCCGAACGTGTACACCTTTCCCAAGGCCAAAGCGCCGATCTCGGCCTGCAGTTGGCCCGATACGGTGAGGTTGGTGGATTTGCCGAAAAAATCAGCCGACCAGTCGACCGCGCCGTCCTCCGTACGCGGCGGCTGGCTTACGTCCAGGGTCGTGACGCGAAACATCTCGCCGGCTCCTTCGGCATCGCTGCCCGTGATGATGGGGCTGTGCAGGTAGTAGAACCCCCGCTCGTGATAGTACTGATGGATAGCGAAAGCCAGGGCATGCCGGATGCGAAAGACCGAGCTCAGCGTTTGGGTGCGCATGCGAAAGTGGGCGTTCTCCCGCAGAAACGCCATGGTCTGTTTCTTGGGTTGCAAGGGGTATTCCTCGGGATTGGCGTCGCCGAGGATCTCGATCTCATCGGCGTGGACCTCTACGGCCTGTCCGGACCCCTGGGATTCCACCAGTTTGCCGGTGGCCCGGATACAGGCGTGAAAGCTAATGCGTTTGAGCAGGGCCTCGTCCAGCCGCTCGAAGTCGACCACCACTTGCAGGTTGTGGAAGCTGCTGCCGTCGTTGAGGGCGATAAAGCGTCGGGAGCGGAAAGCGCGCACCCACCCCTTTACGGTTACGACCTGGTCGATCGGGGGGTCGGCCAGCAGGCCGGAAATTTCGATTCGCTTGTTCATGGATCGCTTTTTCAGGATGGCGCGAAATTACGAAAATGCCGATGGGAGGTCGGGCCTGCGCGCCCTTTTCTTGATCAAAGCAAGGGAAGAGTGAGAGGCTCAAACTGATTCTGCGCGGCCTGGGCATATTGCCGGCAGGTTTCCTGCAGGGTGCGGGCAATGGGGGTGTACTCAAAATCCAAAGCCTCGCGGCTGCGCTCGTTTCGGTAGTGCACCTCCACCCCGGCCGTCCGGACGGTATCGCCGGTGATTACCCGGGGGGAGCCGATGAGCACATGGCCGAGCCAATCGAACCAGGAAAAAATGCGCTGGGCGTTCTTTCCGATCCGGATGTCGGGCCGCCGCGTGCCGAAGATATCGGCGATATCGCTCATGAGGGCGCGGTAGCTGTGGTTCTCGGCAGTCACCAGGAAGCGGCTATTGCGAATGTCGCTTTCCATGAGGCGGATGAGAAAGCGCGCCACATCCCGCACATCTACAAACCCCCCGGCGCCGGCCGGATAAAAGCGGTTGCCCTTGTAGCCCAGGCGAAAGAAGTTCATGGTGTTGTCTTCCCAGGGGCCGCTGCCCAGCACCACGGAGGGAATGGCAATGGCGGCTTGCAGTCCTTCCTGGATGCCGCGCCACACCTCCATTTCGGCCAGGTATTTGCTCAGGCCGTAGGTAGTGGCGACCTCCGGCCGGTCCCAGGGCTGGCCTTCGTCCATTTCGGTGCCCTCCTGCGGCTTTCCCAGGGCCGCGATCGAACTGACGTAAACCAGCTTTTCCACCCCGGCATGCAGGCACTGATCCACCATATGGGTGGTGCCGTCCCGGTTGATCCGCATCATGTGCTTTTTATCGGCGGGATCCAGCGACACCAGAGCCGCCACGTGGTACACCTGGCGAATGCCTTCGAGAGCCTGTTGCAGGCCGTGTACGTCCAGCAGGTCGCAATCCACCCATTCGATGTAGGTGGCTGCATCGCCGACCAGGGCCAGGCTGCTGCTTTGCCGTTTCAGGGCGCGTATGGGCCCATAGCCTTCCTGCACCAGGTAGCGCAGCAGGTACGAACCTACGAAGCCGGTTCCGCCGGTGACGAGGATCTCGGGTGCCGAAGCCATAACAGTGGTTTCTTTTGCTTCAAAGAAAAGAAAGAAAAGCCGGAACCCTCGAACGGGAAGTCGAGGCGGGTGAACCTACGGCGATTTTCGGCTTGCTGCAGCCGGCCTGTGGCTAGGGTTCTCCGCGCTGATCTTTTTCCTTCAGCTTTGCAAAGCGCTCCATAAGCTGCCGGGTGATCGGACCGGGCCGCCCATTGCCGATCGGCCGTCCGTCGATGCGCACGACCGGCATCACCCGCTTGGAGGTGCCGGTGATGAAGGCTTCTTGGGCTCCGGGGAGTTCGCCGACCCGCACGGCCCGCTCCCGAACCGGCAGGTCGGGACGGGCCAGCTCCAGAATGCGTGCCCGGGTCACGCCCTTTAAAATGCCCTTTTGCGGCGTCACCAAAACGCCTTGCTTGTCGATCAGCCAGAAATTGGAGCGCACCGTCTCGCGCAGGTAGCCGTGATCGTGATACAGGGGCTCCAGATCGCCGGCGGCTCTCAGCTGGGGCAGCAGGCGAATCCCGTTGAGGTAATTGGTCGTTTTGATCTCCGGCAGCTGCCGCCGGTAGGCCTGCAGTTGCAGGCCGATGCCGCGTTCGCATTTCTCCTTGGGATAGGGCACGTGCGGATGCTGGAGAATGGCCAGGTTGGGAGGTCCTGGCCGGTAGCCGTCCGGCGAATACCCGCCGGTGAGCAGCAGGCGAATGGCAGCATGAGACTCGCCATTGCGAGCCAGCAGATCCCGGATGGCCTCTTTCAGCTCCGAAGGGGAGCGCGGCATTTGCAGCCCCAGCTTTCGGGCCGAGTTGAAAAAACGGGCTTCGTAGTCCGGGTAAAAGATCGGCTTGCCGGCTTCCACCAGAAAAAAATCGAAAACCCCGTAGCCGCGCAGCAGTCCCAGATCATGCAAGCGCAGCACGGCCTGGTCGGCCGGGTGAAAATGACCGTTGAAATACCAATCCATAGGTGTTGAAAGTTGTCCTTGCTACGAGGGCTGAAAAGAACGACTTTTCTTTGCCTTTTTGCGCGAATTCCCTAAATTGATTTCCCTTGCCAATTGAAAACCTGAAGAAGATTTCCCTTCTGCGGTCCATTGGATTGCTGACTCAAAACTGCGCACACCTATGAGTTTCGACACAAAAAACATCCGGAATGTCGCCTTGTTGGGCCATTCCGGCTCCGGAAAGACCTGCCTGGCCGAGTGCATGCTTTTCGAATCCGGCGAGATCAATCGCATCGGCAGCATCGAAGAACAATCCACGGTTTCGGATTATTCCGAGCTCGAAAAAGAGCGGGGCAATTCCATGTTTACCACCCTGGTCCATGCCAAATGGAAAGATTCCAAGATCAACATCCTGGACACCCCCGGCCTGGACGACTTCGTCGGCGAGGTGATCTCAGCCCTGAAAGTAGCCGACCTGGGCGTGATGGTGCTCAATGCAAAGAACGGCGTAGAGGTGGGTACCGAACTCATCTGGGAATACATCGAGCGTTTTGAGACGCCCGCCCTGTTTGCGATCAATCACCTGGACCACGAAAAAGCCCAGTACGAACAGACGCTGGAGCAGGCCAGAGAGCGCTTCGGCCATAAGGTGATCCCCATCCAGTACACCACCAAGACGGGGGAGGGCTTTCACGCCATCATCGATGCCCTGCGCATGGTGATGTACGTTTTTCCCGATGAAGGGGGAAAGCCGGAAAAAGAAGCCATTTCCGATTCGGAGATCCAGCGGGCCCAGGAAATGCACAACGCGCTGGTGGAAGCCGCTGCCGAAAATGACGAAACCCTCATGGAGCGCTTCTTCGAGGAGGGTTCCCTCACGGAGGAAGAGCTGACCGAAGGCCTGCGCATTGCCATCGCACACCAGCAGATCTTTCCGGTCTTTTGTTGCAGCGCGGCCAACAATATGGGTTCCGGCCGCATCATGGGCTTCATCAACGACATTTGCCCCTCGCCGGCCGACCGGCCTCCGGCCAGGCTGAAAGGTGGCGGTGAGCTGCCCTGCACGGCCAAGGACGATACCAGCCTGTTTATCTTCAAGACCATTTCAGAGCCCCGGGTGGGCAATGTGTCCTATTTCAAGGTGTACAGCGGCATGGTCAAGCCGGGAGATGAGCTGTACAACGCCCAGACCCAGACGGCCGAACGCTTCGGACAACTGTACATCGCCAACGGAAAAGATCGAAGCCCGGTCGATGAGCTTCGAGCCGGCGATATCGGCGTGACGGTCAAGCTCAAGAATTCGCACACCAACAACACCCTCAATACCAAGGGTATGGAACGGCGCATCGAGCCCATTCATTTCCCTGAGCCTCGCATCCGGGTAGCGGTGGATCCGCCCAGCAAGAACGATATGGAAAAGCTGATGAAAGCCCTGCACGGCATCGAGGAAGAGGACCCCACCCTGCAGGTGGAGCAGTCGAAAACCCTCAAGCAGACCCTTTTGCACGGGCAGGGAGAACTGCATCTGGACATGATCAAATACCGGATCGAGCAATTGAACGGGGTATCCATGGAGTTTGTGCCGCCGCGCATTCCGTATCGCGAGACCATTACCAAGGCCGTCAATACCGAGTATCGCCACAAAAAGCAGACCGGTGGGGCCGGCCAGTTTGCCGAGGTGCACATGCGGCTGGAACCCTATCACGAAGGTATGCCCGATCCCGAAGGCCTCACCGTGCGAAACAAAGAGATCGAGGAACTGCCATGGGGTGGCAAGCTGGCCTTCTACTGGTGCATCGTCGGCGGATCCATCGATTCCAAGTTTTCCAACGCCATCAAAAAGGGCATTCTGCAAAAGATGGAGGAAGGGCCGCTTACGGGCTCCAACTGCCAGGACATCCGCGTGAGCATATACGACGGCAAGATGCACGCCGTGGACTCCAACGACATGGCCTTCATGCTGGCAGCTACCATGGCCTTCCGGGATGGGTTCCGACGGGCCGCCCCTCAGCTGCTGGAGCCCATTTATCAGGTAGATATCCTCTGCTCCGAAGAGGTGATGGGCGACGTAATGAGCGATCTGCAGACCCGCCGGGCCATCATTCAGGGCATGGACCGAAAGGGCCACTACCAGCTGATCCAGGCCAACGTGCCGCTGGGCGAGATGTACAAGTACTCCTCCGCCTTGCGAGCCCTTACCCAGGGCCGGGCAAAATTTAGTCGCACCTTAGCCGAATTCCGCCCCGTGCCCCACGAGCTGCAGAAGAAACTCATGGACGAGCACCAGGCGGAGCTGGCGGAGGCATGATGGGCTAAAAGTCGCTCAGCGGGCAAGCCAGAACGCGACCGGTCTTCATATTTTGTAAAGCCCAAACCCCTCAATCATGGACCCCCTCTTGGCGAGCAAGATCCAACACAAGGAGCATCGCGAGTGGCTGGAAAAGCTCAACTTCTACCAGGATGAGATCCGCATCTTTCAGAACGAACTCCTGCTCGTGCTGCACAAGCACGCGGACAATCTCTCCCTCCTGGAGCACGTGAACGAATACCGCGAGATCTTCCTGCGCAAACTGGACCTACTGGATCGCTTCCGCCACCAGATCGTACGGCACGAGGCTCAGCTCGTACCCAAGGTGGGCAGCGGAGAGGACGACTTCGTTACCCACAACGAGCTGCGGCACGAGCTGGGCGAGTTCGAAAAGCAATTCGACGAACTCAAGCAGAACTTCCGCCGCTTTGTGGCCCATAACGACTGAGTGGTGCGTACCCCCGGTTAAACTCCCGTTAAAGTCCGGGCAGAGAAGCACGCTTTCGGCCGGCCATCCGGTTCTTTGAAGTGCAACCAAACCGACTCGCGCCATGCGTCAACTTCTCATCCTGCTGTCTGCCGTTTTGATCGCCTTGCCGGAGGCCCAAAGCCAGGGCTTGGGCGGCCTGTTAGACAAAGCCAAAAAAGCCGTGACCGGCGAAGGGGCCCTCAGCCCGGAAGAAGCCGGGGACGGCCTGAAGGAAGCGCTCAACCTGGGCGTGGAAGAGGCCGTTGCCTTCTTGTCCAGGGAGGACGGCTATTACGAAAGCATCTACAAAATTCTGTTGCCCGAGGAGGCCCAGTCGGTGACCGACCGGCTCCGGGCGGTGCCCGGGTTCGGCCAGGTGGAACGGGAGCTGGTGCTTCGCCTCAACCGGGCCGCCGAACTGGCCGCAAAGAAAGCGACCCCCATCTTTGCAGATGCTATCCGCCAAATGACCTTTCGGGATGCCCTGGACATACTTCTGGGCGAGCCGGATGCCGCCACCCGCTATCTGCATCGCAGCACCTACGATGCCCTGTATGGCGAATTCCGGCCGGTAATCGTCCAGTCGCTGGACGAGGTCAATGCCCGAACCTACTGGGCCAAATCCGTGAATGCCTACAACGGCCTGCCCCTGGTACAGGACGTAAATCCCGAGCTGGATGCCTACGTAACCGAAAAGGCGTTGGAAGGCCTGTTCGGCCTCATCGAAAAGAAAGAGGGACAGATCCGGACGGATGTGGGCGCGCGCACTTCACCCCTGCTGCAAAAGGTATTTGCCGAGCAGGATTGAAAGGCAGGGTCTCATGGCCTTGCCGTTTGATAGTTCGCGTCTCATAGTACCCAAGCCTGTAAAGAAGAGAACACGGCTACCTCACCACGTCTTGATCTTCATCATCTCAAAGGCTTCTTGTTCCAGGCGCTCCCGGTGATCGGGATGCGCGATGCGGATGAGCTGGCGGGCCCGTTCGCGCAAAGTCTGACCGTGCAGGTTGGCGATGCCGTACTCCGTCACCACATAGTGTACGTGGGCACGGGTAGTCACCACGCCGGCGCCGGGATTGAGCTGACTGGTAATGCGGCTGATCCCCTTGTTGGTGGTAGAGGGCAGGGCGATGATGGGCTTTCCGCCCGGGGAGAGGGATGCTCCCCGCACGAAGTCCATCTGGCCGCCCACACCCGAGTAGATGCGCGAACCGATGGAGTCGGAGCACACCTGGCCGGTCAAATCGATCTCGATAGCGCTGTTGATGGCGGTCACCTTGGGGTTTTGGCGGATGACGGCCGTATCGTTCACATACTCGATATCCAGGAAGCGGACAAGTGGGTTGTCGTCGATGAAATCGTACAGGCGCTTGGTACCCATGACGAAACCGGTGACGATGTGATGGCGGTGTTTGTTCTTGAACTCGTTGGTGATCACGCCGGTCTCGACCAGATCCAGCACGCCTTCGGCAAACATCTCGGTGTGTATACCCAGGCCCTTGTGGTTGGTCATGGCATCCAGCGCGGCATTGGGAATGGTGCCGATACCCATTTGCAGGGTGGCGCCGTCCTCTACCATTTCGGCTACGTAGCCGCCGATCATGCGCTCAGTCGCGGTCGGTTCCGGGCTGATGAATTCCGGCAGCGGATAGTCCACTTCCACCACGCGATCAAACTGGCTGATGTGGACTGCCCCGTCGCCATGGGTGCGCGGCATGTGGGGATTGATCTCGGCGATGAGCCGGCGGGCTGTTTGAGAAGCAGCCAGGGAGGCATCTACAGAAGTGCCCAGGGTGACGAAGCCGTTCTTGTCGGGGGGTGACACCATGAGCAGGGCGACATCCAGCTGGATGGTGCCCCGGTGAAAGAGTTTAGGCACCTCACTTAGAAAGACGGGGATGTAATCGGCCCGGCCTTCGTTGACGGCCCGGCGTACATTGGCCCCTACGAAGAGGTTGTTGACGCGGAAACTCCGGGCCAGTTCCGGCTTGGCGTAAGGCGCTTCGCCCTCGGTGTGGAGGTGATAGATCTGGACGTCGTGCAGTTCGGGCGCGCGGTCGGCCAGTGCGCGAATGAGGGTTTGCGGAGCTGCTGCCACGCTATGCACGTATACGCGATCGTTGGAATTAATGAGCGACACGGCCTCTTCGGCGGTGACGTATTTAGGGTGTTTAGGCATGGAATGAATGGGTTTACCAGATGGGGGTGAAGATAGGGACTTTTGGCGGAGTCAGGCAGGTGAGAAGCAAGCCGAAATGGCGTCCATAAATCGCTGCTTATCCTCATCGCGATAAAGGTAGAGATCCGGCTCGATCAGCTCCAGTTCCATGAGCAGAAGCTGCCCATCGCGCAGGATGCCGTCCACACGGGCCAGCAGGGGGTTGGCCGGCAATACGCGCAACACCTGCCGGGCCTGTTGGAGCAGCGCCGCAGAAGGCTGTTCGGGATGGTACTGCCCGCCGAATTGCTTCTGCACCCGGAAATCGCCGGAAGCGGGCACCTTCTTCACGGCATGGCTGAATTGGCCGTTGAAAAAGACGAAGGACCATTCTCCTTCCGTTTCGATTTCGCTCAGGTAGGGCTGCAGCAGCCAGTCTTCCGTCTCGTCAAAGGATTCGGGCAGCGGATCGCCCGTAGCCAGGCGCTCGGTCTGGTGGGAACCGGCCGAGACGGCGGGCTTCACAACCAGGTGGCCGGCATCGAATCCTTCGGAAGCTCTTTTCAGCGTGTTTGGGTCCAGCTTGCCTTTCACAAAGACGGTCGGTACTATGGGGATGCCTTTTTTCGCCAAATCCTGGAGATAGAACTTGTGGCTGTTCCAGCGCAGCCAGGCCGGGGCGTTCCATACCGGTTGAACGCTGTGATTCAGTTGATCCAGCAGTTTGGCAAATCGATTCATCTGCTGAAAATACCCCCAAACGGCACGCACCAGAAAGCCGTCGTACTGCTCCAGACCGTTGGTGTGGGCATCCCATACCAGGGGCTCCGGCCGAATGCCGCGGCGGGGCAACTCCTCCAGGAGGTACTGCTCCTCTTCAGGCAGTTCGGGATGCTCGGTATTGGTGAATATGGCCAGGCGCTTGATCATTGAGAAACAGGGGCTTGATGATGATCGTCAGAACAAGACACGGTTGTTATCCTTCCTCGTTCCGGCGGCGAAGTATTCGGGAATAGGTTTACTTTTCTTCTTAGATGTAACGCACTTTCCGCAAACGGCCTAAGAAACCGGCTGCGGATGCCTGGAGCTTGCCTGCCATTCCCGCAGGTGTTCGGCTATGCGGGCCGAGTCCCGGACGATCACGCCCAGGATACCGCCGGGGGTATAGTTGTCGTAGCCCAGAAAGTAAAGCCCGTCTAATCCGCCTTCTCCGACGAGGTTTTCCGGGATGCCATCGGTATTGAGGTGGCCCTGCAGGGCGGGGATGAGCTCTTCCAGTTGCGGCCGGTAGCCGGTGGCCAGGATGACGGCCTCGAAGGGAGCGGTGCGGCCGTCGCGGAAGCGGATAGCCTCAGCCTCCATCCGTTCGATGCCGGGATAGATCGCGATCTTGCCCGCCTTGATCATGGCCACCGTACCCAGGTCAATGACGGGCGTCTTGCCGGTCACCCGCAGCTGTTTGGCCGGCGACATGGGCGAGATCCGGAGGCCGTAGCGGCTCAGGTCGCCCACCGTGAGGCGCTGTACGGCATTGCCGATGCGGTCGCCCAGCCAGTGGGGCAGGCGGGCCAGCTTGTGAGCGGTGAGCTGGGTGGGCCGCCTGAAAGCATCGCGCGGCACGATATTGACCGGGCTCCGCACGGATAAGGCCACCGCCACGCCTTGCTCGGCCAGGTCCAGGGCGATCTCGGCCCCTGTATTGCCCATGCCTACCACCAGCACGCGCTTTCCGCGAAAGGGCTCGGCCCGGCGGTACGCCCGGCTGTGGAGGATCTCACCCCGGAAGGCTTCTTCGCCGGGGAACTCAGGCCGGTGGGGCACCCGGTTCACGCCAATAGCGACGATCACCTGCGAGCTTCGCCGGCTTTTCCCTGCCCGGGTGTCCACCCGCCAATGACCGTGCTCCCGCTCGATCCGGATCACTTCCTGACCAAACTGGGGGCGGATATCGAAATGCCGGGCGTAGGCTTCCAGGTAGTCGCAGAAGTCTTGCCGGGAGACGTAGCGCGGGTAGTGCTCCGGAAAGGGGAGGAAGGGCAGATGGGAGAGCTCCTTGACCGTGTGCAGGTGAAGGCGGTCGTAGTGGTGGTGCCAGGCATGGCCTACCTGCTCGCTCTTTTCCAGCAGCTCGAAGGGCAAGCCCAGTTGCCGCAAATGTCCGGCCATGGCCAGCCCGGCCGGTCCGGCACCGAGGATGAGAATGGAGGATGGGGAAGGAGTCAAGGCAGCAGATTTAAAGGTTTCAAATGGCTGACTCGGTTGAAGAACAGAACGTCTTTCCGTCAGGTTTTTTTGGCGTTCTTCTCGGGTTCCCTGCAAAAATAGCCTTTCCAGGCGCAGCCGGGTAGGGGAGAACGTTGGAATAGTTGCCGGGGGGCTGGGGAATGTTGGAATAGGGGTTGGGTAGTCGGGGGGATGGGTACTGAAAACTGGAGTCTGCGGCCCATCCAGGCTAAAGCTCCGGCGGGTAAAATCGCGGACTGTAAATTGCCGACGGCCAAATCTCCTATCTTTACAGGCATGAAGTCCAGCCCGACCATCTATCTGGATTACCACGCCACCACGCCGGTGGACGAAGCGGTATTGGCAGCCATGTGGCCGTACTTTCGGGAGCAGCCGGGCAATGCAGCGAGCCGG
Source organism: uncultured Saprospiraceae bacterium (assembly GCA_964595955.1). Classification (GTDB taxonomy): domain Bacteria; phylum Bacteroidota; class Bacteroidia; order Chitinophagales; family Saprospiraceae; genus JAJDFU01. The sequence continues at coordinate 18,072 of CAZQSF010000041.1, forward strand.
CAGCACGCTTTCGGCTGGCAGGCTGAAGCGGCCGTGCAGACCGCTCGTGAGCAGTTAGCTGCCCTGCTGGACGCCGATCCGCGAGAGCTGGTCTTTACCTCCGGAGCCACAGAAGCCTGCAACCTGGCCCTGAAGGGCGTGTGGGAAGCCTACCATCAAAAGGGGCGTCATCTGGTGACCCTGCGAACGGAACACAAGGCGGTGCTGGATGCTTGCCGTCACCTCGAGCGTCTGGGGGCGGAGGTGACCTACCTGGAGGTGGGGTCCGACGGCCGGATAGACCTGGCCGAACTGGAAGCCTCCATTCGGCCCGATACGGTGCTGGTAGCCGTAATGTGGGCCAACAATGAAACGGGCGTCATTCAGCCGATGGCCGAGATCGGCGAGCTGTGCGCCCGCCAGGGGGTGCTCCTCTTCAGCGATGCGACCCAGGCGGTGGGTAAGATCCCCGTATCGCCCCGCGATGCCGGGCTGCACCTGCTGGCTTGCAGCGCGCACAAGATCTACGGCCCCAAAGGCGTAGGTGCCCTTTACCTGCGCCGAAGCCGGCCGCGGGTGCAGCTCACTGCTCAGCAGGACGGGGGCGGGCACGAGCGCGGGATGCGCTCGGGCACCCTGAACGTGCCGGGCATTGTGGGATTCGGCCGGGCAGCTGAGCTGGCCGGAGCCTGTCTGGCCGATGAGGCCCTGCGCCTGGGCAGGCTGCGCGATTGGCTGGAGAAGGAACTGTTGGATCGCCTGGACGAGGTGATCGTTAACGGAAACCGGGCACAGCGCCTGCCCACAGTGACCAACCTGCTGTTTCGCCACCTGGACGGCGAGGCTCTGCTGCTTCGCCTGGGGGCGCGGCTGGCCGTATCTGCTGGTTCGGCTTGTACGGCTGCGACGGTGGAACCCTCCCACGTGCTGCGCGCCATGGGCCGCAGTGAAGCTGAGGCCTTTGCCTCCCTGCGCTTCAGCCTGGGCCGCTACACGACCGAAGCCGAAGTGGAGCGCGCCGTCGAACTGGTAGCCGAAGCTGTGCGCGACCAACGCGCCCAAAATGCTCCGTGGGCTGTCCGGCAGGCCGGTAACTGAAAAACTTCCTTCGGCCCGGGCTTGTTATAGCTTTTTAAGGAAAAAGACCCTTTTCAAAGGGAAACTTTATCCTTTAAAACGAAGGTAGGCGGTTAAAAAAGTAATAGAGCTTGCCACATTTATTTTTTAATCGGTATTATCTTCGTTGGAAGCCATCATTTTTGAGAAAAACTCGTTTTCCATCATGCTTTTTGTAGCCGAGAGCGCCAAAGAAAAGATCGTAGAACTGCTGAAAGCCGAGGGCCGCGCCCCGGGGGAGTATTTCGTGCGCGTGAGTGTGACCAGTGGCGGCTGCTCGGGCCTAACCTACAATATGACCTTCGACAATCAGTCGCAACCAGATGATCAGGTATTTGAGGACAATGGCATCAAGGTAGTCACCGATCTGCGCAGTTTTCTCTACCTCTGCAATACTACCCTGGAGTTTTCAGGGGGGCTCAATGGCAAGGGCTTCTATTTCAACAACCCCAATGCCTCCCGCACCTGCAGCTGCGGCGAGAGTTTTGCCGTCTGACGAATCCTCCGCTCCTCCATTTACAGCTACTCAATACAGGAAAGGGATAACAGCCTTGCGCCGGGCTGGGTAATCGTCGAATTTCCGGCGGTACCATTTGTGGTGTGAGACAGCCCGTGGAATGAGGTTGGCCGCCGTCCAGATGGCAAAGGACAGGGCGGGCAGGTTCCAGCACATGATGGCAAAGCCGCTCCACTCCACGATCTCGCCGAAGTGATTGGGGCAGGAGATCCAGCGAAAGAGGCCGCCCTGGGGGATTTTGTAGCCCGTTTCGCCGGGTTTGCGAAGCCGCAGCAAAAGCTCATCGGAGTAAAAATTGATGCCGAAGCCCAGCAGGAAGACAGTCAGCCCCAGGAAGAAGCGGGGATCGGCCAGCCACCATTCGGGATAGGGTTCGGTTAGGGTGCCCAGCCAGTAGCCGTTGAGCGAGCCGTTGACCACGTTGAAAAAGGCCGCGCTGAGCACAATGGTGATGGGGATCTTTTTGCCGGAGGTGCGGGTGCGCCAGGGGAAGATGAGGCTTCGATTGATATAGTGCATCATCCAGAGGCCGAAGAAGATCCACATGGGTGTGGATTTCGGGGCCGAGCCCAGCAGGAAGAACGAACCGAAGACCAGGGGAGAGACGAGCTCCATGATCGTCCAGCCCCAGCGGTTGTCCATCAACAGGCCCCAGCGGGCCGAAGTGTGTCGGCCGTAGGGAGCGGTGACGAAAAGCTGAATGGGGAAGAGAACGATGGCCAGGGCAATCCAGGCCCAAACCAGGGTGTTGAATTCTGCGGTATTCATGGGTCTAAAACTAGCAAAGTTTCTAAATGCGTAGTTTTGCGCCGTCAAAATCAAGCGCTCGCAAACCGGATTTCGAGGCAGGTGTTTTTCTAACGGAAATATCGAACAAAAAACGGATACCCATGCACCCAACCACTTCACCCGAAAAGACCACCCGAACCTCCATGCAAACCAAACCGACCATCACCATCGCCAAGGGCGACGGGATCGGCCCGGAGATCATGGATGCCACCCTGAAAATTCTGGAAGCGGCCGGGGCCGAGCTGGACTACGAAGAGATCCACATCGGCGAAGCCGTGTACCTGAAAGGCATGAAATCGGGCATCAGTCCGGAATCCTGGGACGTGCTACGCCGCAATAAGGTTTTCCTCAAAGCGCCCATCACCACGCCGCAGGGGGGCGGCTACAAAAGCCTGAACGTGACCATTCGCAAGTCGCTGGGCCTGTTCGCCAATGTGCGCCCCTGCCGGGCATTCACTCCTTTTGTCGATAGCCACTTTCCGGGAATGGACCTGGTGGTCGTTCGCGAGAACGAAGAAGACCTGTACGCGGGCATCGAGCACCAGCAGACGGGTGAAGTGGTGCAATGCCTCAAGCTCATCACCCGTCCGGGCACGGAAAAGGTGGTGCGCTACGCCTTTGAATACGCCCGCTCCAACGGCCGCCGCAAGGTGACCTGCATGACCAAGGACAACATCATGAAACACACCGACGGCCTCTTTCACGAGGTGTTCGAGGAAGTGGCCAAGGAATACCCGGACATTGAGTCCGAGCACTTCATCATCGACATCGGCGCAGCTCTGCTGGCCGACGACCCTCATCGCTTCGACCTCGTGGTAACCCTCAACCTCTACGGCGATATCATTTCTGATATCACAGCCCAGGTGGCCGGTTCTGTAGGCCTGGGCGGCTCCTCCAACATCGGGGCCGGGTTTGCCATGTTCGAAGCCATTCACGGCTCGGCTCCCGACATTGCCGGGCAAGGCATCGCCAATCCTTCCGGCCTGCTCAACGCCGCCTGTATGATGCTCGTGCACATCGGCCAGGCCGATGTGGCCGAACGCATCCAGAACGCCTGGCTGCGAACCTTGGAGGACGGTATTCACACCGGGGATGTCTTCAGCGAAACCTACACCAAGAAGCGAGTCGGCACCCAGGATTTTGCACGGGCTGTTATCGACCGGCTGGGCCAGGAGCCCCAAACGCTGGAGCCGGTGCACTTTAAGGCCGATGCCGGTCCCATCGAGCTGCCGGTCTATCAGCCCAAGGCAGCCGACAAGACGCTGGTGGGGGTAGATGCCTTTATCGATTGGAACGGCAAGGATTTCAGCCGGGAGCCCGATGTGCTGGGCCGCATTCTGGAAGAGGCCGCCGCACCCGACTTCCGGCTCAAGATGATCACCAACCGGGGGGTAAAGGTCTATCCCGACGGTTTGCCGGAGACCTTTTGCACCGACCACTGGCGCTGCCGCTTTGTAGCTGCCGACGGCCAGCCGGAAGAGATGACCAACCGGCAGATCATCGGTTTGCTCCAGCGCCTGGACGAACACCAGATGGACGTCATCAAGACTGAGAACCTCTACAAAGTGGACGGCCATCGCGCCTATTCTCTGGGTCAGGGCGAGTAAGCCCTCTCCACTTAGGGTTTACGAGATTGTGCCAAATTTTCTCCGGGGCTGCGTTGCGCTCCAGCCTGCCTTAGTACCTAAGTTCGGCTGGCAGATCGGTCACGCCTGTGGGCCGAAAGGCAGTCCGGCCTGCAGGCACGTAGCCAGGCTTCCTGGAATACGGCCCCGTCCCCATTCCAGGTAATATCGCGCCTTGCTCAGAATAAAACCTGGCGGGGGTTCGCTCCCAAAGCGAAATCCCAACAAGCACTAAAAAGCCGCAGCCGTTCAGTCGGCTGCGGCTTTTTTCGGGTTCGGGCAACGTTTTTTTTCCTTATTTTCCATGGCCGTGCGGTTTTAATACCGTTTCCAATATGAAATGACCTAGGAAGTTATTTCATACTCGAAACCGTATAAGGATAATCTATCCCTATTCGTCGGAGGCATGAAAACCGCGAACAGGCGCTCAAAGAATAATGCCGCTTCCCTACGGGTCGAGCTGTAAATCGAACCCATACGAAAGCGGTATGCGACTTTTTTAAACGGTATCAAAACCCGACTTGCACATGCCGAAATCCTATCACGAACTCATCCAGGGCAACGAACATTTTGTAGAAGCCATAACCAAGGAGGATCCCGACTTCTTTCACGAATTGGCCAAAGGGCAGCATCCTAAATTTCTGTGGATCGGATGTGCCGACAGCCGGGTACCGCCCTCCAAAATCACTCGGACCCAACCCGGCTCCATGTTCGTACATCGCAACATTGCCAACATGGTCATTCACACGGATGCCAATTTGCTGAGCGTGGCCTATTACGCCATAAAAGTTTTGGGCGTAAAACACGTCATCGTCTGCGGTCATTACGGCTGCGGGGGGGTGAGTGCCGCCATGGACCACAAGCGCTACGGCTATATCGACGGCTGGCTGGCCCACATCAAAGACGTCATTCGCCTGCACCGTAGCGAACTGGATGCCCTGCCCGAAGATCGGTCGCGCTTCGACCGGCTGGTCGAACTCAATGTGGTGGAACAGGTCAACAACCTGGCCAAAGTGCCTTTTGTGCAGGAAGAATGGGTCAAAGGACAGTTCCCCTACATCCACGGATGGGTGTACGACATCGAGACCGGCAGCCTGAAAGATCTGAACTGCTCCGTCAACAATGCCAACCTGGTGGACGAGGAGTTCCATTATGAACTTTAAAGATATGTGCCGTGGCCACCTGTATAGCCGGCAGACGGGACCACCGTTAAAAAAGGACGAAAAAAAGCCGGCTTAGCGCAATTGCCGGACTGCCCCCTCCCGGCTTACTGCATGCTTTCCACCTGGCTTTCCAACCAGCGAATCTTCTGTTCCTGGTCGGCTACCTTCTTTTCCAGGGCTTTTTGTTGGGCTTCCAACTGTTGAATGCGCTCTGCCAGACCGGCATCGCCTGCAGGGGTGGGTTCCGGCTTGGCCGGTTGTTCGGCTGAATCGGCTGCTGTGGCGGGAGAGGCCGTTTGCCCGTTGGCCGGTTTTTCGGCAGGAAGTGCTTCAACGGGGGCCGGCGAGGCTTCAGGAGGCTCGTTTCCCGTGATCGTTCTCCAAAAGTTTTCCACATTTTCGATCGGATCCTCATCGTTGAGCAGAGAGGCACCCACATATGCCAGCGGCAGGAGGATGACGAGTACGATCAAAAAGCGGGCAAAAACAGTCAATTTCCTTCGACGAGCCATGAATGTGATTTTGTACAAATATACAGGGGAATGCGGGCTTAGCCCCAAAACCCTAGACCGAGAAGCTGAACTATCGGACCAACACTCCCGGCCGGCCAAAGGATTGCTTCTTTTTCACAAACGAAACAAATAAAGGGGAGAAAAGAAGGGGCTGTGAAAAAAAAGATTTGGATAACCGAACCATTTGGCTTTTCTTTTGTCTATTGCATAGTTCGTACACGTTAACGTTTTGATAACGTATATTTCCGGACAAAGAGGCTAAAGGCATACGCATTGGTAAACTTGAACACCTACGACTATATCGTGGCCGGTGGCGGTGCAGCAGGCTTATCCCTGTTGTGGCGACTAAGTCGCTCGGCCTTGCGCAATCAGCGAATCCTTTTAGTGGACAAAGCTCCTAAGTTGCGCAATGACCGCACCTGGTGTTTTTGGACCAGCACCCCGACCGATTTTGACGAGATCATTGCCCACCGCTGGAAACGGCTTGCCTTCCTCAGCGAGGATGCGGAGCGCAGGGAAAATCTGCGCGCCTACGAATACCAGCTTCTCCGGGGCATTGACTTTTACCGGCATACCCAGGCGGCGTTCGACCGCATGCCTCATTTGGATATCCGATACGGCACCGTCCAGCAGGTCGGAGAAGACGAGCAGGGCCCTTTCGTCGTGCTCGACGGAGCTGTGATCCGGGCCAATTGGGTGTTCAACAGCTGCTACACCCCTCCCGAAACGGTGGAACGCCGCCAGGTGCGTCCGGCATTGCTCCAGCATTTTCTGGGATGGACGATACGCACCGAGCACGACCGGTTTGACCCCACCACTCCTATTCTCATGGACTTTCGGGAAGCGCAGGGATCGTTCACGCATTTCTATTACCTGCTTCCCTTCTCCGAACGCGAGGCTTTGGTCGAACTCACCTATTTTTCGCCCTCCGTCCATCCCAAAGAAAGCTACCGCAAAAAACTGGCCGGCTATTTGAGCCGCTATTGGTCTGCGGAGAGCTTTGAGACCGTAGATGAAGAATTCGGCGTGATTCCCATGCAGGGTGGCCTCTTGCCTTCTTCACCGCAATCAAAGGTCATTCGGCTGGGTACGCTGGGCGGTGCTGTAAAGCCTACCACGGGCTATGCTTTCCTCCGCATTCAAGAGCAAACCCAAATGCTGGTCCGCCAGTTGGAGGCCGGCCAGGCCCCCCGGCTCCCCGAATGGAAACACGATCGCTTTGCCTTTTACGACGACCTGCTGCTCTACATTCTGCACGAGCAGGGCCGGTTGGGCAAGGCCATTTTCAGCCGTTTGTTCCGCCATAACCCCATGGACCGAATACTCACTTTCCTGAACGAGGACAGTCATCTCATTCAGGAAGGGCTTTTGTTTAGCACACTGCCGAAATGGCCCTTCTTCCGAGCGATCTGGGGCCTTTACGGCACAACGGGTATGAAGACATGGACACAACCGCTACCGGGATAGGCAATCGCCTGCTACCGTATGGAAGGATCGGGCTGGCCGTGGCACTCGTCGGCAGCAGTTTGCTATGGCCGCAGTTCGTGAGCCGGATCAGCCTGCCGTTGGCCCTGGGGCTGATCGCCCTGCTGGGCATCCCGCACGGCGCTACGGATTATGCCCTGTACAGCCAATTGGCCGGGCCGCCCCTCAGCCGGCGGGAAAAGATCCGTTTTTTCGTTCGCTACCTGGGGCTCATCCTGCTCTACGGTTTATGGTGGTGGCTCGAACCGGTTTCGGCTCTCCTGTTTTTTTTGCTGATCTCGGTCCTGCATTTTGGCCGGTCCGGCAGGCTGCGTTCGAGCCGGGCCGGGGGCATGACCCGCATGTACGAGCTGTGCCGGGGGGCTTTCCTCCTGGGATTCCCCTTGCTCTGGCATTACGAACAGACAGCGGCCATCGTCGGCGAAATCCTGCGGCGGCCGATTCCCGAGTTGCCCGTGGTGCCCTATGCGCAAAGTGCAGCGGTCGGACTGGGCCTTCTGTTGTTCTCCCTGGTGCTCCTTCTCCCTTGGCGAAGCCGTTTGCCCGTGGAGGAGGCGGGCCGGGAACTGTCCGAATTGCTGCTGTTGGCTGTAGTCTTTGCCTGCCTGCCCCTGCTGCTGGGCTTTGCGCTCTTTTTCTGCTGCTGGCATGCCTGGGACGCCATGGGAGAGCAAATGGCCTTTTTCCGAGAAAAAATACCGGAATTCGGACTCAAAAGTTACATCTTCCTGACCTTGCCGTTTGCCTTACTGGCCCTACTCGGCATTGCAGGCGGAGTGTTTTGGATGCGCCACTGGCAAGATGTTGTCGGTTTGGGGTGGATGTTTGCCGGCATCGCCATGATCACCTTGCCCCACATCTGGCTGGTGGACGGACGCTTCCACGCATGGCAGGATCAAACGACCAGAAATTTGGCCAAGAGTCCGGCAAGCGGACTTATCGCATAAAATTCAGGCAGTTGTGAAAACTTTCCGTAAACCTTTTTTTTGAGCAACTGTTAGGAAATTAGCTTTAACACACTTTTAACAAAATTTCATACAATGGACGTATTAGTAAACTTGAAGCCCATGCTGCTGGCTCAGCTGCAGTCCGGTGATTACGTAGGATTTACGTTTTTCATTGGCTCTATGGCCATGGCAGCTGCTACCGTGTTCTTCTTTTTCCAGTTCAGCCAAGTACAAGGCAAGTGGAGGGATTCCATGCTGGTTTCCGGACTCATCACCTTTATTGCGGCTGTACACTACTTCTACATGCGCGATTTCTGGGCCGAGAACCAATCGTCGCCCACGGAATTCCGCTACATCGACTGGATCCTTACGGTGCCCCTGATGTGCGTGGAATTCTACCTGATCCTTCGCGCCTTCGGCGCTAAGATGGGTCTGCTGTGGCGCATGATCTTTTACTCCGTCTGGATGCTCGTAACGGGTTACCTGGGCGAGACGGTCTTCCGCGACCAGTCTCCGCTGTGGGGCTTTATCTCCACCCTGGGCTACGCCGGTATCCTGTACGAAGTGTGGTTCGGATCTGCCAAGCGCCTGTCGCGCAATTCGAACGATCCCAAGCTCCAGCGCGCCTTTAGCACACTGGCATGGTTTGTACTCGTAGGCTGGGCCATTTACCCCATCGGTTACATGGCTATCCCCGAGTCGGGCTGGCTGGCCGGCGTACTGGACGTTCGCTCCATGGACCTGATCTACAACATCGGCGATGCCGTCAACAAGATCGGCTTCGGTCTGGTAATCTACTCTCTGGCCGTAGGTAAAACTGCAGAGGTGGAAGGCATTTCTGCCGAGGCAGGTGCCCGCGAACGCGTAGGCTAAAAAAACCAAAGGGACAAGCTCTCGAAGACGCCGTCCCTATGGTTATCATCGCATTAGTAAACTAGGAGCCAAAAGTAGAGTTTTTCCAAAAAACCTCCCGGCTCCTCGTTGAGACGAAAGCCCTCATCGGATGATGAGGGCTTTCGCATTTTCAAGGCAAGGAAAGCAGGCAACTTTACCGGCCGCCCGATTGTTTTTTTATGTTAGGTTCGCTCTTGCAGCCGAACCCCTTCATTCACAGATAAAACGCGAAATACATGGCACATCAAAATCCAGAAGTAGCCGTAGACAGCCAACAAGTCAATATTGGCATCGAACGGGAAAACCGGCACAAGATTGCCGAGATCCTCAGCCAGTTGTTGGCCGACGAACACATTCTCTACATCAAGACGCGCAATTACCACTGGAACGTGACCGGCATGGCATTCAAGCCGCTGCACGAGCTCTTTGAAGAGCAATACACCGATATGGCCGAGTTTATCGACGACATTGCCGAACGCATCCGCAGCCTGGGCGCTTTCGCACCGGGCAGCATGGACGCCTTCCGGAGTCTGTCGCGTCTGGATGAGACCGACCACCTTGACGGAGACGCCCAGCAAATGGTGGCTAACCTGCTCCGCGATCACGAAGCCGTCATCCAGATCCTTCGCCACAATCAGGACGAGGTGTTGGAATCCTACGGCGATGCAGGTACGCAGGACTTTCTCATCGGTCTGATGGAAGCCCACGAGAAAATGGCGTGGATGCTTCGCGCGCATTTGTAATCCAAAGGCCGGAAGGCCGGTTTTTGTCGCTAAAAGGCATCCGCGGGTGCCTTTTTTCGTTTCCGGCATCTTTTCAGGTATTCTGACGACAAAATGGTTCGGGAACCCTTTCGTACCCCGTCCTGACATTCGTAGGATCTTCATGGGTCGGCATTCCCCATTGCGCAGGGTTTGGGGCAGTGAAAACTCCCCAACCACATCGCAGCGGGTATAAAAAAGACGTTGCTATGACGAGGTATTTATTTTTATTCAGTCTAAATAACATCTTTGCCGTATATTTACCCGGACGGACCAGCCTATGGAAAAAGGAGCCACGTACAGAAAGTTGTTGGAGCAGTTCATCGATGAACTGGGGCAATGGGACCGGCCGGCTCGAGATAGTGAAGTGAACGACTTGTCGTCCGGGGAAGCGGAATCGGTAAAAGGAGCGCGGCTCATACCCAATGAAGCCGGAGAATGGGTTCTTTGGCTCATCTGCGGGCCTTCCCAAAGTCCGGCTTTCGTTCTTCGCCAGGCAGGGTGTTTTCGCCACAGGCGGCTTGGGGAGATCATGGCCGAGTACAAGTTGCGACAGTCGGCTATCGTTTCGGACTCCTCCCGGCAAGCCTTGCGCGACAGTGATGATTATCACCTCAGCGACTGGGTAAATTAAATATTTTTGGTCTTTAACCAAATCAACGAAAGCACGAACTCTTGGTTGCTATACCTGATCAAACAAAAACGAGGCGAGCGATAACCTCCCTGCCGGTCGGGGAAAAAGCTCGTATTCGGAGCATTCACAATCCGGACTACGCGAGCAAGCTGATGGCCATGGGCATACGCCCGGGCCAGTTTATCCGGCTGATCCGGAAAGCACCTTTCGGCGGCGGCTGGTATACACAGGTGGGCAGCTATTTCTTCGCATTGCGCCGGAATGAAGCAGAAGCGATCATCGTTGACCTATGACAGCAAGGGGAACGGACCTGGCCAAGGAGGTGAGTACCGTAGCCCTTCTGGGAAATCCCAACAGCGGTAAATCCTCGGTTTTCAATCGCCTGACGGGCCTTCAGCAAAAAGTGGGCAATTTCCCCGGCGTCACCGTGGAAAAGAAAGAGGGGGTGTTGCAGCTTTCCTCCCGGCACGCGCTCGAGCTCGTCGATTTCCCTGGTACCTATAGCTTGTATCCCAATGCCGAGGATGAGCGCATTGTGGTCGACACCTTCGCCAATCCCGACAGCCCGCATTTTCCCGATGCCATCGTGTACATAGCCGATGTGACCCGCCTGGAGAAACACCTCTTGCTCTTCACTCAGCTCTGCGATCTGGGCTTGCCCATGCTTTTTGCCCTCAACATGAAGGACGTGGCGGAAAAATCCGGGCTGCGGATAGACCTCGAAGCCCTCAGCCGGTATTTTGGCGTTCCCTTTCTATGCATAAGCGGCCGCACCGGCTCCGGCATGGACGAGCTGGTAGACCAACTCGCCGAACTCGCCCAGCATCCCACCCGCTTCCTGCCCCGCCCTTTCTACGATTTTTCTCCGGTGGAGCGCGAGATAGCCACTGCCGTTCAGGCCATCATCGGGTATGACAACCCCTACCAGGCTTTGCTTGTAGCCCATCATTACCGCTGGCTGAGCGGCCTTTCCGATCGGCAGCGCCGGCAAATCGGCGAGGCCCTGGAGGGCATCCCGTTCGTCAGCCTGAAAGCCCAGGTTGACGAAACGCTGAAGCGATGCGATCAGTTTGAACCCCTGGTGCAGCAGTGGGTCCGCCGACCGGCACCGGCGCGTACGGATAGCACGACCGAGAAGCTGGATGCTGTGCTCACCCATCGCGTATTGGGGCCACTGATTTTTTTTCTGCTCATGCTGCTCGTTTTTCAGGCCATTTTTGCCTGGGCACAGCTTCCCATGCAGTGGATCGAATGGCTTTTCGGGGCCCTGGGAGAAGGGGTGCGCAACCTCCTGCCCGAGGGGCTGCTAGCCGATCTGATCACCGACGGCCTGCTGGCCGGCCTCGGGGGCATTCTGGTATTCATTCCACAGATCGCCATCCTTTTTTTCCTCATTTCCCTGCTGGAAGAAGTGGGCTATATGGCCCGCGCGGCCTACCTGTTCGATAACCTTATGCAGCGGTTCGGGTTAAACGGGCGAAGCATTGTAGCTCTGATTTCCGGAGGGGCCTGTGCCGTTCCGGCCATCATGAGTACGCGCACCATCGGAAATGAGAAAGAACGGCTGATCACTATACTGGTGACGCCTTTCATCAGTTGTTCGGCTCGCATTCCGGTGTACACGGTGCTCATCGGCTTTGTGGTGCCGCCTATGCTCATCGGTGGTGTTTTCAACCTGCAGGGCCTGGCTTTCATGGGTTTGTACCTGCTGGGTATACTGGCTGCACTGGGTTCGGCCTGGGTCTTCAAGCTGATCCTTAAAGGTGGCCAGGGCAGTTACCTCATGCTCGAATTGCCGCCCTACCGCTTGCCGGTCATGCGCAACGTTTGGTTGAATGTATGGACCAAAGTCAAAACCTTTGTCCTGGAGGCCGGAAAGATCATTCTGATCATTTCGCTCGTCCTGTGGGTGCTGGCCAATTTCGGTTGGGGCGATCGCATGGCCCGGGCCGAGCAAAGCGCCCGGCAACTCGCCCAGACCCAGCGCCTGGACGAAACGGCCACGCAAAACCTGGTAGCGGCCAAGCGCCTGGAAGCCTCCTTTGCCGGCCAGGTCGGGCAGTTCATCGAGCCGGCCATCCGCCCTCTGGGCTTCGACTGGAAGATCGGCATTGCCCTGATTACCTCCTTTGCCGCCCGGGAAGTCTTCGTGGGCACCATGGCCACAATCTACAGCATCGGCAGCGAGAGCGACGAATACCACATACGCGACCGCCTGGCCAAGGAGGTCGATCCCCTCACGGGAAGGCCAATGTACAACCTGGCTACCTCCCTCTCTCTGCTGTTGTTTTACGTATTTGCCATGCAATGCATGAGCACCCTGGCGGTGGTCAAGCGCGAAACGGACAGTTGGAAGTGGCCCGTTCTGCAATTTGTATTCATGACGGGGCTGGCCTATCTGGCCAGCCTGCTGGCGTACCAACTGCTGAGTTGAACAAGACCCACGGCTCAGCGAGCCGGCCCGGCAGCCACCTGGCCGTCTTCGGGTCTGGCCCCACCGCTTTCCCAGTCTTCGTACACCTTTAGCAGCCAGGACCGGCTCGTCAGCGGTTGCGTTTCCCGTATGCGTTCCTTGAGGCTATCCTTGCCGGCAGGCTGAATCTTAAGGATCTGATGGAGAAGGTTGCAAAAGTTGAGATAGGTCATCTTGATGCCGGGGCTGATCTGTTTGTTCCTCCGCAGGTAGGTGGAGAAAGAGGCCAGCAGGGACAGGAGCGACTCCATCGCGCCGATATCGTAGAAGGTTTTCATGAGCACCAGCCGGGCCTCCAGGTGATACTGCAGATCGACAAAGCGGAGGGTCCGGAGGGTGTTCAGCACCTTCTCGTACTCGCCTTTGTGGTAGTTGAGGTTGGCCAGCATGAAGTGGAAGGGGTCGTCGCGGGTAGCCGGCTCAAGGTACTTGCGATACTGGTAAATGATTCGTTCCGTCCATTTGTATTCCTTGATACTCAATCCTGTAGAAGCGGCATTGGTGTAGGTCCAGTGCGAGATGTACTTGCCCTGGAAAAGGTAACGCTCTTCCAGCCCCACGTCGTAGAGGGTGAACAGGTCCTTCCAGTAGCGCTTGCCGTCGGGCTGCCGCCCCTCGCGCAAGCAGTGATTCAATGCATAGAGAAAAACGGTTCGGGCTTCGTTCCGGTCGATGCGCGTGCGGTATTCGAAGACCAGTTCGATCAGAGTCCGATAGGCCCCAAAGTCCTTGGGGTCGCGGTAGATCTTGTAAATATGATAATACAGATTGAGTAAAGGTGGCAGGCTGTCCATCTGGGCCAGATGATCCATGATGAGTGGGGTGGTGGAATCATCGTACTGAATGCTGAGGATGCGCTCCCGGTTGAGCATTTCACAGCTGTACTGCAGTTTGGTGAGAAAATAGTAGTGGTCCAGCTTGTCCGATGCCTGCTGGAGGTGGTAGTCCTTCGAGCGCACGCGGCGATTCACCTTTCGCATAGCCGCCAGGCGGCTCAGGCTATATTGCCCTTCGTACAGGGCGGGCTGGTCGGTGGGCTCGCGCTCGAGCTTTCGATGGATGCGCGAGAACCGGCTGTCAAAATGTTTGTGTGCTTTCTTAGCCAGCAGGGCGGCCAGCACATCCTCGGCTGCCCGATAGGGTTGCGCCAGGTAATGCTCGAGCCCCAGGAAGCTTTCCATCTGCTTGAGCAGTTCGGATTGAAGATAACTTAGTTCCTTCCGGTTTTGCTTCGCCACGGGCAGGATCTGCCGGGCAACCCAATGCGGATCGGCCGGAAGCTCGCCTTTTTCCTCAAAATGATTGTCCAGAAGAACAAATAAATGCAGTACGAATTCGTTTTTGTTGTAATATGGCGACTCCAAAAACAAGCGAAACCGCTTTCGCTCGCGCAGCGTGAGGAGTCGATAGAGTTTGGCCAGCTTTCCGTTCTTCATTTTCCTTCGATTTTAAGGGCTTTTCAGATATTTTTTATCATTAACTGATAGTTATAAATAACTAACTAGTCTACCTTTACAGATATAAATATTTTCTTACTCTTTTTTATTTATTGTTTTTCCTTCGGAAAGTACGAAAAAATGTCTTTGCACCCCCTGGTCCTGGGCTGTATCTTGCTTCAGCAATCCAATCCAGGAAAATGTTTCAACGCATTCTTCAGGCTTTCGCTTTAGGAATAGCCTGTACAGGGCTTGCTCCGTTTTTTGCGCAAGCCCAATCCATAGACGTATGGCCCGGCGATGCCAACAACAACGGCATCGTGAATGGCGTGGACGTGCTCTACTGGGGCTTTGCCTACCAAAGCCCGGGCGGGGTAGCCCGCGCCGAAACGAGCACGGTCTGGGCAGCACAAAGCGGGCAGGCCTGGGGCATAGCCGGAGCAGACGGCACCGACTTTGCCTATGCCGATGCCAATGGAGATGGGGTAGTAGATCACACGGATCTCAACGATGCCATTTACCAGAACTTTGGCCTTACCCACGGCACGGTCCAGGCAGACGACTTCCCCTCCGACAATGGAGGGCAAGGTGGCGAGATCCTGTTGGTGCCTGTGAATATCCCGGACGGAAATGACGACACACTGTTCATTGACATTATGCTGGGTACGGAAACCGTACCCGTACAGGATTTTCTCGGTACCACATTTGAGCTGAGTTTCAATCCTCAGTTTGTGGCCGATCACCCGGATGCCATCCGGTTTGAGCTTTTTCCGGACGCCTGGATCGGATCCAGCCCGAGCGAAACAACCACCTTTCTCAGCAAAGACGTGGACGCGGGCTTGGCGACCATTGCCATGGTTCGGCAAAACAACGATCCGGTTAGCGGACACGGAGCGGTTGGGAGAGTGAGCATCGTGATCGAAGATCTCTCTTCCTTGCGCCCTCCGTTCTCCTTTTTTCTGGGGCTGCGCAAGCCGCTGATAGCCGGTAGCGGCCAAGGACCCGTGTACACCCGGGAGACGGACATCTACCTGGAGCTGAGCCCCCCGGTCACCACCAACACCGCTTCCCGGTACACCGATCCCCGGGCGGTGGTACTGTACCCCAACCCTGTACGCAATGCCTTTTATCTGAAAGGGCTCGAAGGCTCCCCGCTTGCGGATACTCAAGTAGCCGTGTATAACGACGAAGGTCGTCTGCTGGCAAATTATAGTCCCACAATCGCATCGGAGGCCCGGCCTTTTTGGGTGCACCACCTGCCCGCGGGCACCTATGTGGTGCATATTACCTCCGGTGATCAAACCCTTACCAGGCAATTCATCAAACGCTGAGTAAGATCCTCTAACCGGGATATAGGACTGATAAGGAGGCAACAACCTATGCACGGTGAGGTTTCGAAGGCGAAAGACCTGGGGAAGCCCCAATCATCGTCATGCAAAAGGCTGCCTCCTTTCAGTCTTTTTCCGATCACTGATCCGGAAGCAAAAACACAACAGTCATACTACCGTTTTCTCAACAGAGCAGCATTCCTGCTGCTTGAAAACCGCCAGGCCGCTGCCTCTGTGCAGCGGCCTTCTTATTTTGAGCTAGACCCGTTGCGGAGTGGTTTGGGAATTTTCATTACCCCAAACTCTGCGCAATGGGGAATGCTGATCCATGACGATCCTACGGATGTCAGGACAGGGTGCGAAAGGGTTCCCAATGCATTTTGTCGTCGGCATATCCGGTTGGCGAAGCCTGGAAAAGAGGCCAATCGTAGGGTTCCATTTTCCTCCGTTCTTCTGACCCTCCTCAGCCTGACCCAAAGCCCGGCCCGGTTCACGAGCCAGGGGAAGATGGCCCCCGGCAGAGTCACCTTGGCTCTGGCAGCTTGCCAAAATATCTTTGTATCTATTGCGACCTTATACGGTTTTCAGGATAAAATGACCTTTTTACCAAGACCTATTTTATCCT